>JBOHSN010000131.1:0-8106 GCA_050733215.1 Gemmatimonadales bacterium
ACCGAGTCGGTCAGGTCCTTCCAGGTGCCGCCGACACCCTTCACATTCGCCTGGCCGCCGAGCTTGCCGTCGGTGCCCACCTCGCGCGCCACGCGGGTCACTTCAGAGGCGAACGAGTTGAGCTGGTCCACCATCGTATTGATGGTGTTCTTGAGCTCCAGGATCTCGCCCTTCACGTCCACCGTGATCTTCTTGTCCAGCTCGCCGCGGGCCACCGCCGTCGTGACCTCGGCGATGTTGCGCACCTGGGACGTCAGGTTGCCGGCCATGAAGTTCACGTTGTCGGTCAGGTCCTTCCACACGCCGCCCACGCCCTTCACGTTGGCCTGACCGCCCAGCTTGCCTTCCGAGCCCACTTCCCGCGCGACGCGGGTCACCTCGGAGGCGAACGAGTTGAGCTGGTCCACCATCGTGTTGATGGTGTCCTTGAGCTCCAGGATCTCGCCCCGCACGTCCACCGTGATCTTCTTGGAGAGGTCGCCGTTGGCCACGGCCGTCGTGACCTGGGCGATGTTCCGGACCTGCGCCGTCAGGTTGCCGGCCATGAAGTTGACCGAGTCGGTCAGGTCCTTCCACGTGCCTGCCACGCCCTTCACCCGCGCCTGCCCACCCAGCTTCCCTTCGGTGCCCACCTCGCGGGCCACGCGGGTGACCTCGGAGGCGAACGAGCCGAGCTGGTCCACCATCGTGTTCACCGTGCGGCCGATCCGGAGGAACTCGCCCATCAGGGGACGCCCTTCGATCTCGAGCGACATGGTCTGCGACAGGTCGCCCTTGGCCACCGCGCCGATCACGCGGGCCACCTCGCTGGTCGGCTGGACCAGGTCGGCGATCAGGGTGTTCACCGACGCGACCGAGTTGCTCCAGGAGCCCGCGGCGTTCCGGAGACTCGCGCGCTGGGTGATCCGCCCCTCCTTGCCGACCGCCTTGGCCACCCGCTCCAGCTCCGAGGCCTGCTCCTCCTGAAGCTCGATGATCTCGTTCAGCGTATCGGAGATCTTGCCGGCGACGCCGGTATGGGTCCGGGGCATCCGGGCGGTGAAGTCGCCCCGGCGCACCGCGGTGAGGACGGCGAGCAGCTGTTCGGTGTCCAGCGTGTCACCGGCGATGCGGGGGCGGGGCAGCGGGGAGGACTTCTTCGAGCCGCCCTTGCCGGTGGCGCGCTTGGGGCGACCGTTGGCGGCCGTACGGCCATTTTCGGTTGCCGTTGGGCTGGGCATGCCGACTCCAGATGTGGCGAGTTGAATCGGGGAATCTTCCCTAATCTGATTTCAGCGGCCGGGGGGTCTGTGATTTCCGTCACAGGATGTGCCGGGCAATCGCGACCTACCGATGCTCCGTCCCACACATTATAGGTAGTTGTGCGGCGTTGTGCCTCCTACCAGCGCCGGCAGCCCCTCGTGCCCGGGCCGGTGCATGCCATCGGATCAGCTCAGGATCCTGATACTCGAAGACATGCCGATGGACGCCGAGCTCATGGAGTACGAGCTCGGCCGCGCAAGCATCCCCTTCACCGCGCGCCGGGTGGAAACCCGGGAGGCGTTCCTCTCGGCGCTCGACGAGTTCGCGCCCGACGTCATCCTCTCCGACTACACCCTTCCCCGGTTCGACGGCATGACGGCGCTGGCGCTCGCCCGCGAGCGGGTGCCGAGCACGCCGCTCCTCATCGTCACCGGGTCGGTGAACGAGGAGACCGCGGTCGGCTGCATGAAGGCCGGCGCGGACGACTACCTGCTCAAGGGAAACCTCTCCCGCATCGGGCCGGCCATCGAGGCGGCACTTGCCCGCCAGCGGCTCCAGGCCGAGCGGGCCCGCTCCGAAAGCGCCCTCCGCCGGTCCGAGGCCAACCTGCGGGCGATCTTCGAGAACAGTCTCCAATGCTTCGTGCTGGTGGACCGGAAGGGGACCGTGCAGGCGTTCAACCGGACCGCGGACGAGTGGCTCAGGAAGCTCCGGGGCCGCCGGCTCCGGGAAGGCGAGCGGATCAGCGAGTTCCTCCCGGGGACGTCGGCGACGCTGACGGCCGCGCAGGAAGGCGAGGTCCACCGGCGCGAGTGGGCCATCCCGGACCTCGAGGGCGAGCTCCGGTGGTTCGAGACCAGCGACGTGCCGATCGTGGACGACGCGGGCCAGGTCATCGGCGTCTGCCTGAGCGCGGTGAACATCGACGAGCGGAAGCACGCGGAGCACACGCTCCGGGAAAGCGAGGCACGCTACCGCGACCTCTTCGACAACGCGAGCGACCTGGTCTGCATGACCGACCTGGGCGGGTCGTTCGTGTACGTGAACCGCGCCTGGCACGACGCCACCGGCTATTCGGACGAGGAGCTGCGGCGCATGCGCCTGGCCGACCTCGTGCAGCCCGAACAGTACGCCTCCCTGGCCGACGCCTACGCGCGCGTGCTTGCCGGCGAAACCGTCGGCCATCTCGACCTGGCGTTCCTGACCCGCGGCGGCAGCGCCATCGCGGTGGAGGGCAGCGCCAGCTCGGTGATCAAGGACGGCAATCCAGTCATGGTGCGCGGCATCTGGCGCGACGTGACCGAGCGGAAGCGGGTGGACGAGCAGCTCCGCCGGGCGGAACGGATGCAGGCGGCCGGTCAGCTCGCGGGCGGTGTCGCCCACGAGGTCAACAACATGATGACCGGCGTGATCGGCTTCGGCAGCTTCCTGCTCCGTGGCCTGGAGCTGGACGATCCCCGGCGGGCGGACGTCGAAGAGATCATGAAGGCCGGCAACCGCGCCGCCGACGTCACCCGCCAGCTTCTCGCCTTCACCCGCCAGCAGTTCCGCCGCCCCGAGGTGCTGGAGGTCAATCCGGTCATCGCCGGCATCGAGCGCATGCTCCGCCGCTCGTTGAGCGACGATCACGAGCTGGTGCTTCGGCTCCGGAACGGCGCCGGGCGGGTTCGGGTGGACCGCGGCCAGCTCGAGCAGGTCCTGGTCAACCTGGTGCTGAACGCGCGTGACGCCATCGAAGGCAGGGGCCGGCTCTCGATCGAGACCGACCGGGTGATGATCGATGCCGACTACGCCGGGCGGCACGAGCTCGTCACGGTGCCCGGTGGCCCGTACGTGCTCCTCGCGGTGTCGGACACCGGCTGCGGCATGAGTCCCGAGGTGCAGGCCCGGATGTTCGAGCCGTTTTTCACCACGAAGCCGGTGGGCCAGGGCACCGGCCTCGGGCTGTCCACGGTGTACGGGATCGTGAAGCAGAGCGATGGGTTCGTCTGGGCGTACAGTGAGCCGGGCCGGGGCACCACCTTCAAGATCTACCTCCCGGAAGCGACTCTCCCCGCGCCGGCGGTGCGGCCCGGGGCCACCAACGGCGACCTGCAGGGTGCCGGGGAGACCATTCTGGTCGTCGAGGACGAGGCGATGGTCCGCGGCCTCGCGGTCCGGTGCCTCACCGAGCACGGCTATCGCGTGGTCGAGGCCCGGACCAGCGGCGAGGCGCTCGCCTACGTCGAGGGGAATCCCGGAACCGTGAACCTGGTCCTTTCCGACGTGGTGATGCCGATGATGGGTGGCCGGGAGCTGTCGCAGCGGCTCACCCGGGTGGCGCCCGCGCTGCCGGTGCTCTTCATGTCGGGATACACCGGAGAAGATGTGGTGCAGCGTGGGCTGCTCGACGCGGGCGCCCCGTTCGAGCAGAAGCCCTTCTCCCCCGAGAGCCTCGCCCGCAAGGTGCGTGAGATGCTGGACGCCGTGCGGCCGGCTGCCGAGGCGGACCCCGACACCAGATCGGCCTAGCCCGCCCGCGGGTTCAGGCGCCCGAGGGTGCCGAGTGGGCGAGCGCGGCCTGCACCCGGGCGAGCAGCTCGTCCATGGAGAAGGGCTTGGCGAGGAATGGCACGTCGACGGGCGGCGGATCGTCGTCGAACCGGCTCGCCTGCACGCCGGAGATGCGGAGAATCGGCGGGCCGGGATATGTCGCCCGGATACGGCGGATGAGCTCGACGCCGGAGATCCCGCCCGGCATGCAGGTGTCCGTCACGACCACGCCGATCGAGACGGTCGCCAGCAGGGCGAGCGCCTCTTCCCCGCTCCCGGCCTCGAGCACCCGGTAACCGCCCGCGGCGAGCTGGCGCGCCATGATCAACCGGACCTGGGGCTCGTCGTCCACCACCAGCACGACCGGCCCGCCGGGATCCGCCGACACGGCCGCCTCCGACCCGTCCACCGGGGTATACCGGGGGAACGGCTGGTCGCCTGACACGTTGATGCGGTCGCGGCGCAAGCGCTGCTCGTCTGACGGTCTCATGGATGTCCGGGGTAGATGCTCTAACATTCCCGTCCCAGCCGCCGCCGTCAAGCGACAGCGTAACGAACCGGCCACATCGTGGTACCGGCGCGCGCATGTTCCCGCGCTCCGCCGTCCCGCGCTCCGCCGTCCTAGGATGACCGGCCCGGCGTCGTCAGCTCGCGAACGCGCCGCAGCAGAGTCTCGGGCAAGAACGGTTTCTGAAGAAACGACGCGGCGATGGCGGGGGCGCGCCGGCCCGCGACCACCTCCGCCGGGTGGCCGGACACGATGAGCAACGGCAGCGCCGGCCACCGCTCCGCGAGCGCCTCCGCCAGGCCGGCCCCATCCATCACCGGCATCGAGTAGTCGGCGATCACCAGGAGCACCGCCCCGTTGGTCGTTCGCAGCGTCTCGAGCGCCGCGGTTCCGTGCTCGGCGAGCAGCGCGGTGTAGCCCGCCTCGGTCAGCGCCCTCACCATCATCGCGCGAACGCTGACTTCGTCCTCGACCACGAGGATCGTCCCTTCCCCTCGCGGGGCCTTGGCCACCACCGCCGGGAGTCCCGGGCTCGCCGCCGGCTCCGGCTCGCCTGGAAAACCGAAGCTGAAGCACGTGCCGCGGCCGACCGCGGTCTCGACCCACAGGTCCCCGCCGCTCTGCGCGACGATCCCCTCGACCACCGAGAGGCCCAGGCCGGTGCCTTCGCCCACGCGCTTGGTGGTGAAGAACGGCTCAAAGATCCGTTCCGCGATGTCGGGCGCGATGCCGGCTCCCGTGTCGCGGATCGTGAGGAGGGCGATCCCGCGGTCGGTGAACCCGACACCGAGCCGGCCTCGCCGCATGGTCGCGACCGGCGCCGCCGCGATGGTCAGCGTCCCGCCGTCCGGCATCGCGTCTCTCGCGTTCACCCCGCAATTCACGAGCAGTTGGGAGAACTGGGTGCGGTCCGCGCGGATCCAGAGCGGGCTCGGCGGCGTCTCGACGACGAGACGGATCCCGGGGCCGAGCAGCCGGCCGAGGAGGGCGGCCGCGGCGCGCACCTCGGCGACGAGGTCGAGCACCTCGGTCTTGAGCACCTGTTGCCGGCTGAACGCCAGGAGCTGGCGCGTGAGGGTTGCGACCCGCTCGGAGGCACGACAGATCTCATCGAGATCGCCCCGCTGCTGCGGCGTCAGGTTGTCGCCTCGCGCCACGTAGCTGGCAAAGCCGAGCACGACGCTCATCTGGTTGTTGGTCTCGTGGGCCACCCCGCCCGCCAACCGCCCGATCGCCTCGAGCCGCTGGGCGCGGCGGAGCTGCTCCTCGGCCAGCCGCTGTTCAGTGACGTCGCGATTCGCCTCGAGCACCAGCGGCTCCGCCCCGGCACGGGGGAGCAGCACGAGCCGGGCGGCCACCGTCACCTCGCGCCCGTTGCGCGTCCACTGCCGGAGCTCACCCGTCCAGCGACCCTCGCGGTGGAGGGCGCGGAGCACGTCGGCCATCGAGCTTCCGTCGCCACCCCGGGTCCGGAGCAGATGCTGGATGTTGCATCCTTCCGCTTCGGCGGCGCGCCATCCATAGAGCCGCTCGGCTCCCTGATTCCAGAAGACGATGCTGCGGTCCGGCGCCCAGGCGACCACGGCGTCGTACGTCGCGTTGAGCAGGCCCGCCTGCCACCGCACCCGTTCGTCCTGCGCCTTTCGCTCGTCAATGTCGATGCTGGTCCCGATCCAGGCCGACACGCGGCCGCTCGCGTCGCGCACGGGCACGGCGTGGCTGAGAAACCAATGGTACACGCCGTCGTGGCGCCGGTAGCGGAACTCCCCATCGAACGGCGTGCCCGTGTCGGCCGCTCGCGCCGATGCGTCGGCCAGGCGCTGGAGGTCGTCGGGATGATGGAATCGGTCCCATCCTCCGGCCTGGGCGTCGGCCAGTACGGCGCCGGTGTACGCCTCCCAGGCCGGGTTCACGTACGTCGGCCGGCCGGCCGCATCCGTGGCCCAGACGAAGCCGGGGCCGGCCTCGGCCAGCGACCGATACCGCCGCTCGCTCTCCGCCAGCGCGGCCGCGGCGGCTTGCTGCTCGGCCTCGCGCTCGTGCTGAGCGGTGACGTCCACAACGAACGAGAGCATCGACGCCACGTTGCCGTCGCCGTCGAGGGCGACCGAGTTGTGCCACACGCAGTGGATGGTGCGGCCGTCGCGGGTGACGTTGCGATTCCTGGACACGACGATGCGCCGGCGGCCCCGGGTGAGCTCGGCGCCCACCTCGGCGACCGCAGCGACGTCATCCGGGTGAACGAGGCCGGTATCGGCGAGTCGCCGGCCCAGCACGTCCGCCGCCGGGTAGCCGAAGATCCGCGCGGCCTCTCCCTCCCAGCGAACGATGCGCCACTCCGGTCCCCATTCGATGACGGCGAGCGGCGCAAGCGCGAGATGGTCGCGGAGCTGCGCGGCGGCACGGTGCGCGCGGACGCGGGCGCCGTACAACGCCGCGCCGAGGCCGGCGCACAGAATGGCCATGATGAGGAGGAGGAGGAGCCAGAACAGCATCGTTCAGCAAGCTAATGTACTTCGCAGTCTACCCGACCCGTGCGGCTGACGGTATGCTTCTGCTCGTGTCCGACACCCGGCCGTCGCTCGACCGCGCCCTCGCCGCCACCGTCCGGCTCGCCGTCGCCCTCGCGCTCACTCCGTTCACGCTCGCCGCACAAGCCTCGCCCGTCACTGTCCTCGCCGACCGCTACGTCGCTGGCATCTACGAGTTCTTCCCCGAGCAGGCCGCGTTCTCCGGGCTCGCCGACGCCCCGGCGGACCGCCTCTCGGACAACTCGCTTGCGGCCGTCGCCCGCTGGCAGCGGCTGGAGGACAGCCTGGCGGCCGCTCGGGACGCGATCGCCGTCCCCGCGGTCGGCTCGCCCGAGTGTCGCGTCATACACCGTCGGCGCCGCCGAGATCGGGCGTATCCGTGCCGAGGCGGAGCGGGCGCTCGGCCGGCAGTTCGACATCCGCGCGTTCCACCAGGCGGTGCTGGAGGACGGGACGATCCCGCTGCCGATGCTGGCGGAGAAGATCGACCGCTGGGTTAAGGAGCGGCGCTAAGCGAGGGCCGCCTACGCTCCGCCCATCATCGCCTTCGGACCATTCAACCTGTTTCTCAAGGTGCGTTCGCTGATCCCCAACAGCTTGGCCGCCCGGGTGCGATTGCCTCCGGTGGCCTTGAGCGCGCGGTTGATGGCCATCCGCTCTAGCTCCTCGAGGTTGAGCACCCCGCTTCCGCCGGCTCTCGATTGAGAGCGAAGCTTCTCGACCTCGCTCCGAAGCTCGTCGTTCTCCCGCCGGAGCCGCACCTGCTCGAGCGCCCGCGTCACCGCAATCTCGAGGGTCTCGGCGCGGATCGGCTTGATGAGATAGTCGATTGCGCCGCTTTGCATCGAGGTGACCGCGTCCTCGATGCTGGAGTATCCCGTCATGATGATGACGGGAATCCGGTGCCCCTCGTTCTCCAGCGTCCGGAGCAGGTCGAGCCCGGTGCGCCTGGGCATGACGTAGTCGGCGATCACCAGATCCACCATGATCCGGTCCATGGCCTTCATCGCCTCGTCCACGCTGGCGACGAGCAGCGGATGATGCCCGATCCGGGTGAGGGTGTGCTCGAGGACGACCCCGACGGAGGGGTCGTCGTCGACGCAGAGAATGGTCGCCATGAGACGCGAGAATATTGCGCGCGGCGGCCCTTCGCGGAAGGTGCGCGCGCGAGCGATCGCAACACCGTAGAAACTGCTTGAACCGACCGGGAGCGAAGCGTTGCCGTGAAGGCCCGATCTCGAAACTGCTGGAGGCTGGTGGTCCCCAAGCTGGTGTTCCACTTTAACTCATGGT
>JBOHSN010000132.1:0-8069 GCA_050733215.1 Gemmatimonadales bacterium
CAGCCGACAGGCCGAAGTGGGCCGAAGCTCCGCTCGGGCGCGAGGCTCCGAGAGGCCGATCAGAGGAAGCCTTGATTTGTGCGGGCGCGAACATCATCGCCTGCAGCTGATGCGCGGGCCGTTAGGCCGCACAGGCGAACGCTCGCCCGCACGGTGGACGGTCCTTCGCTCGCCGGCCCGGTGGACGGTGCAGCGTGTCGGGCGGATTCGATCTACCGCGGTAGTGGCGGTCCCCACATCTGCCGGAGGATCCGCCAGCGGCCATCGGCCGCGCGTGCCAGAATGGTCAGGTTGGTATTGCGGGTGGTCTGCTCGTTACGCACCGTATCTTTTTCGTAGCGCCAAGCGACGGTGGAAGCGCCACGGGTGAAGGCGAGGTCCGGTGTGCCGGCCAACTCGTCCAACGTCCACTCAAAGGCCGTAATGGTGGTGCGAGAGCCATCAGTCGGCCACCAGAACGCTCGGATGGCGCGATGCCCGGTGACGGGGAGGTGAGCGGGAGGGAGCAGCACAGCCTCGGCATCCAGCGTGGCCAAGACCCCGGCGGTGTCGTCTTTGAGCCAGGCGCGCACGTAGGCTGCCCGCGCGCCCTCGATCTCGCTCGAGTCGCGGGCTGCGAGTTGCCGCGGGCGGTCCATATCGGCGCTGCAGGCGGGCAGCAGGGCCATGCTCAGCAGGAGCACATGGCATGCGTAGGCGCGGAGTCGAGTCATGAGCTCATGGCCGTCGGGTGATGAGGCGCTCTACGCGCCAGGCCGACTCGCGGTTTCGGAGCGAGCCTCGTCCAGCTGTGTGCGGCCTAACCAGCGCATGCAGCTGACGGGCCGTCGTGGGGCTCGGCCTCGCGTGCTCGCGAGCCTCCGCTCGGCCGCTGTGGAGGCGTTGGTTTGTGTACCGCTGGCTCGCACTGCCCGCAGCTGATGCGCGATCCGTTAGGCCGATGCCCAAGCATTGCGCCAAATTGAGCACCTGATGAGCAGATCT
Organism: Gemmatimonadales bacterium; assembly: GCA_050733215.1. Classification (GTDB taxonomy): domain Bacteria; phylum Gemmatimonadota; class Gemmatimonadetes; order Gemmatimonadales; family GWC2-71-9; genus DASQPE01. The sequence goes on from JBOHSN010000132.1 coordinate 985, forward strand.
CGTAAGAAGACCGCTATCGCAGGCATCACGAACGCGCGCAGCGAGAAGCTCGACAAGCGCCTCGCAAACCGAAAGGCCCGACGCCGCGCCCGCGAGGCCGTGCGCGTTACTCCTGCGGCGGACGTCTTTCCCGTCCTCCGAGCCGTGAGCAACGTCTGGACGTTCTCAAAGGACGGGAAGCGCTTCTTCGCTCAGGAGCGCTATCCGGAGGGACTCCGCAAGTGAGCCGGTCCCGGGCATGGCGTCGTCATCACGCCTGGCGCATGAAGCGTCGGGTCGAGGTCTACTACGGTGGCTACGCGCGGGGCAAGCCGCGGCCGCGAGGGCGGTTGGCGCGAACACGCCAGCCGTGCTCCTGCTTCATGTGCGGGAATCCGCGTCGCTACTGGCGAGAGGTCACGCTCCAGGAGCGCCGTGTACCCGGGGAAGACCGCGTCGTCTCGGAGGCCGTAACTCTCGAACCCGGCACGGCCTAACCAGCGCATGCAGCTGGCGGGCGCTCCTGTGGGAAGCGCCCGGCCACGTCGGAGCGCCGGCGCGGGGTGGACCATCGAGTTCGTATCGGCGGGGCTTGCCGCCCGCAGCTGATGCGCCATCCGTTCTATGAGAGAGACTGTCCAGGTCGCACTCCGCCGTCGCTGATTGCTGAGGGTTCGGGCCCAGGGCAGTCAGCCCCGATGGGTGGCAGGACGAGGCGTGACGGTGGTTCCGCGGGGCAGTCTGCTTCCGCATCGTTCGCTCCTCGGGTGAGCTTCCGGTCCGACCGAACGCTTAGGCCAGCATGGAGGGTCGCGCGCGCGCGAACCATAGTTCTATCTGAGGCTCGGCCGGGGGCCGGCCTGACGCCTCTTCGGGTTCTGCGGAGGGGCCTAGAGTTAGGCGAGTGCCTCGGCTGGACTGCGGGCCGGGCGCACTAGTATTTGCGAGACTGTCCTCCGCACCCTCGTCCGGGTCCTGGGAGCCGCCGTGGAGAGGAACGTCCCCTCGTCGCCCTCGAGGACCGGCGCTAGCGCGCTGGTGTCGTCAGCTGGGTCGGATCGTAGCGCTCTCCTCGCTTCCAGAGCCGGAGTGTCAGGGCCGCAAGCTTGCGGGTGAGCGTCACCCGCGCGAGCTCCGGCCGCATGCCCTGAGCGATCAGGCGGTGGTAGAACTCCTGCAGCGGCCCCGGCCGCGCCGTGGCAGCCGTCGCCGCACTCTTGAACACGTCCTTGAGCACGCGGTTGTGATTGCGATTCAGGCCCCGCGTCCGCGGTGCGCGGCGCCGCCGCACCACCTGACTCCCGACGACCAGGTAGTCGGCGCTGGAGTGAGTGACCACGGCCAGCCCCGCATAGGCCCACAGCTGCCGCTTAGTGCGAAACCGCCACGGCGTCCCCATGGTGGCCAGCAGCAGGGCCACGCGCACCGGCCCCAGGTAGGGGATCGTCCGCAACACGGCCCAGGCCGGATCCCGCCGGGCCTCGGCGAGCATCGCCGCCTTGACCTTGGGACGCAGCGCCCGCAGCCGGTCGAGCTCGGCGTAGAGGACTTGCGCCCGGAAGCGAGCCCCAGGCTCTGCCAGCTGGGCGAGCCACTGGGCGCGCTCCCGGACCTGGTACACCTTGGTCCCGCGGGTCGCGATCGCACGGGCGCGGAACACCGCTTTGAGCCGGAGCATCACGCGCGTGGCGTCCTCGACCAGATTCCGGTAGGTGCGGGTCAGCTCCTTCAGCGTCGCGTGGTGGGCGCTGCCATGATAGACCGCGCGCAGCCCGCCGCGGCGGAGCAGCTCCGAGAGCGCGTCGGCATCGACCTGATCGCCCTTGTTCCCCTGGCGCGGCGCCCCCCGGCGATCGCAGACGACGACCCGATCGACGAGCGGGGCCAGCAGGTCGTGCACCCACTGCGCCTGGGTGCCTTCCTCGAAGGTGAGGTGCACCGCCCCGCGCATCCCGCGGACGAACTCGGTGAGGGCGTGGCCGTCGGTCGGCAGCACGCTGCGCGCGATCACCCGCCCGCCCTCCTCCCGCACCGACGCCACGGTGCTTGCTTGGTGGACATCCAGCCCGACATACTTGGTCGTCCGTTTCATGAGAGCCGCTCCTTGCTGCTGGGGTCCATGGGTCTGGGCAGATTCCATGGTAGCAGCAGGGGGCGCGCTCTCAACATGCGTTAGGCGGCGCCAAACCGAGGCCACGGAGGAAATGAGATGCGCATAATCATCGCGATCTTCCTTTCCACTCTGGTCGGCGCTTGCGACTCGGCGTCCAGACGCCAGCAAGCGCAATTACAAGGGCTCCGAACTTCCTGTCGCCATCACTTTCGAGGAGATAGGCTTTCACCCTGGTCGCCGCAGCGATCTCGGGACCTACTTTGTGGTCGTAGACGTGGAGGGCACTCCCGGCGACGTGGCTAAGCAGAGTTGCCTCAACATTGGTCGCAACCTTTGTGGCGGCAAGACCGTGTGCTTCGTACACTTCTGGGCCGACCGCAGCAAGGCGGCAAGCTCCATTCCTATGACAGACGCGCAGGCTCCTGCCCAGATCGCATCGTACAACAAGAACGTGAACTCCGGCAACGACGCTCTGGTTTGTCACCCCTTCGGGTCTCCAGGCGAGAGGTGCTAGGAATCGGCGCCGCCTAACCAGCGCATGCAGCTGGCGGGCGCTCCCGAGCGGGCCGCCTGGCGGCGACCCACTTCGGTCGCGTGACCAAAGGACCATAGAATTCGTATCGGCGGGGCTGGCCGCCCGCAGCTGATGCGCAGTTCGTTAGGCGGCCAGAATCGTGAGATTGTCCCGTGGGCTTATGGGGGCGAACACCCGCGAAAGCGTGATGCCAATCCATTCTGGGGTTGCTGCAATGGCAACGGCCTCGCTCGCCGCCTGCCTTGCGGCTGCGTGCGCGGGCGGGTCACCTCAACCGCCCGAACACGCTCCGGTCGAATCAATTGTCTACGACGTCGTCATCCGCAACGGCCGCGTGATGGATCCGGAGTCCGGCTTTGACTCCGTTGCGAACATCGGTGTCAGCGGCGGAGTTATCGGGGACATCGGTACCCGGTCTCTCACCGGCCGCGCTGTGATCGACGCGACAGGGCTCGTTGTTGCCCCGGGGTTCATCGACGTCGTGTGGGAGCTGCCGCGGGCGTATGCACAGGTGCAAGTGCTCGACGGTGTCACGACCACCCTCGAGTTGTGGATCGGCACCGACGATGTGGACCGCTGGTACGCGGGACGTGAGGGGAAGGCGGTGACGAACTTCGGCGTCGCGGTCGGCCACGAGCGGATCCGGAGAGCCCTGATGGGCGACCCGGGGCTTCCGGGATCCCCAGGTGACGCCATGCACCGCGTCGCCACCGACGCCGAGATCCAGGAGATCCGGCGGAATATTGAAAGGGGTCTTGCCCGTGGGGCGCTGGCGGTCTCGCTCACCAACGTAACGCCCGCTGCGTCCGGATGGGAGACGTTGGAGACGTTCCGTGCGGCGAGGCGCGCCGGTGCCGTCGTGTGGGCCCCTCCCCGGGAAACTGGGAACTGGTACGTCGACGACATGCCCCGGTTCCTGACCGAGCTGATCGGGGCAGCTGCCGTCACGGGTGCCGGACTCTGCATCGTTCACATCCAGGCCAGTGGTGGTCCACACACACGTCGCCTGCTGCGCATCGTGGAAGAGGCGAGGGCGCAGGGGCTGGACCTGACGGCCGAAGTTTTCCCCTATACCTCGAATGTCTCGCACATCAGAGTTGTGGATTCCGAGGATTGGCGGACCTGGCCTGACGAGTGGTTCCGTGACCTCGAGTGGATGGTCACCGGCGAGCGTCTGACTCGCGAGACCTATCCCCGCTACCGCGAGCAGGATGGTCAAGTCATCGTGCACAACGACCACATCGAGCCCTTGGTGACCGAGGCGGTGGCAAGTCCCTTCACCATGATCGTGAGCGGCGCGTACCTCGACGAGCAGGGACATGGCCATCCGCGGGCTTCCGGCACTCATGCACGGGTGCTGGGCCACTACGTCCGTGAGCGACGCGCGCTGTCGATGATGGGCGCGCTTCGCAAGATGTCGCTCATGATTGCGCAGCGGCTGGAAGGCCGTGCTCCCGTCCTCGCCAAGAAGGGCCGCCTTCGCGAAGGTGCGGACGCAGATATCGTAGTGTTCGACCCCGACCGGATCATCGACCGCGCGACGTTCGGAAAGCCGACCCAGCCGTCGGAGGGTGTGCGCTACGTTCTGATCAATGGAGTCCTGGTCGTTCGGGACGGGCTCATTCAGCCGGGCGTGTTCGCCGGGCGGTCGGTTCGTGGACCCTATTCGAACGGGCACGAGCAGAAATGACGGCTGCGAAGGTTCACGGAGACCAGCTGCAGCCTCGTAGTGAGGGGCTCCTCGCTTCTCACTGGCCCGGCTGCTGAGCCGCCGCTCTGCGCCATCGCTAGGTGCGCCCCCACCTCACGTCACCCGATAATGGCTGACCTCATTCCGTCTCCCGAAGAGTTTCGCAAGCGAATCGCCGATAAGTACCCAGCTCAGCTCGGCGTGCACGGGGAGGTCACGACTGTTCTGGAAAGCCTGGTGAGTCGCCCTCGTTACTTGGCTGATATCGTGCACCGCGCGGTCGACATGCTCTTTACGCAGGCTTTCAAGTCGCACGTTAGCATGCACGAACTTGCCACGCTTGCACTCGTCGAGGACGCAGCTACAGTAATTCGACGCCTGCTCGAGCTATGCGTCCAGGCGATTTGGATCGCAAGAGACTCCTCGGAAGACGTCCGCCGCCGCCGTGCGGGAATGTTTCTGGCATTCCTTTGGCACAAATGGCCGACCGATCTAAAGGACCGGATTCCACAGGCTGAGCGTGACGCTTGGGAAGCGGTACTCGCGACCTACGGCAATGACTTCGGAGCCGATCGTAAGCAGTGGGGCCCGAACTTTGGCCAGATATTCGACGCGCTGGAAGAGTCCGATTTGGCTGCTGGTGAGCCAAAGGGCTCTTACCGGGACAACTATGCCTACCTGTCAAACGTCGCACACGGCAGCCCACCCTCGCTGGTGCACACTTATGCTCAACCGGTGATCCAGCTTCACGACGATCGCCTGGTACCACAGATGTTGGTCTTTGCCTCGATGTACAGCCTCGCGACCGCTATGGTTTGGAATGACCTTTTTCAGCTTTGTGACTCTAGCTTACTGGTGAAGCTCAGAGATAAGGTCCTGGCCATCTTGGGAAAACCGTAACCTGGCATCTTTGCGGATGTTGCCTAACCCACGCTTGCAGCTGCCGGGCGCGCTCGTTTTAGCGGAACGTAGAATTCGGAATCACGGGCGAGTCGCCCGCAGCTGAAGCGTAGATCGTTAGACAGCACGAAGGAGTCCTAATTGCGCCTGAGAGCCCCGGGTTTTCGGCTTGGTGCCGCGAACCATGTCGCCTTCTCGCCCAGCGGCAAGCTGCTGGGTCAGGTAGGGCGGCGCGTGGCGCTGTTCAGCGTCGCTGAGCGACGGGAGATCAGGCGCTCGGACTGGCACTTCCCCCATCCAGCGTACGTGACCTTCGATAGCTCCGACCGCTGGTTCGCGGTCCGTAGTACCACAGGGGCAATTGTCGTGTCGGAGGTGGCAACGGGTCAGCCTTTGAGCCGTCTTGCTCCGATGAGCGATACTGCGGATGACTCGCCGCTCCTGACTGGTCCGACAGATGCACACCTCGTGGAGGCCTGTACCAGCGGAGTACTACGCGTGCGCCGAGTCGAGGACCTAGCCGTCGAATACTCGGAGCAACATGCCACTGCCATGCTCGGGCGTGCAGGACACACTGTGGACCGCCGACATTGGGCCTTCGCTGTCAACGTGAAGAGGCTGGCTGCGCCAACTCAGCCACCCTGCCGCATCGAGCTGCGAGAGTGGCCGCTTGACCGCGGGACCCGCCGTACGCTCGGCGACTCCTTCGGGTTCATTGAGGGGCTTGCCATGGCTCCCTCAGGCGAGCGGCTGGCTCTCTTGGAGCGCCGCGAATCAAAGCCACAGCTGCGGCTCAGCATCATTAGCGCGATATCTGGATCGATCGAGCGGACGCGCGCCGCAGCCACGTGGCGCGCACATCGGGGCTTCGCCTGGTCGCCAGATGGTGCATGGATCGTCATCGGCACGGATGAAGGTCATGAGTTGGTGAATGCCTCTACCTTGGGTTCAGTGGGGTGCTTGGCCGGCGAGTACTCGAGTGATGCGGCTTTCTCCCCTGACGGCACTTTCCTCGCACTCGGGCGCTGGGGGCGCGGTCTTGTGTTACCCACGTGTGAACTCAGCGCCTATTTCCGTGAAGCTGCCCGGAAGGGGCCGGAGTCCGCTCACTGAGGCATCAGGGGCCAGCATCACGAGCGTGCTGTCTAACCCGCGCATGCAGCCGACAGGCCGAAGTGGGCCGGCCCTCCGCGCGGGCGCCAGCTCCCTCGAGGCCAAACAGCGGAAGCGTAGGATTGTGCCGGCGGTAGGATGAGGGCCTACAGCTGATGCGCAAGTCGTTAGACCGCGTCCACAAGGCTGATTCCTATGGCTCCCGAGCTCAGAAAGGCCACACCAGTACGCCTCCGTTCTCTGTCCCTCGACGAGCGATGGCTCCAAGACAGAATCGACGAGGACCCATCCCTCCTTGGGCTCGGCGAAGTACAGGTACTGAAGCGCGAGAAGCCCCAACCCACCGGTGGCCGGATCGACTTTGTGCTCTACGATCCCGATCAGGAGGTCCGCTACGAGGTTGAGATCATGCTCGGCGCAACAGACGAGAGCCACATCATCCGTACTATCGAGTATTGGGATCTAGAAAGAGAGAGATATCCAGCCTACGATCACAAGGCCGTCATCGTCGCGGAGGAGATCACCGCCAGATTCTTCAACGTCATCAGACTTCTCAATCGCGCGGTCCCGATGATCGCCCTTCAGCTAAACGCCTTCACACTCGACAACGCGATCGTCCTTCATTTCACGAAAGTCCTAGACGTCCACGAGGAGGCCGAGCCCGAGGATGAGCCAGGAGGCCAAGTCGATCGTCGGTACTGGGAAAAACGGGCAAGCGGCGCCTCCCTTGCAGTTGTAGACAAGCTCGTCGGGCT
>JBOHSN010000133.1:0-7906 GCA_050733215.1 Gemmatimonadales bacterium
CTGCTCGTGATCGCGACCATGGGACTCATCGCTCTCCGCGTGACGGCTCCAGTGCCGACCCGGGCCCTGGCGCTCGGAGGCGCGGTCCTGGTGCTGCTGAGTGCCCACGCGGTCAGCACCGGGCGCTGGGCACGCTCGGTGAGCAGCGACGGTCTTTTCTATACCAGGCGGGGATTGCGGCAGTCGGCCCTGCTCGATCGCGTGCGCGCGCTTCCGCCGACCGCGCTCGTCTGGAGCAACGCGCCCGACGCGGTCTACATCCTCACGGGCCGCTGCGTGCGCCTGCTGCCGCGGCGGACCAGACCCGAAAGCGGCCGGCTCGAGCCCGGTTTTGCGTCCGACTGGCAGGCCTTGCTGGGGCAGCCCGAGGCGTACGTGGCCTGGTTCAAGGCTTTCGCGTGGCGGTCGTATCTTCCCACCGAGAGCGAGCTCGTGGCATCGGCGGGCGTCGCGCCGCTCGCACCACTCCGCGACGGCACCCTCTACCGGATCGCGGTGTCGGGCGAGGGGTCGGTCCCTACCGCGGCGCACCCGGGCTGCGCGCCCGCGAGGGGCGCGCGCGGTGCGCGCGCGTATTCGTACGGCGCACCGGTGGAGTGGCTCTCGTACGGCGGCGATCCGGCAAACACGCGATACTCTCCACTCAGCGACATCGATCGTTCCAACGTCGCGCAGCTGCAGCGCGCCTGGAGCTGGCGAAACGCCGAGCGGCGAGGGCGGGCGCCCGATGGCTCACAGCTCCCGCTCGGCAAGTTCGAGACGACCCCCATCATGGTCGGCGACACGTTGTTTCTGACCACGCCCAACCACCGGGTCGTCGCACTCGACGCGGAGAGCGGAGCGGAGCTCTGGAGCTTCGATCCGCGGGAGCATGAAGAGGGCGCAGTACGCAGCGGCCACCGCTACGTGCATCGCGGGCTCGCGATATGGTCCGGGAACGGGGCGGCGGGCCGGCGTCTCTTTCACGCCTCGCGAGGGCGGATGTTCGCGATCGACGCCGCGACCGGAAAGCCCGCAGCGGAGTTCGGCGCGGGCGGGTTAGTGGATCTGCTGAGCGTGATGGGGTGGTCCGGAGACCCCAACCACGTCGACAACACGTCGCCACCGGCAGTCTACGACGATCTCGTCATCGTTGGAAGCAGCGTCTCCGACGACGTGACGCATCCCGGAGATCCGCCAGGCGCGGTAGTGGCGCTGGACGCGCGGAGCGGTCGCACGCGCTGGGTCTTCCGGACCATTCCGCAGACCCGCGAACCGGGCTATGCGAGCTGGAGCGCGGGCACCACGGGCGCAGGCCATGCCAACGTGTGGGCGCCGATGACGGTGGACACCGCGCGCGGCTTACTGTACGTGCCTGTCGCTGCGGCCAGCAACGACTACTACGGCGGCCGGCGCCCCGGCGCCAACCTCTTCTCGGAGTCGCTGGTCTGCCTCGACGTGCGGACGGGAAAGCGGAAGTGGCACTTCCAGACGGTGCACCACGGGCTGTGGGATTACGACCTGCCCGGCCCCCCGGTCCTCGCCACCGTTCGCCAGGGCGACCGTGCGCAGGACGTGGTGGCGGTGGCGGGGAAGACCGGGTTCGTGTACGTGTTCGATCGAGTGACCGGGGCGCCGGTGTGGCCTATCGAGGAGCGCGCCGTCCCCGCCAGCGATGTCCCGGGGGAGGTTGCGGCGGCGACGCAGCCGTTTCCGACCCGTCCCGCACCGTTCGCGCATCAGGGGTTTTCCGAAGCCGACCTGATCGACTTCACGCCGCAATTGCGCGACTCGGTCCGCGCCATGCTGGGAGGCGCTCGCTTCGGCCCGCTCTTTTCGCCACCCTCGATCGCCGGCACCGTGGTGATGCCCGGCCGAATCGGGGGCGCACCGTGGGGCGGCGCCGCGTATGATCCCGAGCGCCAGCTCCTCTTCGTGAAGGCGAACAACCAGCCCACGCTGGTGAAGCTGGCGTCGCCCGGACCACCGAACTCCGCAGTCGATGCACCGTACATCGGCCTGCTGCAGCGCGGCTGGCGCTGGCTGGCGGTCGCGAGCAGTCAGCAGGAGCTGCCTATCAACAAGCCGCCCTATGGCACCCTGACGGCCATTGACCTCGCCAGCGGCGAACACCGGTGGCAGGCGACGGTAGGGAACTGGCCGGAGCTCAGCAACCACCCCGCGTTACGGGGGCTCGACCTCCCGCCGCTCGGCTCGGTGGGCACGTCCGGCGCCACCGTCACGCGGGCGGGACTGGTGTTCATCTCGGGCGGGAGCACCAGTCTGCACGTCTTGGACGCGGTCACCGGCCGGCAGGTCTGGGAAGCACCGTTCCGCGGCAGGGGCCACGCGAACCCGATGACGTACCGGACGCGCAGCGGACGCCAGTTCGTCGTCATTGCGGTGAGCCGCGCGCAGGGCGGCGAGCTGCTGGCGTTCGCGTTGCCCCGGCGGTGACGATGCCCGATCTCGGGTCCGCCGCAGCCGGCGGGGTGTAGTAGTCGAACGCGGCAGAGCGAGCCCGACCGGCCCTCGTGCCTCCCCCGGCAACGAAGATCCGGCCGGCAACCTCGACCGGGAAGATGCCATGTCGCGGTACCGGCATGTCACGGCCCCGCCGCCACTCGTTTCGCCGCGGATCGTAGATATCCACCCGGGCGTAGACCCGCTCCGCGTTCGCGCCCGGGCCGTTCCGGGTCTCTCCCCCAAGCACGTAGAAGCGGCCCGCAAGATAGACCGCCTTACCGGTGCCGCCGCGCGCCTGGGGCAGCGGCGCAATTCCCGAGCGCGGATCCTCGCTCGTGCTCCACCGATCGGTGGCCGGATCGTAGATCTGCACATCCGCAAAGCCATTGGCGACCACGTTGCGATCCCCACTGCCTTTCCCGCGCCCGCCGAACACGAACAGCCGGCGCCCATCGGTGGCGGACGCGGCGTGGTTGCGCCCGGCCGGCATCGGCGCGATGCGACGCCAGGTGTCGCGCGTGGGGTCATAGACCGCCGCTTCCGGCGTCGTCGAGTCGCCGACGATGCCACCCGCCAGGTAGATCCGCCCTCCGATGACGGCCGACACGCTGGAGCCCGCCGCGAACGGCATGGGGGCGCCCAGTCGCCAGCCATCCACCCGCGGATCGTAGATCTGGGTGCGGCCTTCGGCGCCGAAGCCGCCCAAGAGGTACAGCCGCTCTCCCACCACTTCGGCCGCGTGGTGATCGCCGGCAAACGGGCGGGGCGCCACGGTCCCAGGCTCCGACCACGTAGCCCGGGTGAGGTCGTACCGCATGGTGTGGCTCGCTGCCTCGCCGACGACGTAGAGATGACGCCCGATGACGCCCGCGGCGACCTCGCCGAGTGCTTCCGGGAGGGGCGGGCGCTGGCGCCACGCATCGTGGAACGGCAGGAGCCAGGTGTCGGTGACCGGGACCTCGCCGGGACCCGTCCCCCCGGCGGAGACGATCAGGTCCGGTCCGAGCACGGCCGCGGCGGGCCCCGTCAACGGTTTGGGCAGGTCGTCGAGCGTGATCCAGAGATCCCGGGCCGGATCGAACAGCATGATGCTCTCGAGCCAGTACCCCTCGGGTTTCCAGGGCTGCGTGTGATCGCGTCCACCGATGACCATCGCGCGCCCGTCCACAGCGAAGGTCGAAGGCTCGGCGTGCGACACAGGGCGGGGCAGGGGGGCCACGTCGGTCCACCGGTCGGTGGTCGGGTCGTAGCGGTGGACGAGCGGCAAGTCGTGCGAGCCACCATCGTGGCCGAACTGCCCGCCGATAGCGTAAAAGGCCCCGTCGAGCACAACGCCCGACAGCTGGCCCCGAGGGTGCGGCAGAGGCGCTCTCGGTGTCCAGATCGAGTCACCCTTCAGCGGGAGCCGCCAATGGTCGGCCGAGTTGGTGCGACGATCGGGAAGGAAGCCGCCGACGTAGTGCAACGAACCGCCGATCAGAAAGAGCGCGCCGCCCCCCCGCGGCGCCGGGAGGGGGGGACCGCGGTGCCACCGCTCGCCGGCGACCTCGTAGCGCCACACGTCGGCGGTGGTCGGCCCTGGATGGTCGCCTACGAAGCCTCCCGCGAGCCACACCGTTTCGCCGTCGCTTACGGCATTCCAATGCGTAGTCGGCGCAGGCAGCGGGGCGCGCTGCGACCAGGTGCCCGTCTTCGGATCGTAGACCTGCACCATGCTGCTGGTTTGAACGCGCTGGTTGTAGTGCCCGCCGAAGACGTACAGCCTGCCGTCGATCACGGCCGACGCGCTCTCCCGGTGAGGAGACAGCGCCGGGCTGACCGCCCGCCACCCGGCGTAGACCGGTGGAGGGGGCGTCGGAGCCGGGTCCGGACGGCTGGCGCGCCAGGCGAGAACAGCGGCACCGGTCAGGAGTACGGCGCCGCCGGCGAGGCCGAGCACGCGGCGCGATCTCGCGCTGAAGGGTCGGAAAAGGGGGGACACGCCTAAGAGTAGGCTGGCCAAGCCGAGGAGGTCAAAGATCTCCCGGCCGCGTCCGGCGTCGCTTGGGCGGAGGCTCGATCCGGTCAGGATGAGTTCGTATAAGATATGTTATGTTAAGTAACCGTGGGGATAACTGTGGAGAACCAGGTCCCTGGCGACAGGTCAAAACCTCATCTTGTTGCGGGAGTTGAAGATCGGTTGATGCCGCGGCGATACCAGCGAGGTGCTGGGACGATGTGGAATTCGATTGCCTACATCCCCCAGCGAGAGCCGCCGCGAAGCAGTCCCCGGGTTTCCATGGCCCGGCGAGCCATCCAGGCCAGCAGCAGCGCATGGGTGGTCACTGCTGCAGTTCTGAGCCAGGATCCCCCCACGAGTTCCGCGTTGAGGGCCGGCGAAAACCCCTCGGTGGCCATCCGGACTTGAAGCGGGATGTCCCGGGTCAGTGAGGACCAGACCGCCAGCCCTTCCAGCACTGCCCCGCTCCAGACCGACCATTCCGGGACTTCGGGGGGTCGAAGCCAGATCAGGAGCGCGGTGAGCAGGAGCAGGAGCGCGAACCCCGTGACCACGGGCAGCTGAATCAATCCGGCGTATTGCTCCTGGTAGCCGGGCGCGTCGAGCGCCCGGACGAAGGCTCTGAGCGGATAGAGGATCTCCTGGGTAAGCCAGGTCGTGCCCGTGTTGTACCACGCGAGCCCCAGGCACGCTACCAGCGCCACATGACCCAAGGTCTCGTGCCCGGCGTTCGGAAGCTCCCGCCGCCAGGCATCGAGCGGCTGCGGGCGGAGGGCCAGCCAGACCAGCCATCCGACGACCGGGGCTGCGAGCACCAGGAGTGCGACTGCCCAGCCCGGTCGGCCCCGGCGGCTCGCGTCGGCCAGCGCCCACCGAAGGAGCGCCGCGACCACGAGCAGCGCGGCCAGGATGGCGAACACGCCTGCCAGCGCATCGAGCACCGTCAGCCCTCCCACTCGCCGTGGAAGACGAGGCGGCCCTGCCCCCCGAGCCAGACGTCCGCGGCCGCCCCCGCGCCGAGGCGGGCACGAACGGTGAGCGGCTCGCCGCCCCAGCTCCGGAAGGCGAGCGGCAGACCTACACCGCAGTCCGCGGCCAGCGCGAGCGCCGCCGCCACCGTGCCGGTGCCGCACGCGAGGGTCTCGCCCTCGACCCCGCGCTCGAAGGTGCGGATGAGCCAGGGGTCGCCGGCCGCGCGGGGCGCCGCAACGAAGTTGGCGTTGGCACCCTCGGGCCCGCCGGCCGCATGGTGCCGGAGCGCCCGCCCGCGGCCCTCGACGTCGACGGTGGCCATGTCGGCCACCAGCACGATGAAGTGCGGCACCCCGACGGTTCCGAGCCACGCCGCCCGTTCCCCGAACTCGAGGGCGAGCGCGGGTGCCGGCGCGGGGATGGAACAGTCGGGCAGCCGGATCTCCGCGAGCTCGCCGCCGCCGATGCAGCGGCTCTCCACCAAACCGGCATCGGTGAGCAGGCGCACGCGATCTCCGGGAGCCATGCCGAGCCGAGCCGCGAGCCGTGTGCTGCACAGAGCGGCGTTGCCGCACATGGCCGCCCGCGAGCCATCCGCGTTCCAGTAGGCCATGCGCACGCCGTCGGTCTCGGGAGTCAGCGCGACGAGCCCGTCGGCGCCGATGCCAGCGCGGCGGTCGCACGCGGCGGCGATCCGGGCCCCCGTCCACCGATCCGCCGGACTCAGGCGACCATCCACCATGACGAAGTCGTTGCCCGAGCCGGTCATCTTGAAGAACGCGGTGGCGGTCACGTGGCCCCCGAGAGCGAACGAAGGCGCAGCCACCACACCATCCAGATCGCCTCCCGGACGATCTTCCGGCTCATCTTGCTCTGTCCTTCGACCCGGTCGGTGAACACGATCGGAATCTCGCGGATGCGGAACCCCTTCTTCCAGGCGAGGAAACTCATCTCGATCTGGAACGAGTAGCCGTTTGACTTGACCCGCTCGAGCTGGATCGACTCCAGCACCCGGCGGCGAAAGCACTTGAAGCCGCCGGTCGAATCGGCGAGCGGAAGGCCGGTGACCACCCGAGCGTACTGATTGGCGCCGATCGAGAGCAACAGCCGAGACATGGGCCAGTTGATGACGTTGACTCCGCTCTTGTACCGCGACCCGACTACCAGATCCGCATCCTCGATCGCCCGGAGAAACTCGGGTAGAAACTTGGGATCGTGGGAGAAGTCGGCGTCCATCTCGAAGACGTAGTCGTACCCCCGGTCGAGCGCCCAGCGGAAGCCGGCGAGATATGCCTTGCCGAGCCCCTCCTTGAGCGCTCGGTGCAGCACGTGCACCCTGCTATCCGCGCGCGCGAGGTCGTCCGCCAGCTGACCGGTACCGTCGGGCGAACTGTCGTCCACGACGAGCACCTCGAGCCGGGGGTCCTGGAGAAGGATCGCCGGCACGAGCAGCGGGATGTTCGTCCGCTCGTTGTACGTCGGCACCACCACGAGCGCGCGCTCAGCCACCCGCCCTCCGGGCGCGCACGAGCGGGCTGGCCAGCAAGCCGGCGGTGAGGAGGAGCGCGAGCACGGTCACCAGACGGCCCCGCGCGTAGCTGGCCGACTCGAACCAGAGCCGCACCTCGCGGGCGCCTGGCGGCAACACCACGCCAAGCAGCGCGTGGTCGGCGCGTACGACCGGCGCGTCCTTGCCATCGATGGCGGCATGCCAGTCAGGATACCAGGATTCGCTCACGACCAGGTAGGTGGGCCGGGGGTCCTGCCCGGTGAGCGCGATCCGCATGCGCCCCGCGTCCCATTCGGTCAGCGCAGCCCGCGTCGCGGCGGGCTCGGGCAGCTGCCCGGGCTTGATGGGGTCCGGGGTGAGCGACGCGGTATCGGACACGACCACCACCCGCTGATACGGGAACCGCGGGTCGGCAAGCGCGGCGGGCGCCTGCGCGTCAGGCACCTTCACCGCGGCCGGCAGCACCCGCGCCCAGGCGACCGCGGAGTCGCGCTCGTATAGTACCGCGACGCGCTCCGACGTGGCGACCACCGGGCCGACCACCTGCCGCCAGCCCGTGAGCGACTGGGTGTCCGGCAGGATGATATAGCGAGTGGCAACCAGGTCGAGCACGTTCTGGCTGCCCAGGTTGGCCCACACGTTCTTCCCGCCGAGGAGCTCGTCGTAGAACCGGATCTCGTTGCCGTGGTACCCCAGCACGCTGGGGATCCGATGCGCCATCAGGAGTGACGGGTAATACACGCCGGCGGGTGGGGGCAGATCCAGCACCCGGTACGGCCCCTTCCGCTGCTTGACGCGCGCCACGACGTCATCGGTGTCGAACAGGCGATACGCGGGACTGCGGAACTCGAAGAAGAGCCGGTCCACACTCCAGAGGTCGAGGACGACCAGCGCCACCAGCGCCACGCTGGCCGCGAGGCCGCGGAGCCGCCCCAGCGCCACGGCGAAGAACACGAGCCCCGCGCCGGCAGCGATCGCGA
>JBOHSN010000134.1:0-7740 GCA_050733215.1 Gemmatimonadales bacterium
TCCATGGCCGGGCGGGATGACACTGACATCCCGCCCGGTCGGCTTTACGCCTGATTCGTGTTCAGCGTCTGTTCAACCATTGCGGTAACCAGCTACGTCAGAATACTTTCGGCGGTGCATATCACCTAGTTTCTCAGGATCAGCCGCTCGATGACTGCGACCACATTCCCCGATGCGGTCACCGCATTCACGGCCCAGGTGCGCGCCGCGTTCCCGGCGCTCGATCGCCGGCATCGCGGCGTGCCCGTCGCCTACTTCGACGGTCCCGGGGGCACGCAGGTACCGCAGGCCGTGGTGGACGCGGTCGCCGACTACCTCCTGCACCACAACGCCAACACGGATTGGCACTACCCGACCAGCCACGAAACCGACGCCATGATCGCCGAGGCGCGGACCGCGCTGGCGGATTTTTTGGGTGGGCGGCCGGACGAGGTGGCATTCGGGGCCAACATGACCACCCTGACCTTCCACCTGGCCCGCGCGCTCGGCCGGCGCTGGGGGGCCGGAGACGAGATCGTGGTCACCGATCTGGACCATCACGCGAACGTCGCCCCGTGGCGCGCGCTGGCGGCGGAGCGTGGCGTGGTGGTGCGTGCGGTCCCATTCCACCGGGATGCCGGCGAGCTGGATTGGGATGCGTTCGAGGCCGCCGTATCGCCGCGCACCCGCCTGGTGGCGGTCGGAGCCGCATCGAACGCGCTCGGTACGGTGAACGACGTGGCCCGGGCCGCCCGCCTGGCCCGGGGGGTCGGAGCCCTGCTATTCGTGGACGCGGTGCACTCCGCCCCGCACGTGCTGCCCGACGTGCGGGCGCTCGATGCCGACTTTCTGGCCTGCTCGGCCTACAAGTTCTACGGGCCGCATATCGGAGTCCTGTGGAGCCGGCGGGAGCTGCTCGCGGGGCTCGACGTGCCCAAGCTCGAGCCGGCGCCCGACACCGTGCCGGACCGGATCGAGACCGGCACGCTGAGCCACGAGGGGATCGCGGGCACGCTGGCCGTGGTGGAGTTTCTGGCCGGTTTGGGCGGGAGCGGGCGGGGGCAGGCCGGAGCAGGCGGGAGCAGGCGCGAGCGGCTCATGGCGACTTACTCGCTGCTGCACGCGCACGGTGAGCGGCTCGTCAAACGCCTCTGGGACGGACTGGCCGCCGTCCCGGGCGTGACGCTTTACGGCCCGCGGCCGGGCCGCCCCCGGACGCCCACGGTCGCGTTCGCAGTGCGCGGCCGCACCTCCCATGAGGTCGCCGAAGCGCTGGCCGACCAGGCCGTGTTCGTCTCGAGCGGGGACTTTTACGCGGCCACTGTGCTCGAGCGTCTGGGATACACGCGGGACGGATTGGTACGGGCGGGCTGCGCCTGCTATACGACCGAGGAGGAAGTCGATCGCCTGGTGGCAGGCGTAGCTCGCAACTCGTAACCCTACTTGGCGACCGGAATGCGCACCCGCGTCTTCTCCCACTCCAGCACCAGCGCCTTCGTCTCGCCGCTCGGCGGCTCCGCGCGGATGGTGAACGTCTCCACCGGCGCCGCGATGCTCTCCGGCTTTACCTTGGCTCGGCCGAGCTCCTGCTTCCGCACCTCGTCGGTATAGTTGGACTCCTCGCCCCACTGCGTGGTGGAGCGGTTCACCACGATCTCCCACTCCGACTTTCCGGGCACCGTGTACAGCGAATACGTGCCCGCCGGCACCTTCAGCCCTGCGACGGTAAGCGGCCCGGTCGCATGGATCATGGTCGGCTCGTTCGCTCCCGTGCGCCAGACCTTTCCGAACGGCACCGCCTCGCCGCCCAGCATCTGGCGCCCGCGGAGCGACGGCCGCCCGTAGCAGACCTTCACGGTCTTGCCACCGACGCTGAACGAGAGCGAGTCGAGCGGGCTCTTGCGCTTGTCGAGCGGGAGCTGCTGCGTGTTCATCGTGATGCACGCGGGGTCCGCCGGTTGGAGGAGAGGGCGGGAGAGGGAGGGAGAGGGCGGGAGCAGGGCGATCAGCGCCGTGATGAGCGTTCCGGTCATGACTGGCATCTCAGGGTGAATGGTGATCGAGGAGCGCGGCATGGGCTCGCCGCGCGAGTGCGAGTGCGTCATCCGCTGTCGCAGCCAGGCAGTTCAGGTGTCCCATCTTCCGGCCCGGCCGAGGCTCGGCCTTGCCGTACAGGTGCAGCTTCACGCCCGGCAGCGCGAGCGCACGATCCCAGCGGGGCGGTCCCTTCGCCCAGGCGTCGCCGAGCAGGTTGATCATCGCCACGGGCGAGTGGAGCACCGGCGTGCCCAGCGGGAGCTCGCAGAGCGCCCGCACCTGCTGCTCGAATTGGTCGGTGACGCAGGCGTCGAGCGTGTAATGCCCGGTGTTGTGCGGCCGGGGCGCAATCTCGTTGACGAACAGCCGTCCCCTGCGCGCGACGAACAGCTCCACCCCGAGCACCCCCACGTACCCGAGTTTCGTCGCCACCGCGCCGGCGACGCGCGCCGCCTCGGTGGCGAGCGCCTGCCCGATTCGCGCCGGCACGACCGTGGTGTCCAGGATGCCGTCCCGATGGGTATTCTCGCCCGCAGGGAAGGGGACGACGGCGCCGTCCACCGCTCGCACCAACACGATGGAGATCTCGCCTTCCAGCTCGAGCCGCTGCTCCAGCACGCACGGCACGCCGCCGAAGCCGGCGAACGCCGCGCGAAGGTCCTCGAGTGAGCCGATCGTCGCCTGACCCTTGCCGTCGTAGCCGAGGCGGCTCGTCTTGAGGAGCGCCGGCGAGCCCACCTCGGCCAACGCGGGCTCCAGCTCGTCGGTCCGGCTGATCGCGGCGAACCGCGCCGTGGCGAACCCGTTGTCGCGCAGAAACGTCTTCTCGCGGATCCGGTCCTGCGCTATGGCCACGGCCTCGGCGGACGGGCGGACCGGCACCCGCCGGGCAAGCCGTTGCAGCGCCCCGGCCGGCACGTTCTCGAACTCGACCGTGACCGCGGCGCACTCGGTGGCGAGGACCTCCAGCGCCTCGGGATCGTCGTACGCCGCGCGGAGGTGCCGGTCGGCCACGGCACCGGCGGGACTGTCGGCGTCGGGCTCGAGCACGACCACGCGGTAGCCCATCTCATGCGCGCGCATCGTGAACATCCGCCCCAGCTGCCCGCCGCCGAGCACGCCGAGTGTGGCGCCCGGCGGGATCACGCGGGGTCGGGCAGGGTAAGGCGGAGCACTCGCTCGGTCTCCGCCGCCCGGTACTCGTCGAGCTTGCGGGCCATGGCCGGGTCGCTTCGGGCGAGCAACGCCACGGCGAACAGGGCGGCGTTGGCGGCACCGGCCTCGCCGATCGCGAACGTGGCGACCGGAACGCCGGCCGGCATCTGGACGATGGAGAGCAGCGAGTCGAGACCCTGCAGGTGCTTCGTCGGGATCGGCACGCCAAGCACCGGCACGGGCGTGCGGGCAGCGAGCATCCCCGGCAGGTGGGCCGCTCCGCCGGCGCCGGCGATGATGCAGCGAAGCCCGCGGGAGGCGGCCTCGCCCGCGTACTGATAGAGGAGCTCCGGCGTGCGGTGCGCCGACACGATCCGGCTCTCGTGGGGCACCTGGAACTCCGCCAGCCGCCGCGCAGCCGCCTGCATCACCGCCCAGTCCGAGTCGCTGCCCATGACAATGGCTACGAGGGGCTCGCTCATGTAGCTCCTTTTCGGCTATCCGCTATCCGCTATCCGCTATCCGCTATCCGCTCGTTCCGCGGCCGCTCGGATCGCCGCGCAAGGTGAGGCGCCCCGATCTGGCAAGCGGATAGCGGATAGCGGATAGCGGATAGCTAAACTGTGCTCCTCGTCCTATCCATCGTCCCGCGCTTCCCCAGCGCGGACTGCGCCGCGGCGAGCCGCGCGATCGGGACGCGGTAGGGCGAGCAGGAGACGTAGTTCATTCCCAGCCGGTCGCAGAACGCCACCGCGGCGGGCTCGCCCCCGTGCTCGCCGCAGATTCCCAGCTTGAGATCGGGTCGCGCCTTCCGCCCCAGCTCACAGCCGAGCTGGATCAGCTTGCCCACCCCGCTCTGGTCCAGCACCTGGAACGGATCATCGGGGATCACTCCCTGCGCGATGTACTGGGGGAGAAAGCGTCCCGCGTCGTCCCGCGAGAGCCCCCACGTGGTCTGGGTCAGGTCGTTGGTGCCGAACGAGAAGAACTGTGCTTCGAGCGCGAGCTCGTCTGCGGTGACGGCGGCGCGGGGCAGCTCGATCATCGTGCCGAGCAGGAACGGCACGGTGATCTGCTGCTCGGCGAAGACGGCGGCGGCGACGCGACGCACGATCAGCGCCTGCCTCCGGAACTCGCCCGCCGTGGCGGTGAGTGGGACCATCACCTCGGGCATCACGCGTCCCTTGCGCCCCGCCACCGCGCAGGCTGCCTCGAAGACGGCGCGTGCCTGCATCTCGGTGATCTCCGGATGGAGGATGCCGAGCCGGCAGCCGCGCAGACCCAGCATCGGGTTCACCTCGCGTAGCGCCTCGACCGCCCGTCGGATCTCGTCGGGGGGGCGGCCCATCTCGCGTGCGACCAGGTCGATGTCGGCGTCTTCACGGGGGAGGAACTCGTGGAGTGGGGGGTCGAGGAGCCGGATGGTGACGGGGAACCCCTCCATCGCGCGGAAAATCGCTTCGAAGTCGGCGCGCTGCATCGGCAGCAGCTTGTCCAGCGCGCGCCGCCGCCCGGCCGCATCCGGCGCGAGAATCATCTCGCGCATCGCCAGGATGCGCTCGCCCTCGAAGAACATGTGCTCGGTGCGGCACAAACCGATCCCCTCCGCGCCGAAGTCGCGCCCGCGGTGAACATCGGCCGGAGTGTCGGCGTTCACGCGGACCCGAAGCTGCCGCACGGCATCGGCCCAGCCCATGATCCGGCGGAACGGCTCGCTGAGCGACGGCTCGATGAGCTTAGCCTGACCGGCGTAGATCCGGCCGGTGCCGCCGTCCAGGGTGATCCAGTCGCCGGCGCGGATCACGCGCCCGTCGACCGAGAAGCAGCGCTGACGCTCGTCCACCGACAACGCGGACGCGCCGGCGACGCACGGCTTGCCCATGCCCCGGGCCACGACCGCCGCGTGCGACGTCATGCCGCCCCGGGCCGTGAGCACGGCCTTGGCCATCACCATCCCGTGGAAATCCTCGGGGGAAGTCTCTCGCCGGACCAGGATGACCGGATGGCCGCTCCGGCCCATCCGCTCGGCCTCGTCGGCCTCGAAGACAGCGGTTCCGCAGGCGGCGCCCGGCGAGGCGGGCAGTCCCGTAGCCAGGAGGTCGAGCCGGCTGGAAGCATCGATGGTGGGATGAAGCAGCTGATCGAGGTCCGTGGGCGGGATCCGCGCCACCGCTTCTTCCCGGGAGATCACCCCCTCGTCCACCATGTCGCAGGCGATCCGCACGGCGGCGGCCCCGGACCGCTGGGCGCGGCGGGTCTGGAGCATGTACAGCACGCCGTGCTCGATGGTGAACTCCAGATCCTGGACGTCGCGGAAGTGGCGCTCGAGGGTGCGGGCCGTGCGCTCGAGCTCGCCGAACGCGGCTGGCAGCCGGTCGCGAAGCGTGGGGATCGGCTCGGGCGTTCGCGAGCCCGAGACCACGTCCTCGCCCTGGGCGTTGAGCAGGTACTCGCCGTACAGGCGAGACTCGCCGGTGGAGGGATCGCGGGTGAACGCCACGCCGGTGCCGGAGTCCTCGCCGATGTTCCCGAAGACCATGGCCACCACGTTGACGGCGGTGCCCATCGTATCGGGAAGGCCGTGGAGCTTCCGGTAGTCGATGGCGCGTCGCGTGTTCCAGCTCTCGAAGACGGCGGCGATGGCGCCCCAGAGTTGGTCGAGCGGCTGCTCCGGGAAGGTCGTTCCCGTTTCGGCCCGCACGTGGTCCTTGAACTCCCGGACGATCGCCTGCATGGCAGGCACCGGGAGATCGATGTCGCGCGCCGCGCCGCAGCCGCGCCGCCGTTCCTCGAGCCGCCGCTCCATGGGCGCGCGCGGCAGGTCGAAAACCACGCTGGCGTACATCTGGACGAAGCGCCGGTACGAATCCCACGCAAAGGCGGGATTGCCACTCTCCGCCGCGAGACCTTCGACCGTCTCGTCGTTGAGCCCCAGGTTGAGGATGGTCTCCATCATGCCCGGCATGGACACCGGGGCTCCGGAGCGCACCGAGACGAGCAGCGGCCGGTCGGCGCCGCCGAAGTGCTTCCCGGTGGCCGCCTCCAGCCGGGCGAGCGCCTGATCGACCTGAGACCGGAGGCGGACCGGGAACTGATGCGTATCGAGGTAGGTGAGGCAGAGCGCCGTGCTGATGGTGAAGCCGGGAGGGACCGGGATGCCGAGCGTCGTCATCTCGGCGAGCCCCGCGCCCTTGCCGCCGAGCACGTCCTTCATGGCAGCGGTCCCGTCGGCCCGGCCCTGGCCGAAGAACCAGACCAGCGGCTGAGCATAGGGGCCGCTCATGCCGGCGTGGCGATCAGCGGCGAGGCGTGGCGGAGCTGCCCCAGATCCTCCGGAATGCCGGTGGGATACTGGCCGGAGAAGCAGGCGTGACAGAATCCGCTAGCGCTGCCCGCGGCCTCGAGCATGCCGTCGAGCGACAGATAGCCGAGCGTGTCCACGCCGAGGAAGCGGCGGATCTCGTCCTGCGAGTGCGTGGCGGCGATGAGCTCCTCGCGCGTCGGCGTGTCGATGCCGTAGTGACAGGGCCCGGTGATGGGCGGGGATCCCAGCCTGAGGTGCACCTCCCGGGCGCCGGCGCTCCGGATCATCTGCACCAGCTCCTTGCTGGTGTTGCCTCGCACCAGGCTGTCGTCGACGACCACCACCGACCGGCCCTGGATGACCTCGCGCACCGGGTTGAACTTGATGCGCACCTTGGCCACGCGCAGCGCCTGCGTCGGATTGATGAATGTGCGGCCGACGTAGTGGTTCCGGATGAGTCCATGCTCCAGCCGGATGCCCGACGCGTCGGAATAGCCGAGCGCCATCGCGTTGGAGCTGTCGGGGACGCTGAACACCACCTCGGCGCCGGGCGCCGGCTGCTCGCGGGCGAGCTGGCGGCCGAGCTCGCGGCGCACGCGGTCCACGGATTCGCCGAAGACGGTGCTGTCCGGCCGGGCGAAGTAGACCAGCTCGAAGACGCAGCGGGAGACGGGGCGCGGAGTGAGCCGGGGCAGGTGGGTGATGCGGCCGTCATCGATCCGCACGAAGTCGCCGGGCTGAAGCTCGCAGGCGGGCGAGGCGCCCACGAGGTCAAGAGCGCAGGTTTCCGAGGCGACGACCATGCCGTTGCCGAGCCGTCCGAGGACGAGCGGGCGGAACCCGCGGCTGTCTATCACAGCGTACATGGTGCGGCCGACGGTGAGGATCAGACTGTAGGCGCCGTCCACCTGCTCCAGCGCGTCACGGATCTGACCTTCGACGGTGGGCGCATCCGAGCGTGCGATGAGGTGCACCAGCACCTCCGTATCGCTCGAGGTCGTGAAAATGGCGCCCCGCTCTACCAGCTCGCGCTTGAGTTCGGCCGCGTTCACGAGGTTGCCGTTGTGGGCGATCGCCAGCGGGCCGCAGCGCGTGTTCACGTTGCAGGGCTGCGCGTTAGCCAGCACCGTGCTGCCCGTGGTGGAATAGCGAGTGTGGCCGACCGCCACGTCGCCCGGAAGCCGGGCGAGGTTCGCGTCGTCGAAATTCTCGGCGACCAGTCCCATGCCCCGATGCGAGCGCGCGGTGCCGTCGCGGTCGATCGC
>JBOHSN010000135.1:0-7530 GCA_050733215.1 Gemmatimonadales bacterium
CAGCCGACAGGCCGAAGTGGGCCGAAGCTCCGCTCGGGCGCGAGGCTCCGAGAGGCCGATCAGAGGAAGCCTTGATTTGTGCGGGCGCGAACATCATCGCCTGCAGCTGATGCGCGGGCCGTTAGGCAGCACCCTAACCATGCCTACTGACGAAGAACTCCGCCCACGCGCCCTGCTATCTGTCCAGAGAGCACTTCTCGGACAGATCACGCCCACGATGCGAGCGATCTCCGTCGAGTATTCGCCTGCTCACATCCGAATCTGGGTTTACCACGACGGGCCGATGTCAGCCGAAGCCTCAGAGGAGTTCGACCAAGTGGCTGTAACGAGTGTCGTCGCTGACTTCCCGTACCCGGACCGGAACGACCCAGCCGTGGATTGCGCGTTCGTCCGATGCGACTCGCCGGACCCGGTTCCGGCTCGTGGCACGCTGGTCTTCGCGCGCCAGGGCACTAATTGGGTGCTGCCTAACTAGCGCATGCAGCTGGCGGGCGCTCCTGAGCCGGTCGCCTGGTGGCGACCGAACTCAGTCGCGCGGCTGTGGAACGTAGATTTCGTATCGGCGGGCACGTCCGCCCGCAGCTGATGCGCGGTCCGTTAGGCTGCCCCGGACGCTTCTAATGATCGACCCAGCTACCTGCTACATGTGCGAGAGAACGGCCTCTACAACGGAGCACGCACCTCCGAAATGCTTCTTTCCCGAGACGAAGGACGTCGGCGTCGATTTGCGCGTTGGCCTCATCACCGTACCATCGTGCGTGGAGCACAATACTTCCAGATCAAAGGACGACGAGTACGCAATGATATTCGTCGTGACGCACTTCGAAACAAACGCCCTCGCCCGTGATCAATTCAGCACGAAGTGCATTCGGTCGCTCCGACGCAGCCCCGCCTTCACGAGTCGCGTCTTCACGCAGCCAAGAGATGTAAGGGTCGATGGTCAACCAAGCATCGTCGTTGACGTGGACAGAAGGCGGTTCGATGGCGTGATGGAGAGCACATGCCGCGCTCTCTTCTACCACGAGAGGCAACGCAAGCTCCTCGACCCTCTATTCGTATGGAGTCCGGCATTTCGGCATTCAAATCTTGAACCCGACGTTGACGAGGCCACACTCGCCTTCACGGTCAGGCGCGTGCTGCAGGACCAGCCAAGGGCAGGCCGTAACCCTGATGTATTCTGGTACCAGAGTGTTGAGCATCCCAGTGGAATCACGGCCTTTCGGCTCATGTTCTATCAGGGCTGCTCAGTCTATGCGGTTGCGACTCGCGAGCCCCTTGGCGCTGGCAGCCTAACAAGCGCATGCAGCTGACGGGCGCTCGCACAGGCCAGGCCCCGTGCGCACCGGGGCGCCGGCCCGGGGTGGACCATAGCATTCGTAACGGCGGGCTTGCCGCCCGCAGCTGATGCGCGATCCGTTAGGCAGCGCGTGAATGAGGAAGGTCTAATGTCTGCTCCGGTGGCGAAACTAGCCCGTGACACAGTTTCGCGCGCGTGGGCGGATGTCCATGCCCAAGGCCCGATCGCGGCGGCTGAAGCAGCATCCTCCTCGCTTACGCAACTCCTGATCGACCATGCCTCTCTTCACACTGTGCCGGAGATATCGCTGCGGTTGGCTCTGAGTGCGGCCATCCAGGCAGTTCCCGAAGAAATCGCCTTGTCATCAACTTCAGCGTTCAGCCTTCTGTCAGTCCGTGTCTCGCGGGCAGTCCAAGGTTTACTGCGGCCTGAGTTAAAGGATCTCAGGAATCGAGCGCGCGCGCTCGTTCTAAGTTGGTTGACGCGAGACGAAGAAGCGTTTCAGCTGTCACAGCTAGTGATGGGCAACTGGATCGCCCGTCAGGTGGGGCTTGATCACCATGAAAAGTCCAATGAATCCGCGATCTGGGCGCTCGGCGGGGTGGTCGCCATCATCGGTGTGCGAGTTGCGGAGGACATTTTCATAAAGCACGGTGGGAGGATAGCAACCCTGTCCGGTTGAGGTGCGCCCTGCGTAACACGCACCTGAAGTGGCGGCGCCCCGCGGCTGTGGTAGAATTCCATTGTGAATTGCACAGTCAGGCGCCGCAGTTTACGCGCACGCCGTTAGGCATCGCCGCTACGTGTCCTGGCAACCGAACGAAGAGGAACTTCGCAAAGGCGCGCCACATGTGGCGTTTGAGATTCGCGCCTTCCGGTCTGCCTGGGAGCATTACCAGTCGAACACGTTCGCATACACAGCCTGGTTCATCCATTGTCGCAACTTGATGGGTTTCTTCGACGGGCGCGGAAAGGACAGAGATCTCTTCGCCCGACATTACATCGACGGCACGGCTTGGGATGACGCGCTGAAGGGCTTGGTGCGGCCGGGGAAGTATGATCATTGGTGGGATACCGTGTCGCGGCTGGCCGCTCATCTGACCTTTCACCGGGTCGAGCTAGAGACGAGGGATTTCGTTCCCGACGCTGCTATTACGAAGCACCTGCTCGGGCTCGCGCTTCAGTTCGTCCAGATGCTCCCTCCTCCTCGGGCGGCTTGGTTTGGAGATCTGCTTCTGTGACCCACGCGCTGCCTAACACGCGCATGCAGCTGGCGGGCGCTCGCGTGGCGAGTCGGCGTGCAGGCCGGAGCGCCGTCGCGGGGTGGATCGTAGAATTCGGAACTGCGGGGCTTGCCGCCCGCAGCTGATGCGCGAGCCGTTAGGCCGCAACGTGGGCCCGTGACGCGTCGCGATAGCCGCCCCGCCACTTTGCGTAAGGTGCGCCGTGAAGTACCTGCTTTCCTGGGTTGCGCTCGCGGTTGCCACGACTGTCGGGCTCGGCGCGCTCAACTGGCCTTCCTACCGCCGGTTGGTCGCCGATGGCGCGTCCACCAAGGCGTCGGTCATCGAGCTACTGCCTCGTGAGCATCATTTCGTTCGATACGAGTTCGACGCTGCCGGGCGCCACATCCAAGGCCGCTCCACGGTCTGGCCGCCCAACCCTCCGTTCGAGGCGCTGGCCGTCGGGGAGTCACTACTCGTTCATTACGACCCGTCAGATCCGACCAATGCAGTCCTCGGCAATCCGCGCATTGCTTTGGACCACGAAACGCGTTCCATCGCTCTCGGCGCGCTGGTCCTTCCCACGTTTATCATCGGTATCTGGGCTTGGCGGAATCGGCATGCCGGCAATCGATCACGAGTTGCGGCCTAACAAGCGCATGCAGCTGACGGGCCGTCGGGTGGCTCAGCATCCGGTTAGAGCTAGCTTCCGTCTGGCCGCTGTGGAGGCGTTGGTTTGTGAACCGTGGGCCTTTACTGCCCGCAGCTGATGCGCGGTCCGTTAGGCAACATCCGCCCAAGAGGCTCATGGAACGTCTCGTCGCGCGAGCGAACCGTTCTCACACCGCGGCCAAGATCGCCTTCGGCGCGGCCTTGGTCGCCGCTGGCTTTGCGCTGCTGCGCACCGGAGCGCCTGCGGCCCTGGGGTGGACGGTGCTCGTGCTCGGGCTGGTCATGGGAGCCCTGTTTCTGCGCGCCTTGAGCGACGACGACGAGGTCTTCGTACTGGACGGGCGGGGCGTAACCTGCCGCTCGTTACCAATCGGCACGGTGCCCTGGTCCGATGTGCGCGACGCCCAGTTACAGACCATCTCCCGCACGCGGGTGGTCGCGCTCGACCTCGTCGACGTTGAGTCGTATCTGCTCCGCCTTCCGTTGGCCCGGCGCCACATAGCCCGCAAGACGCTCGAGGCCGGGCTTCCGCCGTCCTGTCTTCCGATCACGGGAACGGACGCGGATCCCGACCAGGTACTCGCGGCCATCCGGGCGCACCTCGGTCAGTGAGGCGCGGATGTTGCCTAACAAGCGCATGCAGCTGGCGGGCGCTCCTGAGCCAGCCCCCTGGCGGTAACCAATGTGGTAGCGCGGGTGGACCATAGAGTTCGTATCGGCGGGCTTGCCGCCCGCAGCTGATGCGCGATGCGTTAGGCGCCACCCGGAAAGGACAGCAATGCACCGAGCCTCGGTTGGCCTGCCGCTGGTTGCCTGTCTCGTCACGAGCTGCAACTCGGGCTCATCGCCAGCTGAGGCCCATCGGCCGGAGACCGTCGGCCACGGCAGGCCGACAGTATTCGCCAGAGGCCAGGGCGAGCAGCTACTGATGCGGGGCAGCCGACCCTTGTTTATCATGGCGGACGCTGCAACCGTCGGCTCCCGAACTCTCGTTGCCGGATATGAGGACGTTCCGCCCGGCGATTCCGTACGGGCCCACACGCACCTCGGTGAGGACGAAATCATCTTCGTGCATCGGGCTCGGTCGACGTCCTCCTGGGTGACTCCACCCATCGAGCCACCGCCGGGGCCAGCATCTTCGTTCCACGCCGGACCTGGATCGGGCTCCGGACCGTGGGGGCAGACACGGCCGGATTCTTCTTTGTTTTCAATACGCCTGCGTTCGAGAAGTGTCTCCGGGCATTGTCGGCCCGCCCCGGTGAGCAGTACGTACCACTGGGGGGCGAGGCTCTGCAGCGTGCCAGCCGGGAGTGTCACTGGGTGCTGAAAGCACCCTGATTTGGGTGCCACCCGGTGGCGCCTAACAAGCGCATGCAGCTGGCGGGCGCGGTTTGTGTCGAGCTCCGCTCGACAGCAGCCCGCCGCTGTCGCGCTGCGGAACATAAGTTTGCGCAGTTCGGGTATTCCGCCCGCAGCTGATGCGCGATGCGTTAGGCGCACGCCACGTGCATCACTGCTTGTCGGCCGATCCTCGGGCGAGGTTCCAGAACGCCCGCGGGTCCACCACGGGCAGTGGCGCTCGAGGCCCCAGCACCAAAAGGTCCTGGTCGCCCGTGACGAGGAGGTCCGCCCGGCCCGCGACGGCACTGGCCAGCACCCAGGCATCCGCACGATCGCGGACCGGGACGTCCAGCAGTTCGGCCGGCTTGGGCACCACCTCGTGCTCGCGGAGGAACGTCTCGACGGCATCGATCGCGGCGGCCTGAAGTTTGAGCTTCTTTCCCAGGACGCGCCGGAGCTCACCCAGCACCACCTCCGGCACCACGAGCTCGTGTTCGGCCAGGATGAGACGCAGGACATCGGCCGCCAACCCGCGGGTCGCCAGCGCGGCCACCAGCACATTGGTGTCGAGGCAGACCCTCACGAGATATCGCGGTAGACATCCTCGTCGGTGAGATAGCCGCGCGCCTCGGCATACGGCAGAATGCGGCGGCGGAGCCCCTCGAAGCGGGCCAAGGTGAGCTGGCGGCGCAGGGCATCGCGCACGATGTCGCTCTTGCTGCGCCCGGTGGCCCGGGCGGCGGCTTCAAGCTGCCGGTCCAAGGCGGGGTCGAGCCGGATGGTGAGGGCGGCGTCCTTCATGTATGACAATGTAGTACACGGGGCGGCGCCTAACAAGCGCATGCAGCTGACGGGCGTTCGCGGGGCGGGCGCCGCTTGGCACAAGTCGCCGATTCGCGGTAGATCATAGAATTCGTATCGGCGGGCGTGCCGCCCGCAGCTGATGCGCGAGGCGTTAGGCGGACGTCACATGCGTTCTCTCTGGAGCGGCTACGAGAGAAGAGAAGGTGGTCCCCGATTCCCTTTCCGCGCGTGAGCGGCTTCTCGCTGAAGCGGCCACATTCATCAGGAAGGCCCGTCGCTTACCCGGGGTCCGCCGCATCGCCCTCTTGGGCTCGGTCCTAACTGATAAGTCCGAGCCAAAGGATCTGGACCTCCTGGTCTGGATCGATCAAACTGCTGATCTCCCAGTTCTCGCGACGCTTGCGAGGCGTCTCCAGGGTCGGCTCCAGAGTTGCGGGCGCGGAGCCGACGTCTTCCTAGCCGACGAGCGAGGCGAATATCTCGGCCGCACCTGTCCATGGAAGGAATGCAGGCCTGGACTGCGAGTGGCGTGCGATGCGCAGCACTGCGGCAGGCGGCCGCACCTGCATGACGACCTCCGGGCAATCTGCCTGGCGCCTGAAATGGTCAGCGCGCCCCCGCTGGAACTGTGGCCAGACATCACTCGGCGATGCGAGCTCCCGGCGGACGTGGAGAACATGTTGGCTCAGTTGCAGGACGCCGCCTAACCAGCGCATGCAGCTGGCGGGCGCTCCCGGGGCGCGCGCCCGTGTGGGCCGGAGCGCCGGCCCGCGGTGGACCATAGAATTCGTGTCGGCGGGCACGCCGCCCGCAACTGATGCGCGATCCGTTAGGCGGCACGTAGGCTCCAGCTTGCGAGTGGGATGCCGCGCACGAGTACCGGCATAACGCAGCGTCGTCGACACCTGGGACCGGGCGCACAACGTGAATCCCATCATTCCGGAAAGGCCTGCCGAGCAGCAGCCAGCGCCGCCGAGTCCGGGATTCGTAATCCAGCCCGAGGTGGTGCAAGAGCGCACCGCGGAAGCGCAGCGGGAAGCGGAGCACATCGAGATCGCCGCCAAGGTGTGGGCACTCATCACCTTTCAGGATCTTACGCGGGCCCAGGCGGCGATCGATTGGTCACGCGATGTGGGCGCTCGCGTCATGGCGTTCGTACGCACGCATCAGACGATGGTCGAGTGGTTCTTCATCGTGGCCCTGCTCGGCTGGCTGTATCTATGGCTGGTTTAAGTGGCTCTACTAATCGTGCCGCCTAACCAGCGCATGCAGCTGACGGGCGCTAGCTGCGCCGGCGCCCGTGCGACGCCCGACGGCGTCGCTGCGATAAGGACCATTGATTTGTCCGCCTGCGGGCTTGCTGCCCGCAGCTGATGCGCGATCCGTTAGGCAGCACCCGCTAGATTCCTCACATGCGACTGCCGGCTGCAGAGCGGGCGTTCATTGATCCCACCAAGATCCGTGACTACCTGCTCTCCGCCGAGCACCCGATCGGCCGGTTCAAGGCAGCCGTGTTCCGGGCAGCCGGCTACTCGCGGGACGACTGGAAGCAGCTCCAGAAGGACCTGCTCGTGCTCGCCCAAGCAGGGGAAGTGTCGCGGGGCGGGACCACCCGGTTCGGAAGCAAATACCTGGTGCGTGGCAGATTAGGAGGAGCCGCTGACCGTTCGGTTCGCGTGATCTCAGTATGGATAGTTCGCACGGCCGAGGACTTTCCGCGTTTCGTGACGGCCTATCCGGAGGAGGGCCCATGAAATTCCGGCTGCTCGAGACCGTGGTCCTCGAGCGCGATCTTCCCGAACACGGGCTGCGCAAAGGAGACCTCGGCGCCATCGTCGAGGTGTACGAGCCCGATGCGCTCGAGGTGGAGTTTGTCACCGCCTCAGGCAAGACGCAGGCGCTCGTCACGCTCGCAGTGTCCGATGTGCGACCGGTCCAAGATCAAGACCTGGTTACCGTGCGTCCCGTTGGCCCGATCACCCGGGGTGCTGCCTAACCAGCGCATGCAGCTGACGGGCGCTCGTGTGGCAAGTACCGCTCAGCCTAAGCTGCCGATCCGGGGTGGACCATAGAATTCGGATCGGCAGGCATGGCGCCCGCAGCTGATGCGCGCTCCGTTAGGCCGCGGGAGCGCGCTTCGGTTCATCGCCGTTGACGCCATGCCGCACGTTGAGCAGGCGGAGATCGGCCCAG
>JBOHSN010000136.1:0-7522 GCA_050733215.1 Gemmatimonadales bacterium
GGCGAGCTGCCCGCGCTCGGCCGCTATGTGATGCTCTCGGTGAGCGATACTGGGCAGGGCATGGACGCGGCCACGCTCCAGCGCATCTGGGAGCCGTTCTTCACGACCAAGCCGGTGGGACAGGGCACCGGGCTCGGCCTCTCGGCCGTGTACGGGGCCGTCAAGCAGAGCGGCGGTTTCGTCTGGGCGGAGTCGGAACCCGGCCGGGGCACTGTCGTGGGCGTCTACTGGCCCGAGGTGCTTCTCGCGCCCGAGCCGGCGATGGACGAACCCGTCGCGCCGCCGGCGCCGGGCGGGGACGAGACCGTGCTCGTCGTCGACGACGAACCGCTGCTCAGGGCGCTCGCCGCGCGCACGCTGACCAGCGCCGGGTACCGGTGCCTCCAGGCCGCGGACGCCGGCGAAGCGCTGCGGGTGATCGAGCAGGAGGCCGAGCGGCTCGACCTGGTCGTGGCCGACGTCGTGATGCCCGGCATGAGCGGAGGCGCCCTGGGCGAGCGCCTCGCGCACCTGAGGCCCACCCTTCCGGTGCTGTATACCTCCGGCTTCACCGACGAAGATATGATCCGCCGGGGCCTGCTGGGCGCGGGCCGGCCGTTTCTGCAGAAGCCGTTCTCACCAGGCCTTCTCGCGCGGACGGTGCGCGAGGTGCTCGACGCCGCAGCCTGCTCGCGGGACCGGCCCGCCGATACCGGGTAAGCCGGCTCACCCCCGCGCTAGCGCCGCAGGCTAGCCTACGCACCGGCTCACGCCGGCACTCCCGGGCGGATACGACGCTGGCGGGGAGGCATGGGGTCGGGCGGGCAAAAATCGCCGGGTAGAGCTGGTGAAGCGGTAGCGCTCCCGCGGGTGGCAGGTAACTTTACCCCCCCATGTACTTCAAACAACTGCTCGACGAGCGCTGCGGGTGCGCTTCGTACCTCATCGCGTCCCGGCAGTCGTATGAGGCGGCCCTCATCGATCCGGCGATCACGACGGATGAATACGATGCGCTGCTCGCCGAGCGCGGCTTCCGGCTCCGGTACGTCATCGACACCCACGTGCACGCGGATCACGTGTCGGGCGCGCGCCAGCTCGCGGCCCGGCACGGCGCCGAGGTTTGCCTCCACGAGTCGGCGCGGGTCACGTACCGGTTCCGCGGGCTCAAGGACGGTGAGGAGCTGCCGCTGGGCCAGCTGCGGCTCCGGGTGGCGCATACGCCGGGCCACCGGCCGGAGCTGATCTCGATCCTCGTCGTCAACCCGCCCCGGAGCCCGGAGCCGTCCATGGTGCTCACCGGCGACTCGCTGCTGGTGGGCGACGTGGGGCGTCCGGATTTCGGCGGCGGCGACGCCGAGGCACAGTTCCGCAGCATCACCCGCCTGCTCGAACTCCCCGACTGGGTGGCCGTGTTCCCGGGTCACTTCGAAGGACCCTGCGGCAAGGGCATGTGCGGCCGCCCGAGCACCACGATCGGCTTCGAGCGCCAGTTCAGTCCGATCCTCCGCGTGGAGCGAGACGCCTTCGTGTCCGCGCTGACGAACGGGATCCCGGCACGTCCGCTCAACATGACGGCGATAGAGGCCACCAACCGCGGCGCCGCCGACATGCCCTGGGCCATGCTTACCTCGGCTCCGGCAGTCGAGAAGGTCGGCATCGACGCGCTGCAGTCACCCGACCGCCAGAGCCTCCTGGTGGACGTGCGCGAGCCGGAGGAGTACTTGGCCGGGCACGTGCCCGGCGCGCTCAACATGCCGCAGGCCGACCTGGCCTCCCGGCTCGACGAACTCCCACGCGATCGGCCGCTGATGATCATCTGCCAGTCCGGCATGCGCTCGCTCCGGTCGGCACAGTTTCTCAGGCAGGCTGGCTTCGAGCAGGTGGCGACGGTCACCGGCGGTACGTCCGCGTGGTTCACGGCCGGCCGGCCGATGGTGACCGGCGAGATGCCGGTCAAGCTGCCGCGGGTAGTGGAGTCACTCTGGCCGCACGCCGGAGCGATGTCCGCGTTTGACCCGGTGCTCTGAGACGGTACCTTAGAGCACCTCCCTTACAAAGGGCCCGATGCGCCCCGCCGCCTGTGTTCTCACCGCCGCGCTCGTCGCGCCATGGCTCGTCGCGCCGGCACCTCCCGATCATTCCGCCGTCTCCGCCGATCCCGAGCGGATCGTCGCCAACCCGAATCGCACCCCCGCGGGCCGCCTGCGCGGCGGCGTGCTCGACGTCAAGCTCGAGCTCCGGATCGGCATGTTCCGGCCCTATGCGGACGACGGTCCCGGTGTGGTGGTGCAGGCGTTCGGCGAGCCCGGCCGGCCGCTGCAGATTCCCGGCCCGCTCATCCGCGTAGCCGAGGGCACGATCATTCATGCGACGATCCGCAACACGCTGCGCGATTCGACGCTCGTGCTCCGCGGGCTCCACATGCGGCCAGGCACTGCGGACGACACGGTCCAAGTCGCGCCACGCGCCACGCGCAAGGTGCGCTTCACCGCCGGGAAGCCTGGGACCTACTTCTACTGGGGGACGACGACGACCAGAAAGCCGCGGCCCCGGCACTGGATAGACAGTCAGCTTCACGGCGCCCTGGTCGTCGATCCGGCCGGCACGTCGCCGCACCCGGACGAACGACTGTTCGTCATCGGGCTCTGGTTCAAGCCCGCCGACTCGGCGCGCGGCGAACCGAACCGCGAGCTCATGGTGATCAACGGCAAGTCCTGGCCGAACACCGAGCGCTTCACCTACACGGTGGGCGACACTGTCCGATGGCGGTGGGTCAATCCAACCCCCTTCGGGCATCCGATGCACCTGCACGGCTTCTATTATCTCGTCGACAGCCGCGGGAGCTGGGCGGCGGACACGATCTACGCCCCGGCCGACCGGCGCCTGGTGGTGACCGAGCTGCTCCGGCCCGGCGGCACGATGACGGCGCGGTGGACTCCTCTGCGGCCCGGCAACTGGATCTTCCACTGCCACTTCGCGTTTCACGTCTCGCCCGAGCTGTACCTGACGCCCGAGCCTGCGCACTCGCATGCCCCCGCGCATACGGGCCACTCGCAGCATCGCATGTCGGGCCTGGTGCTCGGCATGCACGTGAACCCCGCTGGCGGGGAGTCGCACGCCCGCGCCGAGACCGCGGAGAGACGGACGCTCCGGCTCGTCGCCCAGCCGGCTCCGGCCGGCGGCGATTCGGCGCACATGCTGGCGTACTCACTGGAGGAGCCCGGGACCGGGCGGGCCGGCGATTCGATGACGGTTCCCGGGCCGGCGATCGTACTGCAGCGCGGGCAACCGGTGCGGATCACCGTCGTCAACCACCTGCCGGAGCCCACCGCCGTGCATTGGCACGGGATCGAGCTGGAGAGCTATCCGGACGGCGTGCCCGACTGGAGCGGCGGCATCGGCCGCGTGTTCCGGCCGATCGAGCCCGGCGACTCGTTCGCCGCCGAGTTCACCCCGCCGCGCGCGGGCTCCTTCATGTATCACTCGCACTTCAGCGAGGTGCGACAGATGCTCGGGGGACTCTACGGACCACTCATCGTGGTCGAGCCCGGTGCGGAGCTCGACACCGCCACCAACCGGTTGGTGCTGGTCGGCGCCCTCTCCCGGGAGGGGCGCGATTTCGGGGTAATCAATGGCCGGCTCGATCCGGCGCCGATCGTACTCCGGCCGATGCGCACCTATCGCTTCCGGCTGTTCAACATCGGCGACGCGCGCACGTCATTCGCGTTGCGGCGACCCGACTCCTCCGCGGTGGCGTGGCGCGCGGTCGCCAAGGACGGCGCCGACCTCCCCCCCGCGCAGGCCATCGGGCAGACGGAGCCGCTCATGACCGGCCCGGGCGAGATCGCCGACTTCGAGTTCACCCCAACCGAGGCGGGCGAATTGGTGCTCGACGTCAACTCGCCGATCGCCCTCTGGCGGCTCGGCGTGCCGGTGCGCGTCCTGCCCGAGGCGAAGACCGCGGTGCGCTAGACGTGACGCGCGACACGGCCCCAGCGCGACCGCTGGGCGTTTCTTGCCGGATGACCAGACCCTTCACGCTCGCGCTCCTGACGCTCGGCGGCCTCGGAGCCTGCCAATCCAGCGAGCGCAATACGATCGACACGGCTCGTGCGGGCTCGGAGGCGCCGGAGCCCGCGCCGGCCGCTCTCAAGATCACCGGACCGGATGTCGGGGCGCGCCCCCAGCTACCGCCGCCCAGCGCTACACCGTCCGGCACCAGGTTCTCGAAAGTCATCGGCTGGTCGGGCGACGCGACCCCGAAGGCGCCGGACGGTTTCACCGTCACGCTCTTCGCGGACAGTCTGAAGTATCCGCGCTGGCTGCACGTGCTGCCGAACGGCGACGTGCTCGTGGCGGAGTCGCGGACCGAAGCGCCGGAACGCATCCCCGCCGCTGTCCGGAAACAGCTCGAGGCCTCCGGCATCTTCGGACCGTCGGCCAACCGCATCTCCCGGCTCCGCGACAAGGACAAGGACGGGCGCGCCGAGACGCGCGAGACGTTCCTCGACGGCCTGAAGCAGCCGTTCGGAATGCTCGCGCTGGGCGACGCCTTCTACGTCGCCAACACCGACGCCTTGCTCCGCTACCCGTTCGACTCCGCCCAGGGGCGCGTGACGGGGCAGGGCCGGAAGATTCTCGATCTCCCCGCCGGCGGCTACAACAACCATTGGACCCGGAACGTCATCGCGAGCCGGGACGGGTCGAAGCTCTACGTGACGGTGGGCTCGGGCACGAACGTGGATGAAGAAAAGGTGGACCGGAAGGACAATCGCCGGGCGGCGGTGCTGGAGGTGGATCCCGACGGCAGCGGAATGCGGGTGTTCGCGTCGGGCCTCAGGAACCCGAACGGGCTCGACTGGGAACCGGCGACCGGCGCGCTCTGGACCGCGGTGAACGAGCGCGACGAGCTGGGCGACGAGCTGGTGCCCGACTACATCACCAGCGTCCGCGAGGGAGCGTTCTACGGCTGGCCTTACGCCTACTGGGGACCCAACGAGGATCCCCGCCTCAAGGGCCAGGCGCCGGAGCTGGTTTCGAAGGCGATCGCTCCCGACTTCGCCACGGGAGCGCATACGGCGTCTCTGGGTCTGACCTTCGGCGATGGGCTCCGCTTCCCCGAGCGCTACCAGCAAGGAGCGTTCATCGGGCAGCACGGGTCGTGGAACCGAAGCCGGCTGACCGGTTACCGCGTCGTATTCGTCCCGTTCGAGCGCGGCCGGCCCAGCGGCGGCATGGAGGAGTTCCTCGGCGGCTTCATCGCCGATTCGGGCACGGCCGAAGTGCGGGGCCGTCCGGTGGGACTCGCGGTCACGCCCGACGGCGCGCTGCTGGTGGCCGACGACGCCGGCAACCGGATCTGGCGGGTGGCCGCCGAGTAGATCAGCTCGGCTCGATCCGGCGGATCTCGTCGGGCGCGCGGGAGGCCAGCAGCCGCTCCGCGAAGTCCACCCGCTCGGCCAGCTCGGCGACTTCCGATCGAAGGGCGTGCAGCTCGTCCAGCACGCCGTCGGGCAGCGCGGTGTCGCGCTCGCCCGGCCTGGGCTCCCAGTCCGAGATCACGCGATCGTGCTCGTCGCGGAACTGCCCGAAGCCCACCACGATCACATCGTACAGCCACCATACGCCCAGCCCGCCGAGCGTACAGGCCATGAGCACTGCTGACTCCGTGCGGCCGGCGTAGAACCGGTGCGCACCGAACGGACCGAGCAACGCGGCGAGGGTGAGCGCGACGGTGCGAGACTTATCGGACGGCTCGGAGGGCATCGTCAGTCGGCCTGGGTTCGAATCGCGCGCCACGCGCGTGGTGCCGCGCCAGCGCCGGCTGTGACCGTGCCGCGCGCGCTGTCTCCCGACACCCGTCCGGCGAAGCGCATCGTGCCGCCCTCGCCGTTCCCGGGAATGGAGAAGGTGATGCTGTCGCCCCGAAGCCGCGCACTGGCCAGCTCCGAGCGCCGGCCGCCTATCGTCGCGATGCCGGTCGCCTGCTGGAACCGCTGCTCGATCGCGAGCCGAATGGGAGGTAGCCCGTCCCAGGTCACGGTCCAGCGGCCGCGCGCGTCGGCCGGGATGACCCAGAAGTGGACCGGCGTTCGCGCCATCGCCTTGCCCTGCACGTACGCCACGCTGTCCGGTGTCCACGCACCCATGTCGAAGTTGTTCGATACCACGCGCGACCCCGGCCGGAGCTCGCGGAGCAGCTTCGGCCGGAGCCGCTCGTTCAGCGACGACGTGAGATACAGCGTGACGACGGTCGCCGGACGGAGATCGGTGTCGAACAGATCCGCCTGGCGAAACGCGACCCGGTCGGTCACTCCGGCGGTGTCGGCGTTGCGGATGCCGTCGGCGACGCGATCGGGGTCGATGTCGATGCCCACGCCGCGCGCGCCGAACCGCTTCGCCGCGCTGATGACGAGCCGGCCGTCTCCCGAGCCGAGGTCATAGACGACGTCGGAATCGCCCACGCCGGCGATGCGGAGCATGGTGAGCGCCACGTCCACCGAGGTGGGCACGAACACGACGTCGGGCGTCTGCGCGGCGGCGGACGTGGCGCAGGCCAGCGCGAGCCCGGCCCCGCGGCGGGGTATTGCTAGCGCGGCCACAACCAGCCGAACGTGCCGGCGGTCACCAGTGCGTACAGCAGGCCGTCGAGCCCTTCCTTCCAAGTCACCGACCAGGGCTTGCCCATCCAGATCGCGGCCGGAACCTGTCCGGCGGCGTACGCCAGCAACGTGATCGTTCCGACGACCCGGAATACTTGGAGATAGGGAGTGCCCGCTGGGAGCGAGTGCGCCGCCGCGTAGGCCACGAACAGCGACACGACGACGGTAAAGGCGAACCATTGTCCCAGGCTGGCGCCCATCGAGTACACGCCCGGGCGCTTGAGGTTGAGCACCCCGACCGGTCCGTCCAGGTACTTCTGCTTCATCTCCGGCGTTTCCATCTCCTTCATCCCCGAAGCGTACGGAATGATGTACTGCGCCGGCCCTGGGTTCCCGCTCCGGAGCGCCGCGCGAACGGCGTCCTCGTTGGGCAGGCGGGTGTAGTCGCTCGCGTGGTACTTGAACACCATGTGAACCAGGGAGCTGACGATGAACACGAACACGGCCGAGAGGAGGATGGGCAACAGCAATGAGCCGAGCGTCACCATGGGTGCCTCCCGAGGAAGGACGGACGCGTTGAGCGGAAAGCCCATGGAAGATACCGCGTCAGCCGCGCGGGGTGACCTGGACCCCCTCCTGCCCGCTCCGGCGGTCACGGCGGGCCGGCTTCACCGCGCCCTAGTTTGACCCTGCGGGATATTCACCGGAGCCGTTGGCCGAGGAGGATCCGATGTCGAGGCAGACCCTACCCACGAACACGTACGAGTGTGTCGGCGGTCCGTTCGACGGCGACTCGGTCGCCTGCGGCGATGGGAGCTGCGTGGAGGTTTCCTGGGGCGGTGAGAACCAGGGGCACTACGTGCTCACCGGCCGGCTGAAGGCGCGCGTGCTCCGTTGGGTGCCGCTGGAGGACTAGCCTGCTCCCGGAATGGCGCGAGGCC
>JBOHSN010000137.1:0-7450 GCA_050733215.1 Gemmatimonadales bacterium
GGCCACATCGGGCGGATGCGGCACCGTAGCCGCCATGCCCGCGAGCGCTTCGCTCGCGGCCGACCAGCCCTGCCGCGTGTGCGAGGCATCCACGAACACCAGCGTATCGGTCCGCCCGGCCGGGATGCCGCCGCAGTCAGGACAGCGGCTCAGGCCGGCGGCCGCGGTCGAGCCGCAGAGCAGGCAGAAGTCGAGCGCGGCGGCGCGTGTGGCCGGTTCGAGCGCGCCGCCCTGCTGCGTGCGAAGCGCCTCCGACAGGCTTCCCGCCGACGGGAACCGGCGGGCCGGCTCGGCGCGCGTGGCGCGGGCCACCACGGTGTCGAGCCACTCGGACAGGTCGGCGCGGACGGCGCGGGGAGCGTGTCCGCCGGCTTCCGGGTCGGGCGGCAGATGCGGCGATGCGCGGTGGGGGAGCTGCCCGGTGAGCGCGAAGTAGAGCGTCATGCCCAGGGCGTAGATGTCGGCGCGCGCGTCGGCACGGCCGCCCGCCATCACCTCGGGCGCGAGGTAGGCGAGCGTGCCGACCAGCGCGCCCGTCTGGGTCATCGTCGCCTGACCCTCCAGCCGCGCCGCGCCGAAATCCGTGAGCCGCGCCCGGCCGCTCCGGTCGAGCAGGATGTTCTGCGGCTTCACGTCGCGGTGCAGGATCCCCGACCGGTGGGCCGCCGCGAGCGCGTCGGCGATCTCCGCGCCGATGCGGGCCGCCTCGTCCGGCGCGAGCGGCCCGCGGTCGCGGAGCCGCACGCCGAGATCCGGTCCCTCGACCAGATCCATGACTACGAAGCTCCACGCGCCGTCTTCGAGGAAATCGTGCACGCCCACGATGTGGGGATGCGCGAGCCCGCGCACCGCCTGCACCTCGCGCCGGAGCCGCTCGCGGGCGAGACGCGCGCTCGCCGGCGGTGGCACGAGGAGCTTGAGGGCGACGGAACAGTCGAGCGCCTGGTCGTGGGCTTTGTAGACGATGGAGAATCCGCCGCGGCCGATCTCCTCGACGATCTCGTAGCGCGCGCCGAGCAGGGCGCCCGGCGCGATGTACGCGGGGGCCGTCATGGCGTCGCGTCCAGGCGCTCGAGGGTCTGAATCGCGTTGGAGCGCCAGCCGTCCTCGCTGCGGTAGAGCTGGAGGAACCGTCGCAGGTGGGTGCGGGCCGCGTCGGGCTGGCCCAGCACATACTCGGACATGCCGGCGTGGTACAGAGCCATGTAGTTGTCGGGCTGGTACGCGATCACCAGCGCCATGATCGGTCCCGCCGACTTGTCGTCGCCCGCGTCGGCGACCGGATGCCCGACGTTGAACACGATGCCCGCCGCGAGCGGGCGCTCGTCGGCCGGGAGCCGGTCGATCGCCGCGCGGGCCGAATCGATCTTGCCCGCCAGGCCGTAGCACGCGGCGCTGTAGCCGGCGCCGGGCGCCGTCTGGGGGGCGGGCGAACGCTGGTGCGCGAAGTCCACCTCCACGGCGTTGCAGAACGGCTTGATGCGGGCGAACCAGGCGTCATCTCCGCCCGGCATGGCGAACGCGGCCGCGGCCCCGTGCGCGGCGCCGTGCATCCGCGCGGAACGGGCAGGCAGGACGAGGGCACCGATGCAGATCGCGAGGTACCCCGACCCGACCAGATAGAGGAACTTCATCACGGTGCGGCCCTCCCGTGCGTGCTGGCTCGAGCGTGTCGGCGCCCCTACCGTGGCAACGGGTGTGCCCGCGGCTCACGATGCGAGCGCCGCCGGACCGCTGCCAGAGGTATGCTCAACTACTACTAATTGCGCGGATTCAGTGTGATCCGCGGTTCGAGTCTTGCCCTTCCAAGTTGCGTCCCGACCCCCAACTTGGCTTTCGATGGAGAGCTGAATGACCTTCCCGACCAGTGCGCGGCTGACCGGTCTCGTGGGCGCGTTGGCGCTCGCTACCCTCGCCGCTTGCAGCGACGGCGCCGGACCCGGCAGCGCCGAGATGACCCTCGTCCTGAGGCGGAGCTCGACGGGCCTGACGCTCTCGGAGACGGGGCAGAGCTCCCGGACTCGCACATTCGACGCGGCGATCGCGGCTACGCCGGTCGCCTGCCCGTTCCAGGCCGCCGCGGTGACGATCGACGAGATCTACCTCCAGGGCGAGGGTGGCCGCACCACCCTCCGATCCGACCCCGTCACCGTCGAGCTCTGCGATCTCGGGAACCAGGCGCTGATCCTGGTGCAGGACGTCCAGGTGCCGGCGGGGAGCTATCAGGAGATCCGCTTCGTCGTCAGCGGCGGCTACGTGCAGGATGCGGCCGACGGGAAGGTGTACGCGACGGATGGCTACGAGCTGCCGGCCGAGCTGGCTCCCGCCGACGGTCCCCTGCAGATGCCGAGCTGGGGCTCGTCCGGCCTCAAGGTCAACTTCGACCATGGCCCGGTCACCGTTGCCGGGGAGCAAAAGGTGATCGCGCTGGACCTCAACGTCGCGCAGAGCTTCGGCAAGCTCGCCGGCGGCTCCCAGTGGGTGCTGAGCCCCGTGATTCAGGCCGCCGACATCTCCTTCACCGGCAGCGTGCGCGTCAGCGTCGCGCTGGGCGAGGGGGTGACGTTGCCCGAGGTCGGAGGCACTCAGGTGACGTTCGGCGATTTCGACGCGACCGCCACTCACGGCGTAACCGCGGTGACCCAGGCGTTCGACCCGGTGCAGGGGCAGACCGTGTTCTTCCTCTCCCCCCACGACACCCCCTACACGATCACCCTCGGCGTGCCCGCGACCCTGGCGGTGACGTCGACGCCCGATTTGCACGCGGTGACGATCCACGAGGGGGTGGAGGCGGCGCCGGTGACGTTCACCTTGAGCACCCTCAGCGTGGCCGGGCTCCCCGGCACGCCCCAGAATCTCCCGCCCTCCGCCAACTTCGCGTCGCCCGCAAGCCCCTCCTTTAACGCGACCGTCGGCGTGCCGGTCCAGTTCGACCCAGCGGGCACCTTCGACCCCGAAGGGGCATGGGGCGGCACCTGGGACTTCGGTGACGGGCAGAACTTCACCGGCACATTCGGGAGCCAGGCGTCCCACGTCCTGGACCACACTTACACGGTGGCTGGGAACTACACGGTGACGTGGACGGTCCGGGACGAGCAGGGCGCGACCGACGTCGCCACCACCACCGCGGTCGTGACCGTCGCACCATGAACGGAAAGGGTTACGAGTTACGGGTTACGGGTCTCAGGTGTCCTCACTCGTAACTCGTGCCTCGTAGCTCGTAACCATACCGCGGCACTCCCCCAGCCCGATTCGTACCGCTCCCTGCCGCTCGCAGTAGCCGCGGAAGATCACTTCGTCCCCGTCGGCCAGAAACGTCCGCTCCTCGCCCGTGGGGAGCCGAATCACCTTGCCCCCCCGGGTGAGCTCGAGCAGGCAGCCGACCGAATCCGGCTCCG
Source organism: Gemmatimonadales bacterium (assembly GCA_050733215.1). Lineage (GTDB taxonomy): Bacteria > Gemmatimonadota > Gemmatimonadetes > Gemmatimonadales > GWC2-71-9 > DASQPE01. The sequence goes on from JBOHSN010000137.1 coordinate 3,399, forward strand.
GACCCGAGACGGTGCCGCTCGCGAGCAGATCGCCCGGGCGGAGGTTGCAGCCGTTGGAGGCGTGGTGGGTGAGGAGCTGGGCGGGAGTCCAGTAGAGATCGGCGAACCGGCTTCGGGTGAGCCGCACGGGCGCGATCCCCAGCTCCCGCATCACGGCCGACGCGAGCGAGACGTCGAGCACGAGGTCGATCGCGCCGGCATCCCGGTCGTGCGCATCCGCGAGGTGCGGGAGCGGCGCGGGGTCCTCCGGCTGGCGGGGGCGCATCGGAGCGCGGAACGGCGCGAGCGCTTCGAGCGTCACCACCCAGGGCGACACCGTCGTGGCGAAGTTCTTCGCGAGGAACGGCCCCAGCGGCTGGTACTCCCACGCCTGCACGTCGCGCGCGGACCAGTCGTTCACCAGGCACACACCGAACATGTGGCGTTCCGCATCCGCGATCGGGATCGGATACCCCATCGGGTTGCCCGGACCCACGAAGATGCCCACCTCCAGCTCGTAGTCGAGCCGCCGCGTCGGTCCGAACGTCGGCGGTGCGTTGGGATCGGGACGGGTCTGGCCAGTGGGGCGGCGGACCGGCGTGCCGCTCGCCACGATGGACGAGGCCCGTCCGTGATAGCCGATCGGCACCCACTTGTAATTGGGCAGCAGCGGGTTGTCGGGCCGGAACAGGGCGCCCACGTTGCTGGCGTGGTACACCGACGCGTAGAAGTCGGTGTAGTCGCCGATGTCGGCCGGGACCAGCATCTCCACGTCGCTCATCGCCGCGAGCAGATGCGGTCCCGCGCGGGTGTCGAGCGGGCGCCCGCTGCCGTCCGCCGCCAGGAGGCGGCTCAGGGCCTGGCGCAGCTCGAGCCAGTGCTCGCCACCGAGCGTGAGCAGCTCATTGAGCGAGCCCCCCGCGCACGCCTGTGCCGCGCGCTCGGGGCGTCCGCTCAGGAGCCCGCGCTCGGCGCACCCCGCCACGTCGAGCACCCGGTCGCCGATGGCGACACCGACCCGGGGGCCGTCGCCGCTCCAGCGGCGCCGGAACGCACCGAACGGCAGATTCTGGATCGGAAAATCGGCGTGGCCGTTCGCCTCGGCGACCCAGCTCCGACGCGCCGGATCGTGGGTCTCGTCGATCGCCCGGGTCACAGGAGGCCGAGCGACTGAAGGTCGGCGATGGGCTCGCGGAACGAGCAGGAGCCGAACGAAGTGGCCACCTCGCGCCGGGCCCGCGCCAACTCGGGCTCGCCGAGCGATCGGCCCCGCCACTCGACAGCGCCGGCCGAAAAGCGGAATGCGCCGGCCGAGGTCTCCGCGAGAAGCGCCCTCGCGTCGTCGTCGGTCATGCCGCCGGCGACGAACGCAGCGGCCAGGAACAGGTTCAGAAAGCCGTACATCGGCGCGCGCGGGCTGTCGGGGGCATAGGTGAGCGCATAGCGGCCGCAGAGCGGGTGGTGGAGCCCGGCAGTCGCCTTGAACGGCACGCGGGCGTTCACCGAGGAGCGAATGAAACGGAGCAGGTCCGCTGACGTGGGGAAGGCGTCGGGCGTGACGCCGCCGGTGCGGATCTTGGCCCGCGCCCCGCGCTGCGCGAGGACGCCGATCAGCTCGGCGGGGTCGCGGTGCACCGGCAGCTCGACGTAGACGTCGAAGCCCGGCCCGACGACATCGAGCGCCGCGGCGATCGCGTCGGGTATCGCCGCCTTGAGCTCCACCGTGTCGACAACCGCCCCGCCGGTGCCCGGGCCGCGATGCGCCTCGTTGAACCGCCCGATCGCGGCGAGGTCGGCCGGCAGGTCAGGACCGAGGAGCGCGCTCACCCGCCACGGGTCGCCCGCGGAGGGGAAGCACGGCTCGGCCGCGCGTCCGAGCTCCTCGAGCCGCGCCGCCGGCGCCACGAAGCGGCCGAGGGCCCACCGGTACGCTCCCGCCCGGTGCGCGGCATACTCGGCCACCGCCGGACCCATGTCGAGCCGGGCGGGAGGGAACAGACCGGCGTAGTCGATGATGGCGGCGAGAAGGGTGTGAAGCGAACGCATGGGGGAGGAATATAGGAGGAGCGGACGGGGCGGTTCATCCGCTCCTCCATTACTTATTCTCCCGGAATTCCGTAGTTGCGGAACGGTCCGGTCAGGCCGAACGTAATGAACAGGTCGTACTGCCGGAGCGCGCTGGTGTTTCCGGCCGCGGCGTTGCGATACTGCGCCGTGTAGGTGTACCCGTCCACGTCGATGCGCGCGGCCACGTGCCGGTTCAGTTTTATCAGGAGCCCAAGGCCAGCCGCGCCAGCCGGGTCGGTCCGCCCAGTGAACTGATTGCCCGAAGTGAGCCCGCTGGTGAACGTGCCGCCGCGGTCCACGAGGCCTCCGCCGGCGCTCACGACGAGGGCAACGTTGCCACTGGGCGAGTTGAGCCGGAGCATCGGGCGGATGCTCGCGGCGAACAGGTGGGAGCTGATGTTCGGACTCTGGCGGACGCCGCCCACGAAGGTCTGGACCGGTCCCGTGTTGTAGTCCACGACGCCTTCGACGCCGAAGGAGTTGCCGAGCCAGACTCCGAGCCGGCCACCGATGGTGAACTTGGTGACCGCCTTCTGTTCCCGGGCCAGTCCGGTGAGCGGATCGGTTCCCTCGATCAAATTGACCAGCGGCACGTAGGCGCCGATCCGGGGCGTCAGATCGATGGTCTGGGCCCGAAGCGGGCCCGCGGCGGTGACGAGCAGGGCCAGCACGACCAGCGCTCTTTTCATGGATCGCTCCCCAGGGTGTGGCGCGCGCGCGTCGCCCGCTGCTCCGCGACGGGTACGGCAAGTGCCGCAGATCTATGGACTTGAACTCAGAACAGATCCGGTGGAACCACCGGGGTCAGGTGCAAAGTTATGCAAGCGATAGGCCGCGGCAAGTTCGCCGGGATGCTGCTGTTCCTCTTCCTCTCCGCCTGCGCCCGCGGGCAGCCGGCCACACCAGAGCCGGCGCCCCCGGCGCCGGGACGCCTCGTCCCCCCGGCGCCCGCCTCGCCGGGACAGCTTCGCGACTGGCTGTCGGTGATCGCGGCCGATTCGCTGCAGGGGCGGGGTACTGGCACCCCCGGCGCGGCGAAAGCTGCCCGCCTCATCGCCGAAGCCATGCAGGAGATGGGTCTCCGGCCCGCGGGTGACAGCGGCTTCTACCAGCGCGTGCCGCTGGTGCGCACTACGACGGGCTTCATGCTGGCCGATTCCGTCGGCGGCGCCGAGCTCACCGACGTGAACGTCATCGGCGTGCTCCCCGGCGCCGACTCGGCGCTCCGCCACGAGGCCGTGATCGTCGGGGCGCACTTCGATCACCTCGGCGTGGGGTCTCCGGTGGCCGGTGACTCGATCTACAACGGCGCCGACGACGATGGCTCGGGCGTCATCGCGACGCTCGCGGTCGGGCGGGCGCTCGCATCGGGGCCGGCGCCCAGGCGCACCGTGATCTTCCTGCTTACCACCGGTGAAGAGACGGGACTCCTCGGCACCCGCTGGTACGTGGCGCATGCGATCGTCCCGCTGGAGCACACCGTCGCGGACCTTCAGCTCGAGATGGTCGGCCGGCCCGACCCCCTCGTCGGCGGGCCGGGGGTTGCCTGGCTCACCGGCTACGAGCGGTCCACCCTCGGTGACATGGTCAAGCGCGCCGGCTTGCCGATCGCTCCCGATCCCCGGCCGGTCCAGCGCTTCTTTGAGCGGAGCGACAACATCGCCTTTGCCCGCCTGGGCATCCCCGCGCACACGCTGTCGTCGTACGGCATGCACGCGGACTATCACATGCCGTCGGACGAGGTGTCGCGGATCGATTTCCCCCACATGGCCCGCGTCGTGGACGCGGCCGCACGGCTCGTGCGTCTGCTGGCGGATGGGCCGAAGCCGGAGTGGCATCCGGGTGGCCGGCCTTAGAGCTATCCGCTATCGGCTATCCGCTATCCGCTATCCGCTCGCTGTGCAGCCGATCGGCGAAACGAGATTCATTTCGTGGCAACGCGGGCCGGCGATACGAGCGGATAGCGGATAGCGGATAGCGATCGGCCGCACCAATCGCTTTTAGCG
>JBOHSN010000138.1:0-7301 GCA_050733215.1 Gemmatimonadales bacterium
GCGCATACGGCATCGCACCGGAGTCGAACCAGGCGTCGATGACCTCGGGCGTGCGCCGCATGCCGCCGCCACACGCACAGTTCCATTCGTATCGATCGATGAACGGCTTGTGGGGATCGAAATCGGCAGGCAGCGGCTGCCCCCAGCGCTCCGCGAGGTCCGTGTAGGACCCGATCACCTCGACGTGCGCCGGGTCGCGGTCGCACGCCCAGACCGGAAGCGGCGTGCCCCAGTAGCGGTCGCGTGAGAGCGCCCAGTCCACGTTGTTCTCGAGCCACTCGCCGAACCGTCCCGAGCCGACCTCGGGCGGATGCCAGTCCACTTCGGCGTTGTGCGCCAGCATCCGACCCTTGACCGCGGATGTACGAACGAACCACGAGTCGCGGGCGTAGTAGATGAGCGGGTTCGAGCAGCGCCAGCAGTGCGGATAGGTATGCGAGTACGGCTGCGTGAGGTGCCAGCGTCCGTCCCGCTTGAGCCGCTGGATGATGAGATCGTTCGTCTCCCGGTCGGTGACCTGCCGGCCCTCGATCTCCGGCCACTCGGTGCCGCCGAAGGTGCCGTCGGGCCCCACCGGTCGCACCAGCGCCAGCTCGTGCTGCTGACCGGCTGCGTAGTCGTCGGCGCCGAAGGCGGGCGCCATGTGCACCAGTCCCGAGCCGTCATGCGCGGTGACGAAGTCGGCCGCGATCACCACGCGCGACGCCTTGTCGTCGGGGAGCGGGACCACCTCGAGTGGCCGCTGGTACCGCAGGCCGACCAGCTCGCGCCCCGCGAACGTCCGTACCGGCGTGAGCGCGCGGAACGGCACCGCCGTCCGGCGCGCCCTGGCGCTCTGCCGCCCGGTCCCGACGCCGGCCGCTCCCGCTGCGATCTCCTCCCGGCCGCTGGGCAGGTCGGCGCGAGCCGTGGCCAGGATGATCGTGCGGCCGTCCACCGGATACTCCGCATACTCGAGGTCCGGGTGCACGGCCACCGCGACGTTGGCCAAGAGCGTCCACGGGGTCGTCGTCCAGATCAGCAGCTGGCGGGTGGGGTCGTCCGCCAGCGGGAAAGTGACGTACACCGAATTGGTGGTCACCTCTTCGTAGCCGAGCGCGAGCTCGTGGCTCGAGAGGACGGTGCCGCAGCGGGGGCAATACGGAAGGACCCGGTGCCCGCGATACAGCAACTCCCGCTCGTGCAGCCGCCGGAGGAGCCACCAGACGCTCTCCACGTACTCGTTGCTGCAGGTGACGTACGGATGCTCGTAGTCGAGCCAGTACCCGATGCGGTCGGACAGCTCCTCCCACTCCGACTGGTACGTGAACACGCTCTGCCGCGCCCGCGCGTTGAACTCGGCGACACCGAACTTCTCGATGTCCTTCTTGCCGTTGATGCCGAGCTCCTTTTCCACCTCGATCTCTACCGGCAGTCCATGCGTGTCCCACCCCGCGATGCGGGTGACCTGGCGGCCCTGCATCGCGTGGAAGCGGCAGACCAAATCCTTGATGGTGCGCGCGAAGACATGGTGGATGCCGGGCCGGCCGTTGGCCGTCGGAGGGCCCTCGTAGAAGACGTATGGGGTCCCGTCCTTCGACGCCTCGAGCGTGCGGCGGAAGAGATCCTCCGACTTCCACAGCTCGAGCTGCCGGCGCTCGAGCTCGTCGGCGGAGACGTCGGGCCACGTCGGGAAGCGCGTCACCTAGAGCCGCTCCACCACGCGCGTGACGAGCCGGGTGAGATGCGGCTCCGCACGGCGCGCGGTCTCGATGATGCGGCCGATGTCGGCCGGCTCGAGCGCGTCCGGCAGGCACTGGTCGGTGATGATGGAGAGCCCGAGCACTCGCATGCCCTCGTGGTTGGCGACGATCACCTCGGGCACGGTGGACATCCCCACGACGTCCGCGCCCAGGGCGCGAAGCATCCGGTACTCGGCGCGGGTCTCGAGATTGGGCCCGGCGACGGCCACGTACACGCCCTCCCGCAGCGTGATGCCGAGCTCGAGCGCCGCCGCGCGGGCGAGCGTCCGGAGGCCGGGATCGTACGCGGCCGAGAGGTCGGGAAAGCGGGGGCCGAGGCGGTCGTCGTTGGGCCCGACCAGCGGGCTATCGCCGAGCAGATTGATGTGGTCGGCCATCAGCATGAGATCGCCCGGCGCCCAGAGCGGATGCATGCCGCCGCACGCGTTCGAAACCAGCAGCGTCTCGGCACCAAGGGCGTGCAGCACCCGCACCGGAAACGTCACCTGGCGGAGGTCGTAGCCCTCGTAGCAGTGGAACCGGCCCTGCATCGCCACGACGGACTTGCCGCCCAGACGGCCAAGCAGAAGCCGGCCGGCGTGTGATTCGACGGTCGAGAGCGGAAAGCCCGGAATCTCCTCGTAGGGGATGGCGGTCTCGACCGCGATCTCGTCCGCGAGGCCGCCGAGCCCGGTGCCCAGAATGATGCCCACGGCCGGCCGCGCCGGGGCGCGTCGCCGGACCACCTCGGCGGCGGCGTGCACCTCATCGGCCAGCGTGACGGTCGCGGTCACTCGTTGTCGTCCCCGGCTACGGCCATCTCGGGCTGCGTCAGCGCCTGCTCGACCGGCGCCACCGGGATCGGGGCGGTGGCCCGCGCCGCCGCCTCGAGGCCGTCCAGCTCGGCGAGGTGCCGCTCCATGAGCGCGCGGAGGCTGGCCACGTACGCGGCGAAGTTGCGCGACGCGCCAGCCGTGCGCTCCCGCACGAGCTGCTCCTCGATCCGGGCGCGGTTCAGCAGCCGCGTCGCCTCGGCTTCCGCCTCGCGCACCACCAGCTCCGCCTCCCGCTCGGCCTGCTGCCGGGTGTCGGCGCGGAGCTGCTGCGCCGCCACGAGCGCCTCGTTCAGCGCCCGCTCCCGCTCACGATACGCGCGAAGCTGATCCTGCGCGTTCTTCAGCCGCTCTTCGGCCTGGATGCGCTCGCGGAGGATTCGCTCGATCTCCCCGGAGAGCCGCTGCTTGAACTCGTCCACCTGGGCGCGATCGTAGCCGCGCACGACGCGGGCGAACTCGTGGGTGCGGACCTCCAGCGGCGTCAGTTGAAAAGCGTCATCGCTCATAAGCGCGTTCCCCGAACAGCACGGTCCCCAGACGTACGATCGTCGCTCCCTCTTCCACCGCGACGCCGAAGTCCCCCGACATCCCCATCGACAGCTCGGGCAGGCGGTGTCCCTCGCATTCGGCGGCCTCCTGCAACCGGCGGAGCCGCCCGAAGGTGCGGCGCTGCTCGGCTTCGTCGTCGGTGAGCGCGGCCATGGTCATCAGCCCGCGGACATTCAGACGATCCAGCTGGGTCATCGCCCCGAGCAGTTCGGACAGCGCTTCGGGCTCCACCCCGCCCTTCTGGGGCTCGCTCGAGCAGTTCACCTGGACGAGCACGCCCTGTCGCGCGCCCTCCGGCGAGCGCCGCTGAAGCTCGCCCGCCAGCTCGAGCCGATCGATGGAATGGATCAGCGCGAACCGTCCCACGGCGTGCCGCGCCTTGTTCCGCTGGAGGGTGCCGACGAGATGCCATTCGACCGGAACCGGCCCGAGCGCCTCCTGCTTGGCCAACGCTTCCTGCACCCGGTTCTCACCGACGGCGGAGAGGCCGGCGGCGACCGCGGCGAGCACTGCCTCGGGCCCATGCGTCTTGGTGACGGCGACGATCGTGACCGGGTGGGTCCAGCCGCCGGTCGCCTGGCGCTGCCGGATGACCTCACGGACCTTGGCCACCCGGTCGGCGAGCCCCGGGAAATTCATAAGCCCTCGAATTTAGACGAATCGACGGGTGATCGGCAGATGGGAAGATGGACCGAGCCGGCCTCAGGGGACCGTCGCTAGTCCCAGTGCGGCATTCAGGCGGGCCGCCCGCTCGAGGTGCCGCCGGGCGGCCAGCGAGTCGGAGCCGGCGACCTCCGCCTCGGCGAGGCGGATGATGGGATACGCAAGCGTGCGGGCGATCCCCGCGGCGGTGGGATCGAGCCGCCGGCGTTCCGCCGCCCCGCGGCGCCGCTCCAGACCGGCGTAGCGGTAGACACTGTCCACCAGCACGCGCGTGAGCGGCACGTCGAGCGGCGCCCAGCCCGGGGCGAAGCTGATCCTCGGGTCGGCGCTGTCGGGCCGCGCGGTCTCCACCCTGAACCCGAGCCCCTGCTGAACGACGTACCGCCCGAGGCCGGCGTACTCCCGGCCCGCCGTAGCCGACCACACGATCGGCCGGCGGCCGAGGTTCTGCTGGATGATGCGGATCGCAACGATGTCGCCTGGATAGAAGGCGCTGCCGGCCGGATACGTGTGCCGGAACGCGCCGAAGTCCACCGTGAGGGGCCGCGCGATGCGCTGCGCCGCCATCCCGGTGAGCTCCTCATCCGACATGCTGTGCAGCGGTCCGCCCGGCTGGTCGCCGGGCGCGGAACGCCAGACGCCCGGTGCCGACGCCGGATCGAACGGCCGGGTCGGATGGTCGCGAAGCTGGCCGGGATACCAGGAGGTGTTCGTCAGCGCGATGCACACCACGGCGACGTCCCGCCGCACGCCCGCCACTTCCTGCGCCCACCAAAGCGGAAACGTGTCGTTGTCGCCGTAGGTGAAGAGGATGCCGTACGGCGGCACCGTGTTCAGCAGATCATACGCGAAATCCGCCGCGAGCCGGGCATCGGGGGTGGCCCGCCGGGTCGCAGCGGGAGCATTGAGCAGCGCTGGCGCCAATCCGAGTGCGAGTGTGAGTGTGAGTATGGGCCACCCCCTCGCACTCGCACTCGCACTCAGTCGGCGCGCGACGTCGGCCAGTCCTACCCCCACCCACACCCCCCACACCACGAAGCTGACCACAAAGAAATAGTCCCGCTCGCGGACTTCATGATCTCCGTCGGAGGGCCAGACGGCGTGCCCCAGACTGTGCCCCGGCTTGAAGTTCATGTACGCTACGAGGCCGAGGCCCGTGGCTACGAAGAGCACGAGGAGCAGCCTGAACGACGCGCGGTCCACGCCGCGCTGCGCGAACAGCCCACGAAGGCCGAGTGACGCGGCAAGCAGCGTGACCCCGGCGCGCGCCCATCCGTCGAGCGAGCGCGCCCACTGCCAGTCGAAGTACTGCACGTAGTTGAGGAGCTGAAACCAGACGAGCTGGAGACTCCGGCCGGGATTGTCCGGCCCGTGCGTCACCGTGGGGTCATCCAGCGGCGTGCGCGCGGGGTACTGAGCGCGCCGGACCACGTCGAGCAGGGCGTCCCAGGTGCCGGGGGCCGCTTCATTGATGATCGGATGCTGCCCCGAGCGGATATAGAGGAAGAGGTAGGTGCTCACGCCCGCAAGGGCGAGCAGCAGCGCCAGTCCGCCGAAGCGGAGCTCGCCCCGCGTGGCGGCGACCCCCAGCGCCGCGGCGAACGCCACCAGGCCGAGCGTCAGCAGCGTCCCGCTGCCGAGACCGGTGCCGAGGAGGAGCGCCCACCCGCCCGCCACGACGATCACGTGCGCCCACTGCGCCCTTTGAGCGGCCGGGTCCACAGCCGGCTCGGCCCGGAGCACCGTCACCAGGAACACGATGAGCGCGGGCCCCGCGAGCAGCGCGAGCAGGTGGTTGCCCACCGACAGCGCCAGCAGGTACACCGCCAGGAGGAGCAGCCGCGGCGACCGGTGTTCGCGCCAGCGGAGTGCGAGGCAGACCACCGCCCCGATCGTCAGTGTGGCGACGGCATAGACCTCGGTCTCGTTCGAGTTCTGCCAGTTGGTGAAGCTGAACGCCCCGACGAGTGCCGCGGCCGCGGCGCCCCCCAGCCGTACGAGGCGGCCGGTCGGCTCTTCGAGGCCGTGCGCCAGGCGCCGCGTCGTGTCGTGCGCCGCGAGGAACCACATCGCCGCCGCCGCCGCGCTGGCCGTGGCGCTCAGCAGGTTGGTGCGGACGGCATACTCGCCGATGGGAAGGAGGAGGGCCCACACGTGGGCCAGGAGGATGAAGACCGGAGTGCCGGGCGGATGCGGGATGCCGAGCGTGTAAGCCGCGGCGATGAGCTCGCCCGCGTCCCAGAACGTGACGGTGGGCGCGAGGGTGAGCGCGTACCCGGCGAGCACGACCGCGCCGACGGCGAGCGCGGCGGCGCGGGGGGTCATCCTCCGATCCCGCGCGCCACCGCCAGCGCCTCGCGCGTCGTGGCCACGTCGTGCACCCGAAACAGGCGGGCGCCCCGCTCCCACGCGAGCGCGCAGACCACGCCGGTCGCGCGGTCGCGCTCCGCCGGCGCCTCGATCCCGGCGACCGCGCCCAGGAACCGCTTTCGACTTGGCCCGACCAGAATCGGCCGTCCGAGGGCTCGGAAGGCGGCCAGGCGGTCGCAGATGAGCGCGCTCTGTTCGGGCGTCTTCGAGAAGCCGAGGCCGGGATCCACCACGATGGCCTCGGGCCCGACGCCGTGCGCGACGGCTGCCGCCACCGCCTCCGCCAGCTCGAAGAGCACGGCCCCGGTTACGTCGCTGCCGTAGTCGGCATGAGTGTAGGACGAGATCTCGGTGATGGCGCCACGCGAGTGCATCAGCACCACCCCCGCCCTGCCCGCCGCGGCCACCTCGGCCATCGCGGGGTCGAGCCGGAACCCGCTCACGTCGTTGATCACCGCAGCGCCCTCGCCCAGCGCCGCGCGTGCCACGCCCGACTTCACCGTGTCGATCGAGATCACGAGGTCCGGATGATCGGCCGCAAGCGCGCGGATCACCGGCAGCACCCGCGAGAGCTCTTCGGCTTCCGGCACCGGGTCGTCGCGTCCCGGCCGCGTGGATTCGCCGCCGACATCCACCACCCGAGCGCCATCCGCCACGAGGCGGTCGGCCTGCGCACGCGCCGCGTCCACGGCGCCGTAGCGGCCGCCGTCGCTGAAGCTGTCGGGGGTGACGTTGAGAATGCCGACGAGGACGGGCTCGTCGAGCGGGAGGGCGCCCCGCGCGGTGAGCCACGCCGGGGACGCATCGGCGGGGATGGCGAGGCCGACGCGGGTGGCGACCTCCGCAAGGGCCGGAGGCGCGGTCCAGGGACGGGCGAACGCGCCGAGTCGCCACCGCGTGCCGGACAGAATCGCCCACCCGTCGCCGGTATGGACATCAAGACCGAGGCGCCCGGCATATCGCACGAGCGCCTCGAGTGCCGGATCATCCAGGCCGGTCAGGTGAAGAGCGAGCGGCTCCGCACCGCCGGCCGCCGCGTCCGCCGGCTCCGCCTCCCATCCATGCGCCCGCAGCGTATCGCGCAGCGCCCGGACGGAATGCGTCGCCAGCGGTACGACATTCACGCGCCGGCGGGTTCGGCCGGCGGCGCGCCGAGCATGGG
>JBOHSN010000139.1:0-7049 GCA_050733215.1 Gemmatimonadales bacterium
CCGTCAGGCCGTCGCAGGCGCGAGCTGGCCACCGACCGGCAGGCTCCGGATGCGGCGACCGGTTGCACTGAAGATGGCATTCGCAAGCGCCGGGGCCATCGGCGGCACGCCGGGCTCGCCGATCCCCCCCGGTGGCTTGTCGCTCGGCACCAGGTGCACCCGGATGACCCGCGGCGCCGCGTCGAGCCGCATCACCCGGTAGTCGCTGTAGTTCGCCTGCACTACCCGGCCGTCCTTGAAGCTGATCTCGCCATAGAGCGCATTACCGAGCCCCATGATGGTGGCGCCCTCCATCTGCGCCCGCGCCCGCTCGGGATGGGCCACGAACCCGGCGTCCACCGCCACGTCCACCTGTGGAATCGTGAGCGCCCCGTCCGGTTTGACCTCGACCTGCACGACGGCCGCCACGTAGCTCAGGAAGCTCCGGTGCACCGAGACCCCACGTCCGTGCCCCGGCGGAAGCGGCTGGCCCCATCCGGCCTTGGCAGCGGCGAGCGCCACCACGTGGCGGTAGCGCGCGATGTCGATCGGATGCTCCTCGAATGTGCGTCCGTAGTTCCACGGCTTGCCGACGATCCCTTCGTTCGCTGGATCCACCAGCCGGTCGGGTCCGAGGAGCTCGAGCAGGAAGTCTTTGGCATCGCGTCCGGCGGCATGCGCCAGCTCGTCGATGAACGAGCCGATCGCGAAGCCGTGCGGAATGTTGATGACCGACCGGTACCAGCCGATCCGGGTGCGGGCGGGCGCCGGGCCGACCTCGGCCCGGTAGGCCGGGGTCGCGTACGGGAAGTCGGTCAGGCCCATGCCCGCCTCGAAGTCGCTCTGCGCCAGCACGTCCGGGGCGAAGGTGGCGCCGATCGAGGGTAGGACGCTTCGGTGCAGCCACCCGGTGACCTTGCCGCGGGCGTCGAGCCCCGCCTGCATGTGCTCGGCCGCGACCGTGTGGTAGTACCCGTGCTGGATGTCGTCCTCCCGGGTCCACACGACCTTGACCGGCGTGCCGACCTCGCGCGCGAGCAGCGCCGCTTCGACGATGAAATCGGGCTTCGACTTGCGGCCGAATCCGCCGCCGAGCAGGGTGACGTGGACCGCGACCCGCTCGACCGGGATCTTCAGAACCTCCGCGATCGTGTCACGCGTGGCTTGGGGATGCTGGGTGCAGGCCCAGGCCTCGAGCCGGCCGTTCTCGAACACCGCGAGCGCCGCCGGCGGCTCCATCTGGGCGTGCGAAAGGTGGGCGATGTAGTAGTCCGCTTCCAGCCGCTTCGCCGATGCGTTGAGTGCCGCGCGCACGTTGCCCTTCTCGCGCACGATCTTGCCCGGCCTCTGCGCGGTCCGCTCGAGCTCGGCGCGGTACGCGACCGACTCGTAGCTGCCGTTGGCGCCCGCGTCCCACTCGATCTTGAGCTGCCGCCGACCCTGGATCGCCGCCCACGTGTTCTGCGCGACCACGGCCACGCCGCCGAGCGGCAGGAATCCCGACGGCGGCGGCGCCTCGGGCAGCCGCACGATGCGCTCGACGCCGGGCACCTTCTCCGCGGCAGTCGTGTCGAGGGATGCGATCTTTGCCCCCCAGACAGGCGGGCGGGCGATCACGGCGATCTTCATCCCGTCGCGGCGGAGGTCCTGACCATACACCGCGCGGCCGGTGGTCATGTCGAAAAGATCGACGATGGGGATCTCTTTCCCGACGTACCGGAACCTGGACGGTTCCTTGAGCGTGAGCTGGTCCTTGGGCGGCAGCGGCAGGTCCTTGGCGATGGCCACCAGCTTGCCGTACCCGATCTTCCGACCGCTCGGCACATGCACCACCTCGTGCAGCCGGGCCTCCACCTCGCCGATCGGCACGCTCCACTGCTGGGCCGCCGCCGCCTCGAGCAGCAGGCGCACGGTGGCGCCGGTCTCGCGGTACTGCGGGAGGAAGTCGCGGATGCTGGTGGAGCCGTCGGTGTTCTGCGAGCCGTAGGTCTTCTCGTCGCCCGGCGCCTGTTCCACCACCACCCGCTCCCAGTCGGCCTCGAGCTCGTCCGCGATGACCATCGCCATCGTGGTGCGGATGCCCTGGCCCATCTCCGACCGGTGACACACGACCGTGACGGTGCCGGTGTCGTCGAGGCGCACGTGCGCCACCGGCGTGATCGTGAGCGTCGGCTTGGCGGCTGCGCCGCGGAGCTCGTCGTCCACCCGGGAGCAACCGCTCGCCCCCACGGCGAGCACCAGACCGCCGGCGCCCGCGGCCGCGAGGAACTCCCGCCGATCGAGCCCTGACTGGAGCGCCATGGTCAGCTCCCCTTGGCCGCGGCGTGGATGGCGGCCCGGATGCGTACGTAGGTGCCGCAGCGGCAGATGTTGCCCGCCATGACCTGATCGATCTGTTCGTCGGTGGGCTTCGGCGTCTTCGCGAGGAAGGCGGCGGCCTGCATGATCTGGCCACTCTGGCAGTAGCCGCACTGGGGGACGTTCTCGTCGCGCCAGGCGCGCTGCACGGCATGGTCGCCGTTCTCGCTCAGCCCTTCGATGGTCAGGACGCTCCTACCCTCGAGCGTCGAGACCGGCACCACGCAGGCGCGCTGAGCCTCGCCGTTCACGTGCACGGTACACGCGCCGCAGGCCGCGATGCCGCAGCCGAACTTCGTGCCGGTCAGGCCGAGCTCATCGCGGAGGTACCACAGGAGCGGCATGGCGGGATCACCCTCAAAGGTGCGCTCCACGCCGTTCACGTGCAGCTTGGTCATGCGGGAACCCCTCCGGAACACAGAGACAGGACGACGGACACCCAAACATACGGCTGTCGTCCTGCCGGTGCACCGGCGCCCTACCGGGCGAAGCCGAGCCCCCGCGTCCGAAGTTTCATTCTGTACACTCCGGTGCTGGCCGTGATGTAGAGCGTGGAGCCGTCGTCGCCCCACGCTGTATTGGACACGGCGATGCCGAAGTTCACGCGCCCGAGCAGCGTGCCGTCGGGCGCGAACACGAACACCGCGCCCGGCCCCGCCGCGAACAGGTTACCGCCCTGGTCGATGTCCATGCCGTCGGGCACGCCGGCCGCTTCGGCGACGTGCGCCCGTCCGTCGTGGAACACGCGACCCGGTCCGACGCTGCCGTCCGGCGCCACATCGAACGACATCCACACCGGATTCTTCAGGTCGGCGTTCGACACGTAGAGCGTGCGGCCGGACGGCGAGAGCGCGATGCCGTTCGGCGCCGTGAGCTCCCGGGAGAGCAAGGCAAGCCGGCCATCACGCCCCAGTCGGTAGACTCCCGTGAAGCCCAGCTCCTGGCCCGGGTCCTCGAACTGGCGGGGGAGCCCGAACGGCGGGTCGGTGAAGTAGAGATCGCCCCCAGGGGCGACGAAGACGTCGTTCGGACTGTTGAGCCGCTTGCCGTCGTAATGGTCGGCCACCGACACGAGACGACCGTCGGCTTCAAGCCGCGCGACGCGCCGGTCGCCGTGCTGGCAGAGCAGGAGTCGCCCCATCGAATCGAACGCGAGCCCGTTGGCTCCGGGCTCGGGGCCCGCGAACGGCTCCGCGCCCGAATACCCGCTCGGCTGGAGGAACACCCGCACCCCCCCGGCCTCGCTCCAGGCGTATACGACGTTGTTGGGAATGTCGGTGAACAGAAGCCGCTTCGCCCGGCGATCCCAGGCCGGCCCTTCGACCCAGGTGAAGCCGTTCGCGATCCGTTCCACCACGGTGCCTCTGGGCACCAGGCGCTCGAAGCGGGGATCCAGCGCTACGATGCTGACGCTGGCGGCCTCGGGCGCGGGGACCCCGTGCTGTGCCGCGAGCGGCGCGGCGGTCGCCACCCATGCGGCAGCGAAGAGGAGGCGCCGCATGGTCAGTTCCCCCGCGTGAGCGCCCGCGGCACGAGCGGCGGGCGCACACCGGCGACGTTGAGCCGGACGCGGTAGATGCCGCTCCGCGCGGTCAGGTACAGCGTGCGCCCGTCGGCGTCGCCCCACGCGAAGTTGTGCGGATGCTCGGGCAGCACCAGCGTGCCCAGCTCCGTGCCCGCGGGCGAAACGATCCGCAGTCCCTTGGGTCCGGAGATGTAGACATTGCCTTCCTGGTCGGTCTTGACCCCGTCGATGGCATCCTCGCCGCCCTCGCGGGTGAAGTCGGCGAACGCGCGGCCATTGGTCGCGGTGCAGTCGGGGCCCACGTCGTAGCGCATCACCACGATCCGCTTGAGGTCCCAGTTCCCCACGTACAGGAACCGCTCGTCCGGCGAGAAGGCGATGCCGTTCGGGCCCTGGAGATCGCGGGTGACCAGTCGCAGCGCGCCGTCGCGGACGCAATACACTCCGCTGAACGCAAGCTCCTTTCGGGAATCGTCGCCGAACTTCGGGAGCCCGAACGGCGGATCCGTAAAGAAGAGCGTGCCGTCGGAGCGATAGACGAGATCGTTCGGGCTGTTGAGGCGGTTGCCCTCGTAGCGGTCCGCCAGCACGTCCAGCCGCCCGGTGCGCTCGAACCGCACGACGCGCCGGTTGCCGTGCTCGTTCACCGTGAGGCGGCCCTCCGCGTCCAGCGTGAGGCCGTTCGAGCCCGGCTGCCCGTAGTCGCCCACGTCCACGCCGGTATAGCCGCTCTTGGTCCGGAAGACCGACACCTGACCTTCGGGGCTCCAGCGATAGATGGTGTTGGCGTTGGGGTCGCTGAACAGCAGGTAGCCGTCAGGATGCCAGACCGGGCCCTCGGTGAAGAGGAAGCCGTCGGCCACCTTCTCCACGACCGGCTCCTTCGGCACGATGCGGTCGATGCCTGGATCGCTGCGAACGACCTGCGCCATGACGGCGCGGGTCCGGCCCGCATCGCCCGGCCGGTAGAAGTCGAGCGTGGCCGAGCGGACCCAGATGAAATTCTGGGGCGGGTTCGAGAGCGGACCGTTGGCGGTGAACATCGCGATGGTGATCCGCTGGCCCGGGCGCGCGTCGCGAGTCACGACGACGCGATTCGGCGCGTTGAACCCCTTGATGAGCTGACCACCGGTCTGCCCGAGCGCCACCGGGAGCTTCCCGTCCACCCAGATCTCGGCGTAGTCGTCCACGACGCTCTCGAAGACGATCGTGGCGCCCGTGGGATCCAGGCCGCCCACCCGCGCGGGCACGGTGAACCGCAGGCGGTACCACGCGAAGCTCAGCTTGCCGTTGGTGCGCCGGCGCTCCAGGTCCGGGCCCCGTACGACTTCCCATCCGGAGTCGTCGAACGCCGCATCTCCGGCGTGGGGCGAGATATCGAGGGTACGGTTCGGGGGGCCGCTCGGACGGAGGTCCGGACCCGGATCCCGGTTTTCGGCGGGCACCACCTGCGCCGGCGAGAATCGCCATGCGCCGCTCACGAGCGCGATGCCCTCATCGGTGCGGAGGTCCACGATCGCGGCGGGGCGACCCAGGGCCGGCGCATCGGTGGTCACCTGCGCGCCGGCGGCGCCGGGCTCCGCACCCGACGCCGCGAGGGCCACGACCAGGATGATCAGCGGGCGGCCCATGTGGTCCCTCCCGCGTCGGCCCGCACTTTCACCACGTAGTACGTGAGCGGCCCCTTTACCTCCTTGAACCAGTGGGGCGTGCCGTTCGGCACGGTGATCACGTCGCCTTTGGTGATCACCCGGGTGTCCCCACCGTCAATCGAGGCGCCGCGAATCTCGCGCGGCTCGATCGTCTTCCCGTCCACCACCGTCCCGCCGGTCACGAACGTCGCCGAGCCGCCCAGGACGTAGATGACGTCGGTATCGAGCTCGTGCAGCTCGGCCTGACCCGCCTTTTCCCGGCGGCTCGCGTGCACCATGTAGTTCCGGCCGGTGCCGTCGAGCAGGACCGCACCCTTGGCGAAGGCCGCCGCGACGTCCTTGCCGGCAAAGAACTCCACCGGGGCCGCCGCGCCGCTCGCGGTCTTGCTCGTCAGGCCGGTCGCGCCGGCGAGCGCCAGATCCTCATCCTCCTGGGCGCTCGCGGCGCCGCTCACGCCCACCCCGCCGACCACCTGACCGTCCACCACGATCGGCACGCCGCCCTGGAGCGGCGTGAAATCGTTGAGCGCCACCATGGGTGTGCGCCCGTTCCGGATGATGTCCTCGAAGACCTTGGTCGGGCGCTTGAAGAGGACCGCCGTACGCGCCTTGCCGATCGAGATGTTCGCGCCGGCGGCGAACGTGTTGTCGAGCCGCTCGAGCGCCATGGTGTTGCCGCCTTCATCCACCACGGCGATCACGCCGGTGGTATTTCGCTTCGTCGCTTCGCCGATCGCCGCCGCAATGACGCGGCGCGCACCGTCGAGGGTCAGACCCTTCTTGTCCGCAACCTGCGCGTGGAGCGTGCTCGCGTGTGCCGGCAGGATGACGGCGAGCGCGGCGAGCAGATACCGCTGTGTCGAACGCATGGATGGCTCCCCAGCCGAGTGATGCCGTGTGAATGCCGGCACCGGCGGGCTGGTTCCAGCAGCGGATCAGTTGCCCGTGGGGAGACGGGCGTGGAGGGCGTCCGCGGCGTCGAGTCCCGACCGGAGCGCGTCACCGAGCGCGACCCCGTGCCGGTAGCTGCCGGCGAAACGGAGCGCGGGGTTCGCGGACTCGAGAGCATCGAGCGCGGCGGTGAAGCGGTCGTATCCGAGCACGTACTGCGGAATCGCGCGAGGCCACCGCGCGTGCGTGCGGAAGACCGGCGCACCGCGCACGCCGAGCAGCGCACCCAGCTCTCGGAGCGTCAGCTCCTGGAGCGCATCCAGATCCAGCGCCGCTATCTCGGGCCGGTGCGTCCCGCCGGCAAATACCGAGAGCGTGACGTGACCGTCCGGCGCCCGGTCCGGGAACAGCGTGGAGGAAAAGACGACGCCGAGAATGCGCCGCCGCTCGACCGCGGGCACCAGCATCCCGAACCCGTCCAGCGGGTGACCGACCTCGGCTCGGCGGAAACCGAGCACGAGCGTCGCGACCGGCGGGTGCGGAATCGCCGCGAGCTGCGCGAGGCGGTCGCCCTGCGGCGCCTCGAGCCGGAGCTGGCCGAGCGCGTGCGCCGGGGCGGCGAGGACGACCGCGTCGTGCGGCGC
>JBOHSN010000140.1:0-7034 GCA_050733215.1 Gemmatimonadales bacterium
CGAACATGCGTCGCACAGCGTCCCGAGGCTGCGGCGTAACCTGCCCCCCGTCGATTGAGAGCAGAGTGTCGGCCAGGTGCGCGGCTAGCAGCTCGGGGTCCGTGCGGAGGTGGGCTTGGCGGTCCGCTGCTAGCAATGACTTGGTCAGGGAACCCTCCAGCCACTCATTTCTCTGCCCGGCGCGAGCGCCCGCCAGCTCCAGCGCCCGTTATGCCGCCCCCCGGCGTATCCTGTCCCGCCACGAACTCATGAAACCATGCCGAGCGTCATCGGCCCGGTCCTATCGAAGGCGATGCTCAATGGCCACCGAGACCACGGCCGGTGAGATGCAGCACGACAAACAGTAGGACCAGGATGACGGCAATGATCCCAAGCACCTTCACCCAGCGCGTGCTGGAGATCGATCCGGAGCCGGGCCTCACGCCGGTGCCGCCCTGCGCCTGCTTACCACGCCCGTATGGTGTCATGCCCCGGGGCTTGTACACCGAGAGCGCCGTAGCCACGAGCAACGCCAGCAGGGCAGCACCAGAATCTGCCACGAGTTGAACCCGCAACCCGGCGAGCTCGCCACGGACCACTGTCGTCTCTGCGACAACACGTGCCAAGTGGCCAACTGGCTGCATGTGCACCAGCAAGAGGATCGTGGCGAGAACGGTTATCAGAAACTTCGCCAGGACCCAATAGTGCCGGAACAAGCCCCACTCCGTGCCCAGTGACATGACAAGGCCGGTCGGCAGCGAAGCGAGGCTCAACGGAACGATGACGAGCCAGCCGGTTAACTCCATGGCGAGATAGGCGGCACGTACCATTTGAGCATCCTGGCTGGTCAACCCGGCGACGGCGAGGGCGAGGAAGCCGGCGACCGCGCCCAGCCAGCCGACGGAGGCAGTGACATGCGCGGTGAGCGCGAGCTTGCGGAGGCTTGGTGTCATGGTCATGGCCGGTGTGGATGAAGGGCGCACTGCAGGTGTCACGCGAGAAGGTTCGGTACGGAGGAACCCACGATGCGGTAGTAGATGTGGTTGCCTCTATGGCTGCAGCCGACGATGCCCGGTCTACCACCCGCTTGGAGCTGGTTGGATACCGCCCAGGGTTTCATCCCAGACCCGGGGCGTGGGCCCAATCGTCAGTCGCACGCTGCTCGGTGAGCTCCCGGAGCTCGGACGCCTCACGCGCAAACAGATCGCGGCGCTCGTCGGCGTGGCCCCGCTCGCCCGGGATAGCGGCACCCTCCGAGGCCGACGCCTCATCTGGGGCGGGCGCGCCCCGGTGCGCGCGGTGCTCTACATGGGGGCCCTCGTCGCCACGCGGTGGAACCCGGTGATCCGCGCCTTCTACCAGCGGCTCCGCGCTGCCGGTAAGCCGGCCAAGGTGGCCCTGGTCGCCTGCATGCGGAAGCTGCTCACGATCCTGAACGCGATGGCGCGCAGCGGCACCACGTGGCACCATCGGCGCTCGCTTGACAAGACAGTTGTAAACGACCGGCGCATCAACTGCGGGCGTAACGCCCGCCGATACGAATTCGATGGTCCACCGCGGCACCGGCGCTCCGGTCCGCACGGGCGCTCGCCTGGGCGAGCGCCCGCCAGCTGCATGCGCTGGTTAGGCCGCCGCCAGCGAACCGCCAGGGCGCGCCCGCTAGCTCAGCCGCTCGCGATCGCGCAGCTCTTCCGCTTCCTCGTCCTCGTCGCGCTCAGCCTCAAAGATCTGCTCGATGGCGCGGACCTTGGCCTCTAGCGGCAGTTGCTGCTGGCGGAGGATCGCGAGGACCGCCTCGCGCGTATGACGCAGATGAGCGACCTCCTGCTCCAGCGCCCGCAACAAGGGATCCACCATGGCCGCCTCACCTCCTTCGCCGTTGGTGCTTCAGCGCAGCGGCACCGTATAGGCAAGAAGCTGAGTGAGACGGGCGTCGTCAACGGCGTGACGGAAGCTCGCCTGCTCGAGGGGCCGAACGCGGCGGCCTAACGAACCGCGCATCAGCGGCAGGCGACTCGCCCGCAGTGCCACAAACCTACGTTCCTTTGTTGGTGCGACGCCGCCAGGCATCGCACGGGCGCCGGCGCAGCCAGCGCCCGTCAGCTGCATGCGCTAGTTAGGCAGCGCGATCCGCTATATCAGGTTGCTTCGGACCCTAGCGCTGCGGGCCCACTCGGCGCGTTTCCGGTCCCTGCGCCAGTAGCCGTTCGGCGAAGTCCAGGCGCTCCTGCGTCTCGCTCAGCTCCTGCCGCAGCTTGCTCACCTCGGCTTCGAGCGCTTCGAGCCGAGCCTGGAGCTCCTCGCTCCCGCCGGGACCCTGCCGCAGGCGCTGGGCCCATAACCCGAACGCCAGCGCGAGCGCCGCATGAATCGCGGCATGCCACGGCTGGACTGCCCCGGCCGCGAACCCGACTCCGACCAAGTTGATGACGCTGAGCACGACGGCGATCGGGTACCAAATCGCGGGCTTGAAGGTCATGGCGAGATCCTGTCGAGTCTGTCTAACGAACCGCGCATCAGCTGCGGGCGGCAAGCCCGGCCGATACGAACTCTATGCTCCACCCCGCGCGGGCGCTCACGCGCGGCCGGGCACTTCCCACGGGAGCGCCCGTCAGCTGAATGCGCTGGTTAGGCTGCTGCCAATCGGAAGTTCACATGATCGTGCTCGTCGTGACGCACCCAGGCCGGCCGCGTCGAGAACCGGATCCGCTTGCGCAACGTCCGTCCGGAGGTTGTCGCGAACAGCGCGGGCTGCAGCTCCGAAGCGAAGATCACGACTTCAATGGTCAGCCCGTGCTGACGGGCCGTTTGCTCGAGATAGTCGAGGTGCAGTGCCATGGCCTCGAAGTCGAGCCGCAGCCCCTTCCAGCGACCGGTTGAATCGAACTCTATTCCGTACCCGAACTTGCGCCAGGGCGGGGTGGGAAGCCGCACTGAACGCCCCCGCTGATCGCGCACCGGGACCATGAAGTCCACCGAGAGCCCGTTCTGATGCGTTCGGTGTGGCCAAAACCGGCCACCGCGCGGCCAGCCGGTCTCGCCGTAGACGAACGTCAGGTCCGGCTGGGCCACGTGGAGTGAGGCGTACGCGTCGACGACGGCTGCCCGGACGGCCGAGTGCACGCTGGTGCGGCCGAGGAGCGAGCCGAGGTAGCTGTAGGTGACGAAGTTCGACCCGCGAGTGGGGAGCCGTCCGCCGTGCTCGAGCCAGCCGCGCTCAGGCGAGCCGTGGCTGCCGCTTGGGAGCTCGCGTTCGACAGTGGCGAGGGTATCGCTGCCGACGCGGATCATCAGGGCAGCGATGCTAAGAGCTGCCAGCACACCGACGCCTATGCAGAGTCTGGCAGCCTTCACGGAAACGGTTCTCCTCGCAGCAACCCAACGGATCGCGCATCAGCAGCAGGCGGAACGCCCGCGCCCGAGTCAACCTACGTTCAGCTGATCGCCATCGGCGAGCAGCGCCCGAGCGGAGCTCGGGACCGGTCCGCGACTGTCAGCTGCATGCGCTGGTTAGGCGGCGGCAACGCACTCTCGCGCCCCGCACCGCCGCGCACCCAGTTAGCGCGCGAGGGCTCTCCCCGCAAGCAGCGTCCCGATGAGGAGGATCCCGGCATCAAGGTAGATCAGGCCGAGATGGCCGAACGTGCCGATTCCGTAGACATAGTGCAGCGGGAGGGCCAGCCCGACTCCAATGACCGGGGCCAGGAAGGCCGTCCAAAGGGCCCAACGCTGTCCGGTGCGAATGCCGCGCCAGGCGAGGGCGATGACCGCTACCCCCAGGGCGATAATGAACGCCGCCACGGCGACTTGCAGGTGACTGATGTAGTTGTAGAGCCGAGGGCTGAACGCCTGGATCTGCTCCGGGGTGCCGCCAACGTGTTCGGGCGTCAGCCCGAGCTCGATGAAGCCCGTGAAGTTACGGACCAGAAACATGAGGCCATAACCCACGAGACCAATCCCTGCCAAGGTGACAAGGTTGGCCCCGAGGCCCGCTGCAGCGGCCGACGTGGCGCCAGCGGGTGCGGTGGTCGAGGGAGGTGACATAGTTGGGGCCTCCTGGGGGGTGGGGGAGGTGTCAATGGGGCCCTGGAAGGAAGGAAGAAACCTCGGCGTGCGCGCGCAAGATGGCGCATGAGAACTGTGGAGACAGCCGCCGCCTGACGACCGGCGGTTGAGCGGCCGGCCGCAGGCGCGGCCCGGCGGTGATGATATGTCCGCCGGCCGGTCCGCTCCAACCGCTGGTTAGGCCGCTCGTTCACGGCGCGTATCACGCATCGGGCTCCCACAGCCGCTGTCGGAAGTGCTCACGCCAGGCGGCGGGTAGCGAAGGATGGTCGCTCGCACGCTCCAGCAGCGGTTGATTCGCGGCATCCGTCGCGTACAGGGCGACCACGTCCGCGACCGTCAGGCGCCTCTCGTCGCGCGTGAGCCGCTCGATGGCATCCCCGGGACCCACCTCCCCTTCTCTGTCGATGGCGAGATAGAACCCGCTACGGCCGCTCTGGTGGAAACGCTTCACCATGTCGGGTCGCCCGAAACGGATCCCTAGCTTGTAGCAGGGCATGCGCGGCTGTGTGACAACGAGTTCCGCCGTACCGACACGGTAGCGGTCGCCAATCCAGACCTCATCGTCCAGCAGCCCCTCGGTAGTGAAATTCTCCCCGAATGCACCCCAGGGCCACTCCGCATCCGGCAGTTCGCGACGCCAAAAGGGGTAGTGCTCCGCCGGGTACACGTACACGGCCTTGTCCGGTCCGCCGTGAACGGACAGATCCGATTGCTGGTCGCCCTCGATGTTGCCACGCGCGACGTGTACGCGGCGTGATACCGGCGTCTTGAAGATGGAGGTCTGGATAGTACGCCCTCGCCATTGCACCTCCCGCGGTCTTCCGACACTGATCGCCACAACCTTCATATGGACTCCTACGAGCGGCCTAACGCATCGCGCATCAGTTGGAATGAAGCGGCTGGACCTCCGGGCGACGTGGTAGCAGGTTCGCTCCACACAAGAGAACGCGGTCAGTGCCGCACACCACGGAGGCCAGCCATGGAGAATATCGGGCTCGATCTACACCAGCGCGAGAGCCAGCTCTGCA
The DNA here is from genome assembly GCA_050733215.1 of Gemmatimonadales bacterium. GTDB lineage: Bacteria > Gemmatimonadota > Gemmatimonadetes > Gemmatimonadales > GWC2-71-9 > DASQPE01. The sequence continues at coordinate 5,076 of JBOHSN010000140.1, forward strand.
TCCTGACCGACGAGGGCGAAGTGCTCGAACGGCGGATCCGCACCACCCCGGAGCGCCTCACCGCGGTGCTCGGGCCGCGCGCGCCCGCCCGCATCCTGCTGGAGGCCTCGACCGAGAGCGAGTGGGTGGCCCGCCACCTCGAGGCGCTGGGTCACACCGTGATCGTAGCCGATCCCAACTACGCCCCGATGTACGCCACCCGCAGCGGCCGGGTAAAGACCGATCGGCGCGATGCGCGCACTCTCGCCGAGGCGCTGCGGCTCGAGGCGTATCGGCCCGCGCACCGGAGCGCCGATCGGCACCGGCACGTGCGCGCGGAGCTCGCGATGCGCGACACCCTGGTGCGCACCCGGACCCGCTACGTGGCGCTCCTCAAGGCGCTCGTGCGCCGGGAGGGGCTCCGGCTGGCGAGCGGCGCGGCCGAGCACACCCTCACCAAGCTCACGGCCCTCGCGCTGGCGCCGGACCTCACGGCGGAACTGGCGCCGCTCGTGGCGCTCCTGCCCGGGCTTGACCGTGAGATCGCGGCCGCGGATGGCCGGCTGGCACAGTCCCTCGCGGCCGACCCGGTGGTGCGGCGCCTCGCGACGGCCCCGGGCATCGGCCCGGTCACCGCCACCGCTTTTGTCGCCACGCTCGACGATATCACGCGCTTCGGTACCGCCCATCAGGTCGAGGCCTACCTCGGGCTCGTACCGAGTGAGCGGAGCTCGGGCGAGCGCCAGCGGCGCGGACGGATCACCAAAGCCGGCAACACCCGGCTGCGCTGGCTGCTGGTCGAGGCGGCGTGGCGGATCCTGCGTTCGCCGCGCGCCGATGCCGCGCCGCTGCGAGCCTGGGCGGAGCGGATCGCGCGGCGCCGAGGCAAGCGGATCGCCGTCGTCGCCTTGGCTCGGCGCCTCGCCGGGGTGCTCTATGCGATGTGGCGTGACCGCCTACCAGAGCCAGCGGCGGGGCGACGAGGCGGCCGCTTAGACCAGGCGGGCTCGAGGCGAGGTGACCGACGGGCGCGGCGAGCGCGACGCCGCTGGTGGCCGCAGGTGAGGCCGTGCATCAGTTTGGCGCCGCCGCCCCCATCGCATTGCCCGATGCGCCGACGACCACCGCGTCGTCACCCGAGAGCGCGCACAGAAGACTGAGCGGCATCTCGCCCCGAGCCGGCGAGTAGAACCACAACGAGCACGCACGAGCACAACGCCCGAGGCTTGACGTCAGCCGCCGCTTCACAGAAGCTGCGGGCGTACCGCTCGCGCACGAAGTCTATCGTCCACCGCGGACCGGCGCTCCGGCCGGCACGGGCGCTCTTTCAGCAGCGCCCGTCAGCTGCATGCGCTAGTTGGGCAGCAGGGCTCCGCGTGGGCGAGGACGAAAGCTCGGCGGCGGGGATCTTAGCACTACTCTGCCACGTTGACGACGCACGTGCCGAGCCCCACTGTGGACGTTGAGCCATCGTGGAGGCTCAATGTCCCGTCCGATGCGGGGCCGAGACTGGCCGGTGGCGTTTGCCCGCTGGCTCCGCCCCTTTCTCGCCGCGCTTCGGCGCGAGGCCCAGCGCCACTGGGCACCGGTCTATCTCCAAGGCCTGCTGGGCCCCGGCGAGCGCAAGAGTGTGGCGCCGATGGCGGCACGGGTGGCCCCGGACGATGGGCAGCAGTTGCATCACTTTGTCGCCACCTCACCGTGGGCCACGGCGCCGCTCGAGCGGGTGCTCGCCCAGACCGCTCAGCGGCTCGTGGGCGGTCCGGCGGCCGTGCTGATCATCGACGACACCGCGCTCCCGAAGCAGGGCCGCCACTCGGTGGGGGTGGCTCGCCAGTACTGTGGCGCGCTGGGCAAGACGGCCAATTGCCAGACGCTCGTCTCGCTCACCCTGGCGCGGGGGGAGGTGCCCGTGCCGCTGGCGCTCCGGCTCTATCTCCCGCAGGAGTGGGCGGCTGATCGCGCCCGCTGCCGGCGCGC
>JBOHSN010000141.1:0-6787 GCA_050733215.1 Gemmatimonadales bacterium
ACCGACGACCTTGTTTCCGCCTCTCGCCCCGGCCATATTTTGAGGCTTCCGCTAACGAGGAACCAACATGGCCCGCATCTGCGCCGTGTGCGCCAAGGGGCCGGTCACCGGCCACAACGTGAGCCACGCGAAGAACCGGACGAATCGTCGCTGGTATCCCAACCTGCAGACGGTCCGGGTGCTGGTGGAGGGCGCCCCGCGCCGAGTGCGCGTGTGCACGCAGTGCATCAAGAGTAACAGGGTCAAGAAGGCCGGCTGATCCGCTCGACCTGACCACGATGCACCGTAAAAAAGGGGACCCGAGGGTCCCCTTTCGCTTTTCGCCGGGTCCGGAGATGGGTGCGCCGATCACTCGGACAGGAGCTCGATCCGGGCCAGATCCGCTCCGTCGCCGCGACGATGGCCGAGCTTGAGAATGCGGGTATAGCCACCGGGGCGCGCGGCGAACCGCGGGCCGATTTCGGCGAAGAGCCGGCTGAGGGTTTCCCGGTCGCGGATCTTTCGCTCCGCGAGCCGGCGGGCGTGGAGATCGCCGCGCCGGGCGAGCGTGATGAGCTTCTCGGCATACGGCCGGAGCTCCTTGGCCTTGGCCTCCGTGGTGACCACGCGCCCGTGAGCGAACAGGCTGGTCACCATGTTCCGGAGCATGGCGCGCCGGTGCGTGGCGGTGCGGGAAAGCTGCCGCCCTTTGGCGCGGTGGCGCATTACTGCCCCTCGCTCGCCGCGGCCGGATGCGGACCCGGCGGCGTGCCCGCGCGCACCACGCGCACGTCGCCGTCGGCGTCCTCGAAGGCCATGCCGAAGTTGAGCCCCTCACGCTGAAGAAGATCCGAGATCTCGGTCAGTGCTTTTTCGCCGACGTTCTTCACCTTCAGCAGATCGTCCTCGCTGAACTCGACCAGATCGCGCAGGGTGCGGATGTTCGAGTTCTTGAGCGAGTTGAGCGACCGGACCGACAGACCGAAGTCGTCGATCAGCCGGCCGAGGCGCTGCTTCAGATTGCCGCCGCCCACCGGACCGGCCGCGCCGGCACCGTCAACTTCGCGAGCCCGCGGCACGCGGCCGAAGTCGACGAAGTGCTGGAAGTGCACCTGGGCGAGCGCCGCGGCATACGCGATGGCGTCTTCCGGCGAGATCGTGCCGTTGGTCTCGAGTGTGACGGTGAGCCGATCGTAGTCGGTCCGCTGACCGACGCGGGTCTCGGCCACGGTGAAGTTGGCGCGCCGCACCGGATTGTAGATGGCGTCGATGCGCACCAGATCCACGGGTAGCGACCGGTCGGCCGGATGCAGCTCCGCCTCGACGTAGCCGCGCCCCTTGTTCACGTAGAGCTCGCCGCTGATGTCCCGGTCGTCCTGGAGCGTGAACAGGAGATGATCCGGATTCACGACCCGCACCGAGCCATGCTCCTGGATGTCGCGGGCGTAGACCGGGCCCGCGCCCTCCCGGCGGATGTGCAGCACCGCCTCGTCCACGTCTTCCGCGAGGACTAGGGTGAGCGCCTTCAGGCGCTGGATGATCTGGTGCACGTCTTCGAGCACGTTGGGCACCGTCTGGTGCTCGTGCACGACACCGTCGAGGCGGAAGCCCCAGACGGCGCTGCCACGCAGGGACGACAGCAGAAGACGCCGGAGCGAGTTGCCCAGCGTGTAGCCGAAGCCGCGCTCGAGCGGCTGAAGCCGGAACTCGGCGGCATTGGGGTTGTCGTCCCGCTTCGCCATTTCGACGACGGAGGGACGCACCAGGCCGGTCAGATCGATGCTCATGGTCACGTCAGCTCAGACGCGCCGCTTCTTGGGAGGGCGGCAGCCGTTATGAGGAATCGGAGTCACGTCACGAATGGACACCACGCGCAACCCGGCCGACGCGAGCGCCTGGATGGCCGACTCGCGGCCGCTGCCGGGGCCTTGGACGCGCACGTGCACCCGCCGGAGACCCATGTTCACGGCCTCGCGCGCGCAGTTTTCCGCGGCCACTGTGGCGGCGAACGGCGTGGATTTCTTGGAGCCCTTGAAGCCGGCCTTGCCCGCTGATCCCCACACCAGGGCACTGCCCTTCATGTCGGTGATGGTGATGAGCAGGTTGTTGAAGGTGGCCGAGATGTGGGCGATGCCCTCGGACTCGATCACCTTCTTGCCGCGCTTGGGCGCGGGCGCCTTGGCGGGTGCGGCCGGCGTCGGAGTAGGATCGGTCATGATGCCTTACTTCTTGGTGACTTTCTTCTTGCCCGCGATGGCCCGACGGGGGCCCTTCTTGGTGCGAGCGTTGGTATGTGTGCGCTGCCCGCGGACCGGCAGCCCACGCCGATGACGGATGCCGCGGTAGCTGCCGATGTCCATCAATCGCTTGATGTTCATGGCGACTTCGGTGCGGAGCGCGCCCTCGACCTTTACCGTGCGCTCGATGTACTGCCGCAGCCGGGCGACTTCCGCGTCGGACAGATCACGCACGCGGGTGTCCGGGCTCACCCCGGTTTCGCTGAGGATGCGGTCGCTGGTGGGCCGGCCGATGCCGAAGATGTACGTCAGCGCGATCTCGACGCGCTTCTCGCGCGGAAGGTCCACGCCTGCAATGCGCGCCATGGCTCAGCCCTGCCGCTGCTTGTGCTTGGGATTCCGCTTGCAGATGATGCGGACGACGCCTTGCCGTTTGACGACCTTGCAATGCTCGCAGATCGGCTTGACGCTCGAACGAACTTTCACCGAGGGCTCCACGGTTCAGCTTAGGTTCTGGACTAGCTATCCAACATATCATAGGGCTTCAGGTTATGCAAGGTGAAAGGTGAGGAAAGTAGGCGGTAAGGGCGGTAAAGACGGTAAGGGCGGTAAGGTTTGGTCCTCAAGCAGAAAGGCTGCAGGGCATATATTCGCCTTGCAGCCTTCGTGCTTTGCCGCCACCCTTACCGCCCTTACCGTCTTTACCGCCCTTACCGCCCTTACCACCTACCTATCAACCGCCAACCCTTAACTCCACAAGTACCCAGCCAGACGGTCCCATCCGGTAGCCAAGCAGCAGCGTCTGTGACCTGACGTCCTGAGTGCCGGAGACGCGGTATTTCCGTTGGAGCTCCACGTAGCCGCGGCCGGGCTCTACCTCGCGCGCGGAACGGGTGACGGTTTCCACTTCTTCGGCCGACGCCATGAAATCGCGGAGGAGCGCGGCGGCCTGCTCGGGGCCGATGGCGCCGGATGGGTCGGCGCCGGGCAGCCTGATCTGCACCCGCGAGGTGCCGGCCACGAGCGCCGTGGCCTCGTGGGCGAACCAGGCCCGCCGCGCCTTGTCCGCCTCGCGGTCGAGCTCGGGAGCCTGCGCCCGCGCCGGTGTCCCCAGCGCAGCCGTCGCCATCAGGAGCGCGATCGCCAGGCTCACGCCCCGGTGCACGCCGCCTCCGCGGCCAGAGTTCGGAAGGCTGCGGCCGGATCCGCCGCCTGGAGAATCGGCCGGCCCACCACGAGGTGCGTTGCCCCTTGAGCGGCAGCGTCACCGGCCGTGGACACGCGGACCTGATCTCCGGACGCAGCGCCGCGGCCGCGAATCCCCGGTACGACGATCAGGGCCGCGGGCCCAAGCGTCTGGCGCACCAGCGCCGTTTCCTGCGATGAGCAGACTACCCCAGCCAGACCCGCGTGCTGCGCTTCCCCGGCGAGCCGGCGCACCTCGGCGGCCAGATCGACCCGATCCCGGCCGACTGCCCGACCGTAAGACTCTGCGTCGTGGGCGGTTAGCACTGTGACTCCCAGCAACGCGAGCTCGTCGCCCGCAGCGCGGGCGGCGCGTTCCAGCATTCCCAATCCTCCCAAGGTGTGCACCGTCGCCATCGCGGCTCCCATGTCACGGGCCGATTCGACCGCCCCGGCGACCGTGTTCGGGATGTCGTGCCACTTGAGGTCGAGAAAGACCCGCAGGCGGCGGCGCCGTAGCTCCTGCACGAATGAGGCCCCCGCCTGCGTGAGCAGCACGGGGCCGACCTTCACCCAGTCGAGATCGGGAATGCGGTCGAGCAGCCGCCGAGCGTCGTCCGGGTTCGGGAGATCGAGGGCCAGGATCACCTCAGCCATGCTCGGCCTCCAGGTCGCGGATGATCCGCTCGGGCAGCCGGGGATCGGCCAGCGCCGCGGTGCCGATCGCCACGAGCGAGGCGCCGACGCGGAGATACTGGCGCGCGTCCGCGGCCGAGCGGATGCCGCCGACGCCGATCACCGGCGTGCCGCCGCCGGTCCGCTCAACCACGCGCGCCGCCGCCAGGACACCGATGGGGAGCAGCGCGGGACCACTCACCCCGCCATTGCCGTTGCCGAGCCGAGCCGGCCCGGCGCCATGATACAAGAGCCCGGGAAGGGTGTTCACGACGGTGATCCCGTCGGCACCGGCGTCGCGCGCAACGACCGCCATCCCGGCGATGTCGGGAAGCACGGGCGAGAGCTTGGCGAGGAGCGGGAGCCGCGTCCGCGCGCGGCAGAGCGCGACGATGCTCGCGACGCACGCGGCGTCCGCGCCGAACTCGATGCCGCCCGCGCTCGTATTCGGGCAGGAGAGATTGAGCTCGAAGCCGGTGATGTTCGCGGCGCCATCGAGGCCGGCGACCACGTCGGCGTACTCTTCGATCGTGAACCCCACCACGTTCACCAGGATGCGCGCGGATGTGAGCCGGCGTGCGAGCCAGGGCAGCTGCTCCCGGCGCACTTCGTCGAGGCCCGGGTTGGCGAGCCCCACCGAGTTCAGCATCCCCGCGGAGAACTCCGCCACCCGCGGCGGCGGGTTCCCCTTCCGCGGGTCGCGTGACACTGCCTTCGTCACGATGCCGCCCAGCCGGTCGAGGTGTATGACTCCGTCGAGCTCGCGGCCGAAGCCGGCGGTCCCGGCGGCGAGCAGAACGGGATTCTGGAAGCGTTGGCCGAAGATGTCGCGTGCGAGGGTGCGCGCGGCCACTAGCGGGCGCTGAGGCCGGAGTCGGCCGCGGCGTCGGTCCGGCGCTCGTACTCCTGGAGATAGTCGACGACCGCATCGGCGATCGAGGCGGCGATCTGGCGTTGCCCGGCCGCGGATGCGAGGTAGCGCGCATCGGCCGGGTTGGTGCTGTAGCCCATCTCGACCAGCACCGCCGGACGGCGGGCCGAGGTGAGCACCATGAAGCCGGCCTGCTTCACGCCGAGATCGGGGCCGGTGTGCACCCGTCCAAGGCCGCCCTGCACCAGCTCCGCCAGGCGCGCCGATTCGCGGAGGTGCTCGTTGAGCTGGAGATCCTTGACGATGAAGTCGATGCCGTTCAGCGCCTGGGCTTCGTCGTGGCCCGCCTCGAAGCGCACGGCCTCGTTCTCCATGCGTTCCACCCGCTCGGCATCTTCGGTCTTCGCTTCGGCCAGGAAGTAGGTCTCGAAGCCGCGGCGGTCGGTGAAGCCGCGGCGGCGCGCGAGCGAATTGACGTGGAGGCTGACGAAGAGATCGCAACTCGCCGAGCAGTATCCGCCCCGGTCGCCGAGCGCGATCAGCGTGTCGCTCGTGCGTGTCATGCGCACGGTGATGCCGCGGCGCTTCAGCTCGTCGCGGAGCAGGCGCGCGACCGTGAGCGTGACATCCTTCTCTCGCACGCCGCGGGGAAAGTACAGCCCCGGGTTACCCGGGTCCACGCCACCGTGACCGGCGTCCACCGTGACCACGTGTCCGGGCTTGAGCCGGCCGGCGGTCTTTCCGCCGCCCGGCGCGTTGTCGGCGAGGAGCCGGCTTCGGTCCTCGACCAGCCGGGCGTTCCTGCGGTCATACCGGTACCGCTCCGCGAGGAACGTGGGCAGCACTTCGGCGACGAACTGCAGCGGCACGAACAGGGTGTCGCGGGTGACCACGACGGACGCCGCGAGTGCCTGGAGCTTGCCGTTGAAGAAGTACATCGGGGCGCCGAGCAGGAATCGGAACGCCTGCTGTGCGATGGTGACCTCGGCCCACTCCGAGGTAAGGCGAATCGTGCCGCCGAGCGCCCCCACGAGCTGCGGGACGGGAAGCACGGGAGCGCCGGAGGCGTCGGTCCGCACCGCGATCAGTTGCTCGCCGCGGGCGGTGGAAATGGTAATCGCGCGTGGCGGCGCCTCCGCCAGTGCGAGCGCGGCCGTGAGGGCGGCGGTCATGCCCAGCGCCCCCATCAACCGCGGCGCCGGGCGGCGACGGCGCGCGCGGCCTCCCGCTCATCGATGCGACGCTTCACGTCCTCACGCCGGTCGTGCTGCTTCTTGCCCTTCCCGAGTGCCAGTACCACCTTGGCCCGCCCATTCTTGAAGTAAAGTTCCAGGGGGACGAGCGTGAGCCCGCGCTGCTCGACGGCACCGATCAAGCGTTCGATCTCGCGCCGGTGCAGCAGGAGTTTCCGGGATCGGACCGGATCGTGGTTGTATCGATTGCCCTGTTCGTAGGGAGTCACGTTCATCCCTTCGAGGAAGACCTCCCCGTTCCGGAGCCGCGCGTAGGCCTCCTTGATGGAAGCCTTTCCGTTGCGGAGGGACTTGACCTCCGTACCGGTCAGGACGATCCCCGCCTCCCAGATCTCGAGGACATGGTAGTCGTGAGTCGCCTTGGGGTTTCGGGCAACCGTCCGCGTTCGATCCGCCGGCGGCGTCAGCTTAGGGTCCACTGATCAGGGGGTTTCGCAAATGATAGGCCAGTCGCCGAGGTGCGGTCAACCGGCCGCTTGACGCCAACGTGGCGCGGGGGCTAGGTTTGCGCCCTCGCCGAAGTGGTGGAATTGGTAGACGCGCTGCGTTCAGGGCGCAGTGGGCGTAAGCCCGTGGGGGTTCGAGTC
>JBOHSN010000142.1:0-6420 GCA_050733215.1 Gemmatimonadales bacterium
GGCGCTGGTGCGGACCGCGGGCGGGACCGCCGACCGGGTGCTCGCGCGGTTCCGGGAGCGCGGTGTCCCGGTGCGAGCGGTGCGCCGGGGCCAGGCGTGGTCGGCGGTGCCGGCCACGCTCTACGGGCTCGTGGCATCGATCGGCATCGTGGGGATGTACGCCGGCTTCACCCGCTCGGCGCCGCTCTGGACGAGCACCCCGCTGGTGGTCGGCGCCCTGCTGCTCGCGGCCCATCGCGCCGTCCAGCGTCCGTTGTTCGCGCCGAAGCTCCGGCGGTCGTCCCTCGCCCCCGCGCTCGACCGCAAGGTGAGCGATGCGCTCGGCCGGCTGCCGCCCGGGCCGGCGCGCTCGCTCCTCACCGATCTGGTCCGGCTGGCCGACGCGGCGCCGGCGCCCCACGAGCTGTGCGAGCTGGTGGACCGCGCCTCCGACGCGGCGGGCGACCTGCAACGGCTCGACGACGCGCTCACGCTGCTGGAGCGGCGGCGCGAAGCGGCGGACGGCGCGCCGGGACCGTGGATGGACAGTGTGAGCACGCTGGAGCGGAGCCGGGACCGGCTGATGCAGCAGCTGCTCGATACCGTCACGCTGCTGGGCCGATTGCAGGCGGGCGCGGCCGGCGCATCCGACGCTGCCGGCGCGCAGGTGGCGGCGCTGGGGAAGGAGCTGGAGCTGAGGGAGGAGGCGATGCGGGAAGTGGAACAGCTGGTGTCGAGGGTCGAGAACAACTAGTGTCGACCCCCGACCCTCGACCCTATCCCTTTGACACGATCTTGTTCAGAATCCGCTGCGCGTACTCCTTGTCCCACTCGGCCAGGTTCTCGCGAGCGGTGACCTCGACCTTCGTGGTCGTGGGGCTCTGACGCTGCAGTGTGACGGTGATGTCCAGGTCGCCCTTGCTGCCCTTGAACTCCTGCTTGTCGCCGCCGTCCTCGCTGCTGGTTCCGCCGATCGTGATGCCTTCCTCGCTGAGCACCGACCTCGTGCGGGAAGCGACATCGCTGGTCGAGCCATCCACCACAGACTCGGCACCGCGCGTGGTGAGATAGATGCCGGTACCGGCGCCCGCCGCCGCCGCCGCGGCGACGCAACCCGGGAGCGCGACCGCGCAGGCCAGGGCGAGCGCCCAGTGCGCGCGGAGCTTCCTCAATCCTGTCATATCTTCCTCCAGAACCCGCAGTGAAGGCCACGCCTGCCGCCGTGGCGGCTGAGCGCCCATGAATAGCTCCGCCCGGGCGGAGTGTCGAGGATGGGGATCACACGGCGAATCGGCTAGAGTCTCATCCGGTCGAGCAGGTCGCGAAACCGCGGATCGTCCCGGAGCGGGTCAAAGATCGGCTCGACACGGAGATAGGCGAGCCAGCCGCGGCGCTCCGCGTGGGCCCGCTCGATCCAGCTGAACGCCTCGTCGGTGTCCCCCAGGGCGATGTGCGCGGTCGCGTAGGCCACCGGCGACACATAGCGCGAGCGTCCCTCGGACTCGAGCTCGACCAGCAGCCGGCGGGCCTCCGCGGTCCGCCCGCCGAGCGCCAGCGTCCGGGCGAGCGCGCCGCGCGCGTAGGCCGATTCGGCGGCGCCCGCGATCGCCTCGCGCAGCGCGGCGACGGCGTCGTCGTACCGGCCCTGCTGCGTGAGCGCGAGTCCCAGGATGCGGTGATTCTCCTCCGACGTGGGATCCATGGCGAGTGCCCGGCGCAGTTGTTCCTCGGCCGCGTCGTAGCGCCGTGCATAGTAGTTCAGCCAGCCGAGACTTCGCCGGATCGAGACTGACGCGGGATCGAGCTCGGCGGCGGCGCGCGCTTCGGCGAGTGCGGCCTCGATGCGTCCCTGCGAGACCAGGAGCCACGCGTACCACTGCCGGGCGGTGGCATAGCGGGGATTCAGCTCGATCGCGCGCTGGAAGCGGCGGTCGGCGGACTCCCAATCCCAATCGTGAAGGAAGGTGACCCAGGCGAGCGAGGTGTGCGCTTCCGCGAGCGTGTCGTCGAGCTCGAGGGCGCGGAGGGCGAGCTGCCGGGAACGCGCCATGGCCTCCCCGACCGGCATGCCGCGGTAATCCACGTGCAGCGCGTAACAGTCCGCGAGCCCGGTGTACGCGAGCGCGTAGTCGGGGTCTTCGGCGATGGCCGACTCGAAGTAGGCGATCGCCTCGTTGAGCCCCTCGGCGCGGCGCTTGTTCCAGCAGTAGCGCCCCTTCAGGTAGAGGTTGTACGCGGTGAGGTTCGCGGTGTAGCGCCGGGGCGTAGGATCGCCGAGCTCGCCGAGCAGCGTGCCCCGGAGCGTGCGCACGATGGTGCCCGCGATCTCGTCCTGCACCTGGAAGACGTCGCCCGCGTCGCGGTCGTAGCGCTCCGACCAGAGATGTCGCCCCTCGGCCGCGTCGGTGAGCCGAGCGGTCACGCGGAGCCGGTTCCCGGACCGGCGCACCGATCCCTCGAGCACCACCGCCACGCCGAGCAGCGCGCCGAGCGTCCGCACGTCGGTCTCGCGCCGCTTGAGCGCGAACACCGACGTGCGCGATGCGACGCGGAGCCCCTCGACCTTGGTCAGCGCGTCGATCAGCTCGTCGGTCATGCCGTCGCTGAAGTACTCGGCGTCCGGATCGGGACTCGCGTTGACGAAGGGAAGCACCGCGATCGCGCGGCGATCCGGCACCCGCGCTACCGCCGCGTGGGTCGGTGTGGTGAGTCCCGCGACGGATTCCTCGAGCGCGCGGCCGAACTCCGCCGCGGTGACGAAGCGGTCGGCCGGGTTCTTCGCGAGCGCGCGCGCGAGCGCCTGCTCGAGCGCCACGGGCGCATCGCCGCGGAGGGCCCGCACCGGTTGCGCCGGCTCGATCACGTGGCGTGTCATGGTCACGCGGGCGGGCGTGCCCGCGAAGGGCGGCTGCCCGGCGAGCATCTCGTAAATCACGCACGCCAGACTGTAGATGTCGGTGCGGCCGTCCAGCTCCGCGTCGGCGCTGGCCTGCTCGGGGCTCATGTAGGCCGGGGTGCCGATTGCGAACCCTGGCTCGGAGACCCCGCGCTCGCCGCTCACCACCGCGGAGAGGGCCCGTGCGATGCCGAAGTCCGCGACGACCGCCTCGCCCTCGTGCACCAGGATGTTCTCCGGCTTGATGTCGCGGTGGAGCACGCCGTTCCGGTGCGCGTAGTCGAGCGCGGCAGCGACCGCGCGGCCCATGCGCACCGCATCGGCCACAGGGAGGCGAACTTCCCGCTGGAGCCGGGCGCGGAGCGATTCGCACCCCAGGTAGGGCATGACGTAATACAGAAATCCGCCGGACTCGCCGGAGTCGTGGAGCGGCACGATCTGCGGGTGCACCAGCCGGGCGGCGATCCGGATCTCGCGGAGGAAGCGCTCGGGGCTCGAGCCGCCGGCCACCTCGGGCCGCAACACCTTGATGGCGACCTGCCGGCCGTGCTTGAGATCTTCGGCGATGTAGACCGTCGCCATGCCCCCGCGCCCCAGCTCGGTGTCGAGCCGGTAGCGTTCGCCCAGAGCGGCCCGCAGGGTATCGGGAGCGGTCATCCGCGAGTGAGTCTCGCCAGGAAAGGGGGCATGAAACGTAACCCGCTGCGGCGCCGGAGAGTTCCTCCGGTGGTCGGTGCCATCGCTCACCAAACCGGCGTGGACCAGGTCGCGGCGAGGCCCCCTCCCCCGGGCGACATTGCGCGCGCTCCGGGTGCCCGGGGCTCACCTTCAGGAGGAGTCTCATGGACAAGGACAACGACACTCGCGGCGCCGAACGCTCGGTCCGCGGCAAGGCGAATCAGGCGAACGGCCGGATCAAGGACGCAGCGGGCGGCCTCACCGGCGATCCCGACCTGCAGGCCGAGGGAAAGTGGGATCAGGCCAAGGGCAAGCTGCAGGATGCCCTCGGTAAGGTCGAGCGCCGGCTGGATGACGACAACGTCTAGCTGGTAGGCAACTGAAAGCCGCGAATTCACGCGAATGGCCGCAAATGTTCATTCGCGTGTTTTCGCGTTCATTCGCGGCCCTTTTGTCTTTTGAACCGCGGGGGTAGCTGACGCGGCGGGCGGCCGGCATTTTCCCCTTACTGTGTCTCTCGACGATTGCATCCCGACCCCGCTCATGCTCGCCGCGGAGGGCGTGTCAAAGCGCTACGCTGGGGTCGTCGCCCTGGACGACGTCTCCGTCTCCGTGCCGGGCGGCGAGTGTCTCGCGCTGGTGGGGGAGAGCGGCGCCGGCAAGAGCACCCTGCTCCGCTGCTTCAACCGGCTGGTTGATCCCGACGCGGGCCGCGTCACGATCGGCGGGGCCGACGTGCGCGAGCTGGATCCGATCGCGCTCCGCCGCCGGACCGGCTATGTCGCCCAGGAGGGGGGGCTGCTGCCGCACTGGCACGTGGCGCGCAACGTGTCCCTGGTGCCGTGGCTGCTGGGCGATTCCGCCGCCGGGGAGCGGGCCGCTGAAGCGCTCGCGCTCGTGGGCCTCGACCCGGCGCGCTTCGGCGCCCGCCGGCCGAGCCAGCTCTCCGGCGGCCAGCGGCAACGGGTGGCGCTGGCGCGCGCGCTCGCGGCCCGGCCGCCCGTAGTGCTGCTCGACGAGCCGTTCGGCGCGCTCGACGCGATCACGCGGGGGGAACTGCGCGAGGCGTTCGCCGAGCTTCGCGCGCGGGTCGCGTTCACCTGCGTGCTCGTCACGCACGACCTGCACGAGGCGATCGCGCTCGCGACCCGGATCGCGGTGCTGCGCGATGGCCGGGTGGAACAGGACGCGACGCCTGCCGCGATGGTCTCAGTACCGGCGACCGCGTACGTCGCGAAGCTCCTTGAAAGGGCCGGTGTCCTGTGAGGGGCGGGAGCGGGCGGGAGAGGGCGGGAGCAGGCGGGAACGGAGTTCTCAACGCGATCACCCGATGCCTCGTCGGCGTGCTGCTGCTGCCCGCCTGCCCGCCCGCCCTCCTGCCCGCCCAAACCCGCGCCGTCGTCGTGGCTTCCAAACCCTTCGGCGAGTCGTACCTCCTCGGCGAGATGTTCGCCCAGCTGCTCGAGGCGCGCGGCATCGCCGTCGAGCGACGGCTCGGCCTCGGCGCCACGGAGATCGCGTTCGCTGCGCTCCGCTCCGGGGCCATCGACGTCTACCCCGAGTACACCGGCACCGGGCTGGTCGCGCTCCTGCGCGACTCGTCCCGCGTGGGCGCCACCGAGGCCTTCGACCGCGTCTCCCGCGAGTTCGCGCGCCGCTGGGGCCTTCGCTGGCTCCCGCCGCTCGGCTTCGAGAACACCTACGCGATCGCCGTGCGCCGGGAGACCGCGAGCCGTCTGGGGCTTGCGACGCTCAGCGACCTGGCGCGCGCGGCGCCGCGGCTGACGGCGGGGCTCACGCCCGACTTCATCGGCCGTGCGGACGGGTTGCCCGGCCTCGCGCACGCGTACGGGATGCGGTTCGCCGCCGTCCGCTCGCTGGTTCCCGCCGTGAAGTACCAGGCGCTCGCGGCCGCCGAGGTGGATGTGATCGACGGTTACTCGACCGACGGATTCATCGCCCGTTACGATCTCGTGGTGCTGGCGGACGACCGGCACTTCTTCCCGCCCTATCAGGCCGCTGCGCTGAGCGGATCGCGGCTCGCCCGCGAGCGGCCGGAGGCGATTCTTGCGCTCACCGAGCTGAGCGGCCGGCTCGACGAGGCGACGATGCGCGGGCTCAATCGGCGGATCGAGGTGGACGGCGAGCCGGTGGCGCGGGTCGCGGCGGACGCGCTGCGCGAGATGGGCGTCGGCGGCGCCGCCGCCGCCAGGCAGGTGGGCGGGCGGGCAGGCGGCCGGACCTCCTCGGCCGACGGGCGGACCCTGCTCCGCCTGACGCTGCGCCACCTCTTTCTCGTCGCGGCGTCGCTGGGGTTGGCGGTGCTCGTCGCCGTGCCGGCCGGGCTGCTGCTCGAGCGGCTGCCGCAGGGCGCCGAAGCCGCCATCCGCGCGGTGGGAGTGCTGCAGACGATCCCCGGACTGGCTCTGCTCGCGTTCATGCTGCCGGTGCTCGGCATCGGCACGACGCCGGCGGTGGCGGCGTTGTTCCTCTACTCGCTGTACCCGATCATTCGCAACACGTACACCGGCGTGCGCGAGGCGGACCGCGGCGCCGTGTCCGCCTCGCTCGCCGCCGGCATGACACCGGCGCAGACCCTTCGGCACGTGCGGCTGCCGCTGGCGGCGCCGGTCGTCATGGCGGGCATCCGAACCGCGGCGGTGATCAACGTGGGCACCGCCACGCTCGCCGCGCTCATCGGCGCGGGCGGACTGGGCGACCCGATCGTCGCGGGGCTTGCCCTGGCGGACACGCGGATGGTGCTCTCGGGCGCGGTCCCCGCCGCGCTGCTGGCGCTCGCGGTGGATGCCGCCCTGGGAGCATGCGAGCGGGCGGTACGGCCGGAGTTGTAGCGGGAGGAGCAGACG
>JBOHSN010000143.1:0-6398 GCA_050733215.1 Gemmatimonadales bacterium
ATGCAGCTGGCGGGCGCTCGCCAGGCAAGCGCCCGGCCGCGTCGGAGCGCCGGCCCGCGGTAGACCATCGAATTCGTATGCGCGAAGGCTGCGCCCGTAGCTGATGCGCGGTTCGTTAGGCCGACCCCGACCATCGGAGCATCTTCCACGTGCATGGTCGCGACCAAGTCCTTGATCTTGCGGAGCTGCCGCAGGCCTCCGTGGGCGCCCCGCAACCGTTCGTGTGCGCCAGCGAGGGGCGCCTGCTTCTCGTTTACGATCTCGAGCGGTTGCCGAGCGGCGGCCCGGTGGCGCATATGGTCGACCCTGGTTCCCAGCCGACGCCTGCCGCCCTCATCGACTTTCATGGCGTCCGCGCCATCACCTGGGGCCTGCCGAACGACGAGGCGCTGTCTGGCCATCCGCTCGCTCGGCACGGGCTCCGATGGTACGCCGCTCAGGAGGTCCGGCACTCGTCATGGATCAGCGAGCTTGAACATCGAAATCGGGTTCACCCGAGGCACAACACGGCTGCTTTCCAGCGTCTCCGGCACTTCATCTTCACGTTTCACGACTCCACGTTGGAGTGCCTCGCCGAAGAGTTCAGCGCTAGCATTTTTCCAAGTGGGCGCACCGAGGCTCTTGCCGAGTGTCAACGGCGGGCTGAAAGCGGTGAACCGGCGGCCTAACTAGCGCAGGCAGCTGGCGGGCGCTGCCTGCGCCGGCGCCCGCGCGGCGGCGGCGCGCCGCCGCCGCGATATGGACCGTAGGTTGACTCGGCGGCGGGCACGCCGCCCGCAGCTGCTGCGCGATCCGTTAGGCGTCCCCGGCCGTGCCTGCCCCGCTGAAGCGCAGTGGCAACCCCGGTCGCCGGCCACTCACCCCGAGGAATGCCGTGGTCCGGCATCTTGCCTGGCGAGCTGAGCAATCAGGGACGGATCTCAGCCTCCATCATCGCCGCCGCCTTGACCGAACGACCTTGTGGAGTAGCGTGAACGATGTCACTTGGCCTCCATAGGCCGAAGACGTCCCGTCCATGATGCGCACCCTGACGCGAAGGCGTGCACCGCAGTTCACTGGCACTGAGAATTGGAGGCCCACCATGACTACCAAGCCGACCATCATCCTCGTTCATGGCGCGTGGGGTGACGGCTCGCATTGGCGCCACGTCATTCCGCGGCTCCACGCCGACGGCCACCGGGTCTGCGCCGTACAGAATCCGCTGACGTCGTTGGCCGACGATATCGAGCGGACCAGCAAGTTAGCGGCCGCGCAGCCCGGGCCGGTCGTGCTGGTCGGCCATTCCTACGGCGGCGCGGTCATCACGGGAGCGGGTCACACGCCGAATGTCGTGGGTCTCGTCTACGTAGCCGCGTTCGCTCCTGACGAGGGGGACAGTCTCGGCAGCATTTTCGCACGGCGTCCACCGCCTCCGGGCGCAGGGAATATCCGGCCCGACAAGGACGGGTTCCTCTGGATCGCCCCGGACAAGTTTCACGACAGTTTCTGTCAGGATCTCGATGCGGCAGAGGCACTGGTGATGGCGCTCGCACAGAAACCGATCGCCGCGCGGTGCTTCGAGGATAAGTCCGGCCCGCCGGCATGGAGAGCCAAACCGAGCTGGTATCAGGTGTCGGCCGACGATCGTATGATCCCGCCGGAGACCGAGAACTGGATGGCGGAGCGCATGAGCCCCCGGGAGACGATCGTCCTGCAAGCAAGCCATGCATCGCTGGCCTCGCACCCGGCCGAGATCGTCGCCTTGATCAAGGAAGCGATGGGCTCACTGGCCTTAACGCCTGTCGGGGCACATTAGGGCCTGCCTCGCCGAGGCACGGCCCGTGGCGCCGGGTCGCGCCGAAAGGGACGCCTAACCAGCGCATGCAGCTGGCGGGCGCTCGCGGGCCGAGCGCCCGGCCGTGTCGGAGCGCCGACGCGGGGTGGACCATAGGGTTCGTATGCGTTGAGGCTGCCGCCCGCAGCTGAGGCGCGATCCGTTAGGCCGCAAGCCTAGGCAAGATCGCACAGCTCGGAGCTCACCATGCGCACGCGCTCAGTCCTGCTGGCCGCCGCGCTCGCCACGGGGGCGCTCGGTCTCGGTCTCCTCCTGGTCCGGGTGTGCGCCGACGGAGGCGCGATGGGTTCTGCTTACCAAACGTGCCAGTGCCGCGGCTTTGAGTGGGAGGTCTACGATCGGACGCCAGCGGATGGCCCTCGGCGTACCGTCTGCGTCGGAGTCCTCCAATCGAGGACGTGTCATCAGTTCCAGGAAGGGCCCGTCGTATCATGCCCCAATTGAGCGCGGTGACCGCAGCCGCTCTCGAGCTTTGCCTCGGTGTCGCGAGTAGCGCGCGAGCTGACGCTTGGTTGCCGAGCGATGCGTAGGCTTGCGGCCTAACCAGCGCATGCGGCTGGCGGGCGCTTGCCTGGCAGGCGCCCAGCGACGCAGGAGCCCCGGTGGCGCGGTGGACCATAGACTTCGTATCAGCCCGCATGCCGCCCGCGCTAATGCGCGATCCGTTAGGCAGCGCCACGTGCCACACGTGTCGCAGCAAGGGACGGCGGAGTCTCTTCTCCTCATGATCGGCCTCTTGCCGGCGAGCTTACGGTCGACGCGCTTCTTGATGCACATGCCGTCATGCGCTTGGACCAGATCCTAGTTGCGATACACGCGCTACGACTCCATATGTGTTGGCTACGATAATCAGAAGGAGGAATCGTGCTGGGACCTACTGACAAGAGGCCTCCCGTTTCGTTCTGGCTGATTTCCATTGCATTGCTGCTTTGGGGGGTTGGCGGCGCTTCAATATATGTCGCGTATTTTATAGAAGCGCCAGACCAGTTTGCCGAGACGGCTGAGATCGCCGGGAATAGGCAAGCATACGCAGACTATATTGCAAATATCCCGTTCTGGGCGATCGCCGTTGGCATAATCGCCGCGGTCACTCGTCTGCTCGGCGCAGTTGGACTGCTGTTGCGACGAGCCTGGGCGCTGCCGCTCTACATCTTCTCCGTGGTGTTCTTCCTAGCAGCTTTGTACCGAGCGTTTGTTCTCGCCAACGTAGCCAGTGTCATGAGCGGACCCATATCGCCGTTGAGCTAGTATTCGTTGCCCTTAGCATTTTCGCCGTTTTGGTTCGCTCGTAAGAATAGATCAAAAGGCATACTGAAGTAGCTGGGCCCTAACATCAGTAGGACACACGCAGCAGTTTTCTACTACCTGCGTCGGGTCCAGGCGCCGGAGGTCTTCGGGCGACAAGCTGCCTAACAAGGGGTTGGAGCTGACGAAGGCCGCGCCGGCGAGGAACCGCGGCCTTCGCAGCTCAACCCCGGTGTTAGCCTCACACGACACTCCGGAGGGCAGAATGACAGATCTCCAAGCCTTTGACCTTGACGGCCAGGTTGCCGTTGTCACCGGCGGCAATGGCGGCATCGGCCGTGCTATTGCGCTCGGATTGGCGGGCGCGGGGGCAAAGGTTGCCATTTTGGGGCGGAATGGCGAGAAGAATGCGGCGGCGCTCGCAGCCCTCCGGGCAGTGGGTGCTCCGGCGGTGGCCCTGCAAGTCGACGTGGCCGACCGGAGCCAGCTGCAACCGGCGCTGGCCGCCGTCGAGAGCGCCCTCGGGCCGGTGTCGATTCTGGTCAACAACGCGGCGGTCGCGGCCTTCGGCGGGGTCTTAGAGCTTTCGCCGGAGGACTGGGATCGCGTCATCGAGACCGACTTGACGGCGTGCTTCCTCCTTGCCAAGTACGCCGCGCAGTCGATGACTAAGCGGCAGGCTGGCAAGATCATCAACATCGCAAGTGCCTACTCGCTCTTTGGCTCCGCACTCGTGCCATCGTACAGCGCGGCCAAAGGGGCGATCATCCAGCTGACGAAATCCCTCGCGATTGAGCTCGCACCCCACAACATTCAGGTGAACGCAATTCTCCCGGGCTGGATCGATACCGATCTTACGGCGCCGGTAAAGGGCATGCCGCTATACCAAGAGATCCTAACGCGAACGCCGGCCGGCCGTTTCGGGACGGCCGACGAATGCGCTGGGGCCGCGGTGTTTCTCGCGTCAGCGGCGGCACGCTTCGTAACAGGAACGGCGCTCGTGGTTGACGGAGGATACGCCATTCGATGACACAGGAAACGGCCGATGGTGAGGTCGAACAAGTGCTTGCAGGCGGACGGGCGCCCCGGCGCTCCGCTTTGACAAGTCGCGGCCGCGCCCCGACGTTGATCGGAGGCCGGCGCGGCCGCTCAGTTCCTTGAGGCGCCCGCCGCTGAAGCACAATGCGTTAGGCCGACCGCAAGGGGAGAGACGGATGGGCGAGGCGCCTCCCAAGGGCTTCGATCGGGTCATTACCGACTACTACGAGCGAGCACCCGAAGAAGCTCGGCTCAAGCAGGGGCCGTTCCAGCTCGAGGAGGCGCGCACCCGAGACTTGATTCAGCGATATGCGCCGCCACCGCCGGGTACCGTCGTGGACGTTGGTGGAGCAGCCGGAGCCTATGCCCTCTGGCTCGCCGAGGCGGGCTATGCGGTCCATCTGCTCGATCCGGTGCCGCGGCTAGTGGCTGAAGCCCAGGGGCGCAGCGCCGCGGCCGAGCGGCCGCTCGTCTCCTGCCGAGTGGGCGACGCACGCGCCTTGGACGTGCCAGCTGAAACCGTAGACGTCGTCCTCCTGCTCGGCCCGCTGTACCACCTGACCGACCCAGGGGATCGGGCTCGGTCGCTGCAAGAGGCGGCGCGCGTGCTTAGGCCGGGCGGCCGGCTGT
Source organism: Gemmatimonadales bacterium (assembly GCA_050733215.1). Lineage (GTDB taxonomy): Bacteria > Gemmatimonadota > Gemmatimonadetes > Gemmatimonadales > GWC2-71-9 > DASQPE01. The sequence continues at coordinate 4,748 of JBOHSN010000143.1, forward strand.
TCGCCGCGGCCATCTCCCGGTGGGCCTCAGCGTTGGACGGTCTCGCGCGAGACCTCCTGCAGGACCCCCGGTTCGCGCTGATCGTGGAGCAAGATCTTCGGGACGGCCAACACCGCAATCCGACGGAGCGACTGGATTACTTCACGACGGCCTATTTTCATCGCCCTGAGGAGCTGGCGACCGAGGTGCGGGCTGCTGGCCTCGCCTTGGACGGGGTGTACGGCCTAGAAGGTCCAGGCTGGATCCTGCCGGATGTGGCTGAACGAATGGGGGACGCCAACAGGCGCGCAGCACTGTTGCGCGTGGCTCGAATGGTGGAAACGGAGCCGTCCGTCCTGGGAAGCAGCGCCCATCTCCTGGCTGTCGCCCAGCGGCCAAACTGAATCGAGCGGGCGGCGGCCTAACCCGCGCATGCAGCCGACAGGCCGGAACCGTCCTGAGCTCCGCGCCGGCGCAGCGTCCCCATAGGACGCTGCCGAACGTAAGTTGGCGCTGGCGCCAGCATGATCGCCTGCAGCTGATGCGCACTTCGTTAGGCCGACACGCACGACTGGTGCTGCGCTAATAGCGGCGGGCGTGGCTCTAGTGTGCGTGGCCATCGCGCTGTTTGCTGTCTCATGGTGGTCCGTGCGTCACGAGGGTCCGAGGTGTCTGCGTCGTGCAGGCCCTCTGCCTTTGCTCCTGGCCGTCGTGGGGATCGCACTGATAGGGTGGGCCGTTGCGCACCGATAGCATCGGCACGTGTCGGACTAACTGTGGATTGAAGCTGTCGGCGGGGCCCGTCGCGGTTGTGTGCGCCAGCTGTCGGCGGCCCCGCCGTAGCTTAATCCTCATCCGTTCGGCGGCAACCGCTTCCGTACCGAAAGGAGCAAAGCATGGAGCTTGGCGCGTTTTCGATCAGCTTGGCTGTCAAGGATATCGAGGCTTCGAGGAGGTTCTACGAAAAGTTTGGCTTCAAGGTCTTCGCCGGAGATGCCTCGCAGAACTGGCTGATCTTGAAGAACGGCAATCACGCGATCGGGCTTTTTCAAGGGATGTTTGAGCAGAACATTCTCACCTTCAACCCCGGCTGGGACGGCAACGCTCAGAAGCTCGCCTCTTTCACCGACGTCCGCGATCTGCAGCGCCAGCTGAAGGCACAAGGGGTGCAGTTGCAACAACAGGCGGACGAGAGCACAACGGGGCCGGCCAGCTTCGTCGCTGTGGACCCTGATGGAAACCCGATCCTCGTCGATCAGCATGTGTGAGCAGGATGGCTCCGCCGAGAGATTGGACGTGGCCGGTCACTTCTGGCGGCGGCAATCCGCGCCGAACCAGGCGTTGCACCTGACCGCCGCCCCTCAAGCTGGTTCCAGGGTTCAAGTTCACGGAGCGGCGGCGGCGTGGCCGCGTCACGCGTCTTGTCGAGCATCGCCATCGCGGAGTGTCACACTACGAGATTGAGGTCGCATTCTTGGGTGCGGGCGCGCTTGCTGCGGCTCGAGTGCGCGAGCGCCGGCAGTCGGGTTCGGGACATGAGCCACCTGCGGCCTAACGCATGTTGAGAGCGTGCCCCTGGCTGCTACCATGGAGTCGACCCAGACCCGTGGCCCCCAGCAAGGAGCGGCTCTCATGAAGCGGACGACCAAGTATGTCGCGCTGGATGTGCACC
>JBOHSN010000144.1:0-6319 GCA_050733215.1 Gemmatimonadales bacterium
GGCTCCGGCGGCGGCGGCGGCGGAACGGGCCCCGGCTTGGCAGTCGGCGCCGGTGCCGGAGCGGGGGCGGGCGCGGGCGCGGTGCGAATCCGCTCCGCGAGCGCCACGACTTCGCGATCGGGCGGCAGATTGAGCTCCTGCTCCACCAGCGCCTCGTAGATCCGGGCGTGCTGGAGCGCGCCGTTCCGGTCCCCCGACGCGACGAGCGACTGCATCAGTCCGGTGGCCACGCGAGCGTTGAGTGGGTCCTGGGCGGCGAGCTTCCGCCACCAGCCCACTGACGCGAGGTGCTCGCCCCGACCGGTGGCCGCCCGGGCCAGCCGCTCGAGCGCATCGGTGTACTCTCGCGCAAACCCGGTGCGCTGCTCGTCAGCCCACCGCTCGAACTCCGGCGCGCTGGGCAGATGAAAGCCGTCCAGGAAGGGCCCGGCGTAGAGGCCGGCAGCCCGCTCCCACTGTCCCCCGCTTCCGGCCGCGCCGAACTCCGCCACGTCGCTCCGCAAGACGTCGGTATTCAGCCGCAGTTCCTTGCTCCCGACGATCACCTCCTCGTTCCCCAGATCCTGCCGGAGCGCGTAGACCGCCTGGCTCAGCCCGCGCCGCCCGCGTTCCTCGTCCGCATCGGGCCAGAAGAACGCCAGCAGCTTCTCGCGCGTTAGCCCCCGGTCGCCGGCGCAGGCGAGCATGGCGAGCAGCGCGAGGCGCCGCGGCTGGGACGCCGCGCCGGCCAACGGCTGGCCGTCAGCCGTTACGGCAAGCCGTCCGAACGTCTGGAGATACAACACGTTGCGATAGGTGATCGCGAGGTGATGGGGGCGTGATCCGGGCCCGTATCATTGCCGCCAGCGATGAGGCCGGTCACGGAACCGGCGAACAATATCCACCTGACGAGCGGAGGATAAGACCATGAGCGGCAAGTCTACTTACTGGGTGGGAGCGGCGCTCCTGCTGTCGGCCACGGCGGTGGCGATGCCCGAAGCCCCGGCCAGCTACATCGCGGAGCTTCACGGAGCCGCCACCGCAACCCTGCGCGGCAGCGCGGAGTTCGGCCAGACGCGCGGCAGCCACGACGGCCCCTTCGTCATCACGCTCGGCGCGCGCGCGGAGGACGGCGCGGTAGTGCTGACCCGGTGGGACGGCAGCCGGCCGTGGGCGGGTCAATACCGCATCACCGAGTCGCCGAGTGCCGACGGCATCCAGGCGCTCGTGATCACCGGCTCGATCACGCGGCCGACCGGCGTGTTCCGCGCCCACCGCGGCACGATCGCGATCACGAGCTCCAGCCTCCGCCACATGGCGGGCCGCTTCGAGATGGATGCGGTCGGCTTCCTGGCGGCCGAGCCGGACCGGGAAGACCGTGAGCTCCGGGTGGGCGGATCGTTCAGCGCCAATCCGAGCCGGTAGCAGGTGAGAGATGAGAGGTGGACGGGCCCACCACCGCACCCCCACCGCTCACCTCTTACCTCTCACTGCTCACCTCTCACTGCTCATTTCACGCCGCACCGATAGCGAACCCCTCAACGCTCCCGCCCATGACCCCCCAGCAGATCCACCTCGTGCGCCACAGCTGGTGCCGCTTTGCTCCTCTGGCTTCCGGCGCCACGGCCGCGTTCTACGAGCGCCTGTTCGAGTTGAACCCCGGGTGTCGCAGCCTGTTCGGTGCGACGGACCTGGCCGATCAGGGCTGCAAGCTGATGCGAATGCTGGACGAGATCGTCCATCTGCTCGACCAGCCCGAAGCCCTGATCGGCGAAGTGGTGCGTCTCGGCACCCGCCACGCAGCCTACGGCGTGCGGGATAGCGATTACGGCAGCGTCGGCGCCGCCCTGCTCTGGACGTTCGAGCGGCAGCTCGGGCCGGCGTTCGACGAGGAGACGCGGTCGGCCTGGGCAGAAGCGTATCTGCTGATTGCACGGGTGATGTGGCGCGCGGTCGGGCGCGCCACGGGGGAGTTTCCGGTGGTGGCGAGTGCCGGGTGATGGTCGAGTGTCTCAGGGGGTCACAATGTCTGCTCGTCGGTTCATCAACTCGGCTCTGGTGACGTTCGCGCTCACGGCGGCGGCATGTGGTGGTGGTGACGATGCGAGCGGCCCGTCCGGTCCGTCCACCCCTCCGCCCAGCCAGAGCAAGGGCACCCTGGTGATCACCAACGCAGCGCCGACCGGCTCCGGCCTCTTCATCCGGACCCGTGCCTGCAACACCGGCGGCTCGTGGAGCTCGGACCTCCTGGGCGATCCGAACAACGGCGTCGGCGCGATCATGTTCGGCGGCGAGACGGGCAGCTGGCAGATGGATCCGGGCTGCTACGAGGTGCGGGTGACCCCGTCCGAATTCGGGCTCGACTACTTCTACGCGACCGGCGTGCAGGTTCAGGCCGGCCAGAGCGTGACCGTCACGATCGCTGCCTTCCCGCTCGATCTGTAAAGGACCTCCGCAGCACTCATCCTCTTCGCGCTCGCCTTTGCCGAGGGCCGCGCCCCGCAGGTGAGCGTGCGATGAACGCCAGCCGGCAACCTGCCATGCCCTTGCGGCGGCGCTAGCTTACAGCCTCTCCCTCAGGGTCAGCATGGCCGTACCAGAAGCCGAGGCCATCGGCGCCGATCTCGGCGGCCGCTACGCCATCGTGGATGTGCTCGGTCACGGCACCTCGGCGACGGTGTTCCTGGCGGTGGACGCACGGCACCAGCGTCGGGTCGCGCTCAAGGTGCTCGCCGCCGTCGTCGGCGAGACGCTCGGCATCGAGCGATTCCAGCGCGAGATCCTGACCGTCGCCCGGCTTCAACACCCCAACATCCTTCCGCTCTTCGATTCCGGCACCGCGGCCGGGCGCTTGTGGTACACGATGCCGTTCGTGGAGAGCGGTTCGCTGCGCGACCGTCTCGCCCGCGAGCCCCAGATGAGCGTAGCCGCGACGACGCTGCTCGCGCAGGAGGTGGCCGAGGCGCTCACCTACGCGCACGGTCAGGGCGTCATTCACCGCGACGTCAAGCCGGAGAACATCATGCTCTCCGCGGAGGGGCACGCCCTGCTCGCCGACTTCGGCCTGGCGCGCGCGGTCGAGGACGAGATGGGGCCCTCGACCACGGGTGCGGGAATCGTCGTCGGGACCCCGCTCTACATGAGCCCCGAGCAAGCGCTCGGCGAAGGCCGGGTGGACGCCCGCGCCGATGTGTACGCCCTCGCGACCGTGGCCTACGAGATGCTGGCCGGGGCCACACCGTTCGAGGGCGAGAGCGCCCGGCTGGTGATGACCCGGCGCGTGCTGGAGCCTCCCCCGTCGGCTCGTCTTCGCCGGCCGGACCTGCCGAGGGGAGTGGACGCCGTCCTCCTCCGTGCGCTCGCCCGCAACCCCGCGGAACGCTACGCGTCGGCGGCGCTGTTCGCCGAAACGCTTGCAGGCGGTCAGGCGGGCGGGCGGATACGCGCGCAGCGCGTTCGGCGCAGCTGGCGGATCGCGGCTGGAGCGGCCGTGCTCGCGGGTGCTGCGGCGCTTGGTTTTCGGTTTCTGCCCGCCCGTCCGCCTGCTCCCCCGTCCGTCCCGGTAATCGCCGTGCTTCCCTTCAAGAACCTTGGCCAGCCTGCGGATCAGTACTTCGCGGATGGACTTACGGAGGAGATCACCAGCCGACTCGCCAGCGTTGCCGGCCTCCGGGTGATCTCACGTACGAGCGCCGACCAGTACCGCAACACGACGAAGCCGCTGAAGCGGATCGGGCAGGAGCTCGGCGCGGCCTACCTGCTCGAGGGGAGCGTCCGGTGGGAACGCGATTCGAGCGGTCCCGGACGGGTGCGGGTGACGCCGCAGCTCATCCGGGTTCGGGATGACACCCACCTCTGGGCGGAGACGTATGATGCGGAGCTTACGCGCATCTTCACCCTCCAGGCCGGCATCGCCGAGCGGGTCACGGGCGCGCTCGACCTCGCGCTGCAGGCACCGGAGCGCACCGCCCTGAGCGCCGGGGGCACGGGCGATCCGGACGCGTACGACTACTACCTGCGAGGCAACGAGTACCTCACCCGGGGCTACGGCCGGACGACGCTCCAGGCCGCGCGCGAGCTCTACGGCAAGGCGGTGGAGCGCGATCCCGGGTTCGCGCTGGCACTGGCCCGGCTGTCCCTCGCCCACATGCAGGTGTACTGGCTCGGCTACGACCGCACCGACGCCCGGCTGGCGCTCGCGCGGGCCGCGGCCGAGTCGGCCCTGGTGCTCGTGCCCGACCTCGCCGAGGGCCGGATGGCGCTCGGGTACTACTACTACCGTGGGTTCCGTGATTACCCGCGGGGGCTGGAGCACTTCGAGGCCGCGCGGCGGCGCCAACCCAGCAACGAGCTGATCCTCGCCGGCATCGCGGCGATCGAGCGCCGGCGGGGGAATTGGGACCGGGCGATTACGGGCTTCGCGGAGGTGGTGCGGTACGATCCGCGGTCCAACCTGCGGGCGTATGACCTGGGCAGCGCGCTCAGCATGACCCGGCGCTACGCGGAGGCCGAGCGCCAGTTGGACCGCGCGATTGCCCTGGCGCCCGACTGGGCGAACCCCTACGCCGAGAAGGCACAGATGTATCTGGCTTGGCGCGGCGACCTGGCCCGCTCCCGCGCCGTGCTCCGGCAGGCGCTCGAGCGCATGACCCTGGCGCAGCTCGGGCCGGCGATTCTCGCCAACGACCAGACGGTGAGCAGCGTCCTCACCTCTGACAGCACCTTCTTCCCGGCCCTCGATGCCCTCACGCTGGAAGGCTTCGCCGGCGACACGCTGCGCTACTACGGCCTCAAGGCCGAGAATGCGCGCTTTCGGGGGCGAGCGGCGCTGGAGCGCAGCTACGCCGATTCCGCCCGATCGCTCCTCGAGCACCGGCTCCGGAGCGCGCCGGACGACGCGTACAACCTGAGCTGGCTCGGCCTCGCGTACGCCCATTTGAACCGGCGGGCCGAGGCGACCCGCGCGGTGAGCCGCTCCACCGAGCTGCTGCCGATCAGCAAGGACGCCTTGGCCGGGCCCTACATAACGGTCACCCGGGCTCGGGTGCATATGATGGTGGGCGAACCCGACCGCGCCATCGAGCTGCTCGAGCCCCTCCTCGGGATCCCGTCGCCCATCACGCGCGAAGCGCTCAGGGCGGACCCCGCGTGGGCGCCGCTCCGGGAGCACCCCCGGTTCCGGACGCTCGTCGCTGACGCCGGCGCGCTGGCGGAGTAGCACGCCACAGCACAGGTTAGGACGTCCCGGCGAAACGTATGGGTCGCGGTCGCCGGTATTCGCACGCGCGTCCCGCGGGGGCTGGTGCATTTCTCGGAGTGGCGGTGAGTCCTGAGACGCCGGTACCGGCCGAGCTCGAGGCGCTGGTAGGAGCGCTCTCGGATCGGTACGCCGTCGAAACGCTGCTGGGCCGCGGCTCGGCCGCGACCGTCTGGCTCGCCCGTGACCTCCGGCACGACCGCCCGGTCGCGCTCAAAGTGCTCCACGACGAGCTCGGCTCGGCGGTGGGGCTGGAGCGGTTCCAGCGCGAGATCCACCTGGCCGCGAAGCTGCAGCATCCTCACATCCTCCCGCTCTTCGACTCCGGTGCCGCGGCGGGCCGGCTCTGGTACGCGATGCCGTTCATCGCCGGGGGCTCCCTCAGAGACCGGATCGAGCGCGATGGCCCCCTGCCCACCGCGGAGGTGGCGGCCCTGGGAGCCGAGCTCGCGGAGGCACTGCACTACGCGCATGAACAGGGCGTGATCCACCGCGATCTCAAGCCCGACAACATCATGCTCAGCTCCACCGGGCACGGGCTCCTGGCCGACTTCGGCATCGCGCGCGCCCTCGAGGATTCGGACGGCAAGTCGGTACGACTCACCGAGACCGGCATCGCGGTGGGCACTCCCCTGTACATGAGCCCCGAGCAGGCGAGCGGCGAAGGCCCGGTTGACGGGCGCACCGACATCTATGCGTTGGCTGGGGTGCTGTTCGAGGCGCTCACCGGCACCGCGCCGTTCCCGGGCGAGACCGTCCGGGAAGTCATCGTGCGGCGCCTCACGGAGCCGGCGCCCAGCGCTCGGAAGGGGCGACCCGACGTACCGGCCGGGATGGACGCCGTGTTGCAACGGGGGCTCGCCCGCCGCGCCGAGGACCGGTTCGCGACAGCGGGGGCGTTCGCGGAGGCGTTGCGTAACCCGCAGAAGAGCCGAGGCGCGGAAGAGCAGACGGGCCGATGGTGGTGGAAAGCAGGCATCGCCGCCGTGCTCGCCGCGGTTCTGGTACTCGGCGCGCGTCACCTGCTCTTCCGCTCTTCTGCTCCTCGGCTTATTCCGGCTCCGCCGGTGATCGCCGTGCTCC
>JBOHSN010000145.1:0-6196 GCA_050733215.1 Gemmatimonadales bacterium
GCGCAGGCCCCGGTCGAACGGGAGGTCGCGGTCACGCCGGAGCACCGGACGCGCGCGGCGGCACTGCTCGCGGCGCTGGGAGGTGCGGACAACATTACCTGCGTCGAGGTGTGCGCTCTCACGCGCCTGCGGGTCGAGCTGCGCGACGCTCGAGCGGTGGACGAGTCCGTGTTGGAGGCGGCGGGAGCATCCGGCGTGCTGCGCATCTCTGACTCGGTCGTGCACGTCGTGCTGGGCGAGACCGCCGCCGCCACGGCCGCCGCTCTCGACCGTGAGCTTCGAGAGCCCGCCGCCGCCATCTGATGCGTTGTCTCGCGCTTCGTCAACCGGCCAGTGCAATGATCCCGCGCCCTCGCGCTCGCACGACGTCCATCCTCGCGCTTCTCGCCACGCTGGCGCTGTCCGTCCCTGGTTGTCAGAGCTCGACGTCCTCCGCCCCATCCGGCGTCGTCCCTGCGGCGTCGGCGGCGCGCTACGAGCCGGTACGCGATCTGGGGTCGCTGTTTCACGACGTGCAGATGGCGGCGCTCTTCCCCGACTCGAAGACCTTCGCGGACGCGCGCGCGTTGCGGCCGCCGTCGGAGGTCGCCGCGCGCTACGCCATCGAGAAGCGAGGCGCGGGGTTCAATCTTCGCACGTTCGTGGATCAACATTTCGACCAGCCGCGAGCAGCCGGCGAGGGTTTCCACACGGACACGACGCGATCCATGGAGGCGCACATCCGAACGCTGTGGCGCGCGCTCACCCGTGCGGCCGACGCTCCCTCACCGTACTCGTCGCTCATCCCGCTGCCCAACCCCTACGTGGTGCCTGGCGGCCGGTTCCGCGAGGTCTACTACTGGGATTCGTACTTCACGATGCTCGGACTCGTCGAGAGTGAACGCACGGATCTCGTGCGCAGGATGCTCGACAACTTTGCCCATCTGATTCGCACCGTCGGGCACATCCCGAACGGCAATCGAACCTACTATCTCGGACGCAGCCAGCCGCCATACTTCGCCGCGATGGTGGGCCTCTATGCCCGTGCGACGGACAGCACGCAGGCGCTGCGCTACCTGGATGCGCTCGAGGCGGAGCATGGGTTCTGGATGGATGGGGCGAGCCGGCTCGCGACGGGGGCAGCCTACCGGCGTGTGGTCAGGCTTCGCGATGGCGCCGTGCTCAATCGCTACTTCGACGACATCCCGGAGCCGCGGCCCGAGTCGTACCGCGAAGACTATGGGCTCGCCCAGACGGTTCCGGCCGCACAGCGCGTGGCCCTCTACCGCAACCTGCGCGCGTCGGCGGAGAGCGGCTGGGACTTCTCGAGCCGCTGGATGCGCGACCCGACGGATCTGTGCACGCTCGAGACGATCGAGCTGCTGCCGGTGGACCTGAACAGTCTGATGTATCACGCCGAGCAGACCATCGCCGCTTTACGGCGGCTACGCGGGCGAGCGGGCGACGCCGAGGTCGCAGCGCGATTCACCGCCGCGGCCGCGAACCGCCGGCGCGCGCTGCTCGCGGCAGCCTACGATCCGGAGCGCGGCTTCTTCTACGACGTGCGCTGGCGCACCGGCGAGCGCGTGACGGACCGGCCGACCCTCGCAGCCGCGGCCCCGCTGTACTTCGGCTTGGCGACGTCGGAACAAGGTCGCGCCGTCGCCGCGCGCCTCGAGCGCGATTTCCTCAGGGCCGGAGGTTTCGTCACCACGCTCATCGCCTCCGGGCAGCAGTGGGACGCGCCGAACGGATGGCCGCCGCTGGAGTGGCTGTCGATCGAGGGCGTACGGCGATACGGCCGCGGCGACTTAGCCGACCTGGCCCGTGAGCGCTGGCTCGCCCTCAATCGCCGCACCTACCAGTCTACGGGAAAGATGACGGAGAAGTACGACGTTGTGGACCTGAACCGGCGGGCCGGCGGCGGCGAGTATCCCACCCAGGACGGATTCGGCTGGTCGAACGGCGTCGCGCTCGCGCTTACGGCGCAGGAGCGCGATGCACGGGCGCGATCACCCGGCAGGCGGACCTCCCGGTGGGGATCATCACGCGCCGCGACCCCGCCGCCGAGCGCGTCACCTATCGGTCCGAAAGGCGGAGCCGAACCTCGTTACGGGAGAACGCGGATCGCGTGGGTCGGTCCCAACGTGTCAGGCAAGTACTTCGCAAAGGATGCTTTGTCAGCTGGGGGCAAGTCTTGGAAGGCGCGCACGAAGTGGTCTGTCCGGGTGGAGCCGAAACGCCGCGCACCAGCCCGGAGGTATTCCAAAACCTCGGGTAGTTCCCGGATCCCTCCGGCGGCCTTCACTTGGCACCGCCCCTTGACGACCTGGTACATCAGACGGACATCGTTCAGCGTAGCACCCCCGTCGGCGTAGGCAGTCGATGTCTTCACGAAGTGAGCGCCTGCCTGAACAATCCATTCGCAGGCCCGTCGCTTCTCCTCTCGGGTCAAGTAGCAGGTCTCGATGATGACTTTCACCTTCACTCCCTCGGCGGCGCTGACAACACCTTCGACATCCCGGATGAACAGCTCTTTCTCGCTGTTCTTGAGGGCAGGGATGTTCATCACCATGTCGATCTCTTCGGCACCGAGGTCGAGGACCTCCCTGGCTTGATACTCCTTCATGGAAGGCGTTTCGTTGCCATGGGGAAAGCCAACCACGGTTCCTACGAGGACACCCGAGCCTCGCAGCTGTTCAGCGGCGAATCGGATGTAGTGTGGCTGAACGGTGAGGGTGGCGGTGCCCAGCCGGATGGCGGTGTCGGCGAGCTGACCCACCTCCGCCCGGGTAGCATCGGGACGGACGATCGAGTGATCGAACAGCTTGGCAAAGTCAGAAACTTCCATGTAGATCACGCTGGTATGGTGGTCACGGGAGAACACGGATCTGGATGTTCCGGTAGCTCACCCGGTCACCGTGGTCCTGGAGTCCGATGTGGCCCGAGTGGTTCCGGCCGTAGCGCGGCATCGTCCCGAACCTGCTCGCGTTGACCCGTGCCTGCCAGTCCGGACTTCCAAGCTCCGCTTCGACGATCCTCACTCCGTTGAGCCAGTGTTCGATGTGGTTGCCGTTTACCACCAGCCGTACCGCATTCCACTCGCCCGCGGGTCGAACGACGCCAGGCCTGGCCGGGTAGATTCCGTAGAGGGCACCGGCCGACGTCAGGGGCGAACGGCCGTCTGGGTGCGCTCGGTCGTCGAGGACCTGCATTTCCAGGCCGCTCTGCCAGGGGTACTCCAAGTCCTCGCTCACGCGGTAGAAGATCCCGCTGTTGCCGCCTTTGGCTACCTGCCACTCCAGTGCGAGCTCGAAGTTGCCGTACCGATCGATGGTGACAATGTCCCCGGCGGGGGCAACACGCGTGAGTGCGCCACCGATCGCTTGCCAGCCGGCAGGCATCGCATCCGTGCGGTAGCCACGCCAGCCGGCGGTGGTCTTGCCATCGAAGAGGAGTCGCCAACCGGCCTCGCGCGCTTCCGGGATGATCATGTGGTGAGGACCCTCCGCTGGGGGGAGTCGAGAGAGCACGAATTCCACGGCGAGATCGGTCGTATTCCACAGCTGCACATCCGAGCTGGTCCCGTATCTGACCGGTAGCAGGCGCCCACCCTCGATCCGATAACTCCACAGCTCGTTGTGCTCCAGTCCAGACGCACGAACCGCCACGAGCGTGCGTCGCAGCGCGGAGTCGAGTGTGCGGACGTACCGCTCCAGCGAGGGATCCTTGAGCCGCCCGCCGGCCTCGTACGCCGCGGCGATCTGGTTCGCCAGGCCGATGAAGAGGAGGTTCACCTCCCGCCCCCAGACGACCCTGGGGCCGTGATAGTGATCCTTCCGGAAGCGGGCCCAGAGCTCCGGTGAGGCATAGGCATCGTTCGCCACCAGCGGACCGAGTCCGTCCACGAAGAGACCCACAGGGTAGGCCGTCCCGAACGGCTCGAGATCCTGGAGCTCGGCATCTGCTCTCGTCGCCCCGGACAGAATCCGGTCGGTTTGGCTCTCGAGGAGGAGCCCGGTTGCCGCATCGGAGTTGACCACCGGGATCGGGGTTCCCGCCGAATCGAGGGACAGGGCGAGGAAGCGGAGCGAGTCGGGCAATCCGCCGCTCGAGCTCACCAGCTTCTGCCAATAGCTCCGCTCGTCCCGGGGAAGCCACCCCAGCCTGGCTTGGACCCGCTCCCGTATCCGGTCTCGGCCGAGGGCGACGGCGAAGTGACGTCGAGCCTTTCTCCAGATCTCGATGGCTTGCCGGAGCGCCGTCGAGTCACGCGAGTATTTCCCCAAAGGGGAGTCTCGCAGCTCGGGAGCGATGGAGTCCAGCACGGCGACGCCGACGCCGATGGTGGGAAGCGTCGCCAGAATCGTAGCGATCGCTTCCAGGGCCTGGGGAGCCCAGATGGCGTTCACGTCCATGGCGAAGCGGCCGCCGGCGTACCCCGCATCGCTGTCGCGCCAGCTGGCCGAGCGCCAATGCTGCGGGGTACGCCTCGGAAAGCCGACGAGGTTTGCGACTCGGGGATCTTCGACGTAGGGACGGGTCTGCCGGGCGACCAGCGCCATCTCGCGCAGGAGCAGCGCCAGCCGTGGGCCACGGGCGTCGGAGGCGTCGTACAGGAAGGCTCGCTTTCGAGTCGCCGGCAGATCCGGATCGGCCAGGTACCGCGCCACGAGCACCGGGAGCTGGAACTCGTCGTCGATCATGTGATAGTTCTCGCGGGTCGCCTGCAGCTCCCGGAGCAGGTCGCGCGCCAGGGCGAGCAGGCTGTCGGCCTGCTGCGCGCGGCTCGTTCGGGCCGCCGGGAAGTACGCGGTGAGCAGGGAGTCGTAGCGCTGGGCGTTCTCGCGGATCGCCTGCCCGCCGAGCGCCTCCTCGTGACTCACCTGACCGGCCGGCCCGAGCTTGCGCAGCACGCTGGCAATGACGTGCTCGGACATCTCCGCCGCCCAGATCGGCTGCATCATGAGCGCGGTCATCATCATGTCGCGGCCGAAGTACGTCGCGAAGCTCGGCAGGCCGGCCATGAGCTTCTCTTCCGAGCTCAGGAGCTCGACAGCCCGGACCTGGCGCTCCAGGCGCCGGTAGCGCGCCACTCCGGCGCTGTCGGTTTCGGCGCGCGCGGCAGCCAGGAACGCCAGGAAGGCCGGGTTGAAGATCTCGCCCCGGCCGAGCGGGGTGAGCGCGGCGGCATCGGTCGCGACCCGGACCCGCAGGCGTATCGGGGCACCGGACCGGCTCTGCACGGACACTGTTCGCCCGGCCACCCTCGCGGTTGTCTCGCTTGGCATCCCGGCGAGCTCGAGCCCGAGCCGGTTTCGGCCGTCGAGCGACGGCCGCTCGACTCGCACGGTCCACCCGGTGTCGCTTCCGGAGCGGACGATCGTGGGCTGAAGGCGCGAGCGCAGCTCCGCGATACCGGCCGCGCGGAGGAGCTCGAGGTGGCGCCCGCGCTCCTCCACCGGAAGCCCCGCGACATTCGCCACGAGTAGCGATTCCTCCGCGACCCGGAACGGGGCTGCGCCGAACGGCAACAGGTGACGGTGAGCGTACTGGAGGTCGCGCTCCACCCGCATTGAGCCGAGCAGGAATCCTCCGATGTCGATCGCGGATGCGTCGGCTTCGAGCCAGTACTCCAGCGTGCGGACTGCCTCCGAATCGGCGACCTCCGCCGCCTCGGCGCCCCACCTCAGCGGAGGCGGGCGCCCCTGGGCACCCCGTACGGTGAACCCGACGCTCGCGTTTGCCGCGTCGGCCCACAGAGCGACGACCCGCCCGCCGCGCGGCTCGAGGTAGATCTGGACGGTATTCTGCTTCGAGTCGCGATAGAATCGGGTCTGATAGCCTTGATACGAAGCCTTGTCGTCCAGACCGGGCTCGGGGAAGTCGAGCACGGGAAGCGTCGGTTGCGCGCCCGGCAGCGACGTCGGGAGCTGGAGCAGGACCAGCGCCAACATGCCCGCGATCATCTCGAGTCCCCGCACTGGCTGGGAATCATGCGCCGTCCGGCCGAATCCACGAGCACATCGTAGCGTTCGCCTCGCACGCTGATGCCGCACAGGACCAGCCGCTTCACGCTCGACGGCAGTAGTGGGGGAAACACCGGCTCCAACCCGCGCTCGCCCAGGCGGAGGCCGGTCCAGCCGAAGATCACCTGTTGCAGGAATCCGCCGGCACCGGTCACGAAGTTCACGGCGTCGTTGGTGGGGGTCTCGGA
>JBOHSN010000146.1:0-5792 GCA_050733215.1 Gemmatimonadales bacterium
AGCGTAACAGCCTACTCCCTCCCTCTCCCTCCCTCTCCCTCCCTCTCCTCCCTATTTCCAGCCCCGCCGCTTCGCCTCCGCCACGATCACCTCAGCAGCACCGTCGAGCCCGAGCCGCTCGCTGTTCAGCACCATGTGATAATTCACCGCGTCGCGCCAGTCCCGGTGATACCGCTCGCGGTGATAGCGCTCCCGCGCTTCGTCGGTCTGCCGCATGATCCGCTCGGCGTCCTTCAGGTCCATGCCCAGCCGCTCCGCGGCCAGCCGCACGCGGAACGCGGGCGACGCCACCAGCTTTACGTGCAGGGCGTCGCGGTCGCGGTCGAGCACCGCGGGCGCTGCCCGTCCAATCAGCACGACGCGACCCTCGGCCGCCACCTCCGCCACCACCGCTTCGGTGATGCGCACGAGCGCGGGCTCGGACAGCTCGGGCACGGTGCCTTTCGGCGGGGGAAACAGCTCCGGCGTGGAGCTCGCGAGCACCCGCGCCAGCCGCTCGATGAAGGTGGGCGTGCTCTCCTCGCGCTCGGCCACCTCGGCCGCGGTGAGCCCCGCGCGCTCGGCCACGCGCTCGACCAGCTCGTTGTCCACGAGCCGCCAGCCCAGCGCTTCCGCGACGCGCCGGCCGACCTCGGAGCCGCCGGCGCCGTACTGACGGGAAATGGTGATGAGCACGGGTCTAATAGACGGTAAGGGCGGTAAGGGCGGTAGGGGCGGTAGGGGCGGTAGGGGCGGTAGGGGCGGTAGGGGCGGTAGGGCGCCTACGCCACCGGGTCCCTGGCCGTTCCCGCCCGTTCTCGCCCGTTCTCGCCCGTTCTCGCCCGTTCTCGCCCGTTTCCGCCGGCTCCCGCCCTCTCCCGCCCCGGTCGCGCCAGCGACCAGACCGTCCACGCCGCGATGGCAACACACACCAGTCCGCCCAGTCCGATCGACCACTCGACGCCAAGGTGCTCCGACACCCAGCCGGCCTGGAGCGAGCCGAGCGGCGCGAGGCCGAGGACCAGGAACGAGTAGACGCCCATGACCCGGCCGCGGAGGTGGTCGGGTGCATGGATTTGCAGCAGCGTGTTCGCCAGGATCCCGTTCGCAGCCATCGTCCACCCCGCCGCGGTAAAGAGCACCAGTGACGCGGCAAAGTTATGAGCGATCGCCGCGGTGGTGAGCGTGACGCCGAAGAGCACCGACGTCCAGGCGAGCATCCGGCCTTTGCGGAACCGCGTCCCCCATCCGGCCACGAAGAGCGCCGCCGTGGCCGCCCCGAGTCCGATCGAGGCGATCAGCGCCGCATACCCCGCCGCGCCGACACCCAGCACGTCGCGGGCGAGCACCGGCGCCATGGTCATGAACGGAAAGCCGAAGACGCTGAACCCGGCGATGAGCAGAGCCAGCGCCCTGGGCCAGCGGTTGCCGAGCACATAGGCGAACCCTTCACGCAGCGCCGAGCGCGCATCGAGGTGCTCCGCAGCCGGTGGCATCGGCCCGACATCCATCTTGAGCAGTCCGGCCAGGACCGCGAGGTAGCTCACCGCGTTCACGAAGAAGCACGTCGCGATGCCGGCCCCGGCGATCACGATGCCGGCAATCGAGGGTCCGACCACCCGCGCCAGGTTGAAGGCGGACGAGTTGAGCGCGATCGCGTTCATGAGGTCCTCCCTGCCCACCATGTCCGCTGTGAACGCCTGGCGTACCGGCACCTCGAACGCGGCGAGCAGTCCGAACATGATGGCCAGCGCCATGACCCACTCGACCGTGATCCGGTCCAGCACCACGAGCGTCCCCAGCCCGACCGCCTCCAGCAGCATGAGCGATTGGAGCAGGATCAGGAACCGGTGCCGGTCCACCCGATCGGCAACCACACCGCCGTACAGCGTAAACAGCAGAATCGGCAGCGAGCCGAGCGTGGTGACCAGTCCGACGGCGAACGCGGAGTTGGTGAGCTCGAGGACCAGCCACCCGTGCGCGACCTGCTGGATCCAGGTGCCGCAGAGGGACAGGAACTGACCCCCCAGAAAGAGGCGGAAGTTGCGGTGCCGGAGGGCAGAGAAGGTGGCGGGAGCGGGGGTGAGCACGGCGGAAAATAACTGTGAGCGGTAAGCGGTGAGCGGTGAGCGGTGAGCGCTGAGCGGGGCCTCCGATCAACAGGTTGAACCGTGGCGCCTGGCGGAGTACTATCCGGAGGACGAGAGGTCGAGCTGAGAGGAGTTCCCGCTCACCGCTCACCGCTCACCGCTCACCGCTCACCGCTCACCAGGCCATGCGCTTCACCACCTACAGCAAGTACATCCCCGAGCTCGCGGACGCCGTCAACCTCCAGGGCCTCCTGGACCAGCTGACCGACTTCCTGCTGCAGTCCGGGTTCGCCGGCCAGGGGCAGTCGTTCTGGCAGGACGAGATGGGGGATGGCGACCGTTCGCTCGACGCGCTGCGGCAGGCCATCCTCCAGGCCCTCATGGACTCGGGCCAGCTCACCCCCGAGATGCTCCAGGTGCTCCGAGGCGAGGGCTCCGGCGACGCCGAGCGCGACCGCGGGATCGAACAGCAGCTCGGTGAGCTGCTCGACCGGATCGTCCAGCGGCTGATCGACGAGGGGTACCTGAACGTGGGCCAGACGCCGCAGATGCCGGCGGGCTATCAGTCCGTGCTCGGGCCCGGCGGCGCCGCGCAGTCGGCCGCCCAGCAGGTCCACTTCAGCCTCACCGAGAAGGGCATCGACTTCCTCGGCTACAAGACGCTCAAGAACCTCCTGGGGAGCGTGGGCAAGTCGAGCTTCGGCGCGCACGACACCCCCTACCTCGCTACCGGGGTCGAGACCGAGGGCGTGAGCAAGCCGTACGAGTTCGGCGACGTGCTGAACCTCGACGTGCCGGCCACGCTGACCAGTGCGATCGCGCGGGAGGGCATCGGGGTTCCGCTCGGCCTCGAGTACAGCGACCTGATGGTGCTCCAATCCGAGTACCGCTCCTCGGCGGCCTCGGTATTGATGCTGGACTGCTCGCACTCGATGATCCTGTACGGCGAGGATCGGTTCACGCCGGCCAAGAAGGTGGCGCTGGCGCTCACCCACCTCATCCGCACCCAGTTCCCCGGCGACAGCCTCCGCGTGGTGTTGTTCCACGACTCCGCCGAGGAGATCCCGCTGAGCGCGCTGGCGGCGGCGCAGGTCGGCCCGTACCACACGAACACGGCCGAGGGACTCAAGCTCGCGCGGCGGATTCTCCAGGGGCAGAAGAAGGACATGAAGCAGATCATCATGATCACGGACGGCAAGCCCTCCGCGCTCACGATGCCCGATGGACGGATCTACGTGAACTCGATGGGGCTCGATCCCCAGATTCTCGCGGCGACGTACCGGGAGGTGGCGAACTGCCGGCGGAGCGGGATCATGATCAACACTTTCATGCTCGCGCGCGACCGGAGCCTGATCGAGTTCGTGAAGCAGGTGGCCGCCATCTGCAAGGGGAAGGCGTACTTCACGAACACGATGACGCTGGGTCAGTTCATTCTGATGGATTTCATGAAGCGGAAGACGAGGCGGGTGAGCTGAGGATGGACGGATGGTCAGATGGTCAGATGGACCGCGGCGCCCGGAACACACTGACCATCGGACCATCCGACCATCTGTCCATCGTGAGCGACGAAGTCGTCGGCTGCGGCCGCTGCCCCCGCCTGGTCACCTGGCGTCGATCCGTCGCCGAAACGAAGAAGCGGGAGTTCCGGAACGAGCCCTACTGGGGCCGGCCGGTTCCTTCGTTGGGCGATCCGGGTGCGCGCCTCCTGATCGTCGGTCTCGCACCCGCCGCGCACGGCGCCAACCGCACCGGGCGTATGTTCACCGGCGACTCGAGCGGCGCCTGGCTCTGGGAGGCCCTGCACCGCTTCGGCTTCGCCGACCGGCCGATCTCCCTGCACCGCGACGACGGGCTCACGCTGACGGACTGCTGGATCACCGCCGCGGCCCACTGCGCCCCACCCGACAACCGCCCCGACCGCGCCGAGCTCGACCGCTGCCGGCCGTTTCTCGTCCGCGAGCTCGAGCTGCTGCGTCAGGTCCGCGTGGTCGTGGCGCTCGGCCGGATCGCGTGGGAGAGTTGGCTACGGGCATCCGGGTGGTGGGATCGGCTGCCGGCGCGGGAACGCCCGCCGTTCGCGCACGGCGCTGAGGCCGTGCTGCCCGACGGGCGGACCCTGATCACGTCGTTCCATCCGAGCCGGCAGAACACGAACACCGGGCGGCTGACGCGGGCGATGTGGTACGACGTCTTCCAACGCGCCCAGGCAGTCGTGAACGGCGAGCGCGTCGGAATCGGTCTAGGCAATGCCTGACAGAGCAAGGGGGCCGCGCTCCCGGCGGGGTGAGAGCTCCTCGGGGGGCGCTGCGGAGCGCGACCGCCGGAACCCGGGGCGGCGCGGGGGACGCCGCTGGGGGTGCGCCGCGAGGCGACTGTGTGCTTGTCGATGAGCGGCGCACCCCCCGGCGTCCCCGCAAGCGCCGCCCGGTTTCCGACGCGCTCGCCGTTCACTGCGGCTGGTTCGTCGACGTTGCGATCATCTGCCCCGTCACCCGCTTGAAGAGCCGTCCCGGCCGCATGGTGTCCTCCGGCCCGCTCAGCCCGTTGATCAGCGCGACTTCCTCCACTCGGATTGGCGACGGATAGCGCCGCTGGAACTCGGCGACCGTCATCGGCTGGTCCACCTGCACCAGCTCGAGCCGGGCCGGCTGCACGTTGAGCGCCGACGGGTCGGTGAGCGTGCGGAAGCTGTTGATCACCCGCTTGAACGTGCCGTTGTAGTTCCCGAACGAGTTCGCGGGCGTGTACCCCATGATCCCGTAGGTCGTGCCGCGGTAGGAGATGAACGACACGATCCCGCGGATCTCCCCTTGATCGGTCTGGGCGGCGAAGTAGCTCGTGGCGGCCGGGTTGCCGTTGACGCTCTGGGTCGAGCTCTCGCCCGCACGGATGCCTTGCTGCGAGAGGAACTGCCGCGCGGCCTGGGTCGGCTCCACCTTGCCTGCCAGCCCGAGCTGCACGATGGCGTCCTGGTTCGGGCTCACCGCCACCACCGCCGGCGGCGTGTTCTGCGCCTTCCAGCCCTGCGGCAGCTCGAGCTGGAAACGAAGGCCGGGGTGGAGGAACGCGTTGCCGCGGAAGAAGCCCTGCCGGGGATCGTCGCCGTAGGTCATCCCCTTGATGCGCTGGAGGTAGCCCTCGCGGTTGATCGTGGCGTTCGACAGATCCCGCTTCAGCGTGTCGAGCCGTGCCTCGGTTGCCTGGATCCGGTTGCCCGGGTTCGGGTGGGTGCTCAGCCACTCGGGCAGCTTACCCCCGCCGCTCAGCTCACTGACGCCCTCGAGCACCTCGAACATCCCGATCATCTGCCGCACGTCGTAGTTCTGGTTCAGCGCGTAGCGGAAGCCCGAGTGGTCCGCCTCCAGCTCCGCGTGCCGGCCGTACTTGAGGAACAGGATCCCCAGCCCCTGCCCGAAGAGCCCGCCGTACTGCGCGACGGTCGAGCTGAGGATCGAGCCCGCGACGAGCCCGAGCTGCGCCACCTGCGCCCGGCTGATCTGCTGGACCGAGTGCCGGTGGGTGACGTGCGCGATCTCGTGACCGATCACCGCTGCCAGCTCGGCCTCGTTCACGACCGACGTCATCAGTCCCCGGGCGACGAAGATGAACCCGCCCGGCAGCGCGAAGGCGTTCACCGCCGCGTCGTCCACGACGTGGAACTCCCACGGGAGCTGCGGCCGCTCCGACTCCGCGGCCATCCCCTTGCCGATGCCGGAGACGTAG
>JBOHSN010000147.1:0-5784 GCA_050733215.1 Gemmatimonadales bacterium
TCAGCAAACCGGCCACGACCTCGACGACGAGGTAACCCGAGGTCAGCGCGAACGTGACCCAGAGCGCCCGACGGTTCTGCGCTCCGGCGGAGCGGATCAGCGGCGCCCCCATCGCGTCATGCGCGCGGGTCCGGACCGCGCGTGCCCGGTGCGGGAAGCGCAGCGTCGCCCCGGGCGCCCGTACCGATGCGAACCGCCGTCTCGACCGGCGTCACGAACACCATCCCGTCGCCGAGCGTGCCCGTGCTGGCCGTGCGCGCGATCAGATCGACCCAGTCCCCCACCTCGGCGTCGCTCCCGACGATCTCGAGCTTGACCATCGGCTCGACCGGCTGGGCCAGGCTGATCGAGAAGCTGTACTCCTCCTGCCGGAGCCCCGGCGAGACGCCGCGGACCTCGACGACGGAGACCGCGGCGCACCCGCGCTCGAGCAGCGCCTCGAGCACGTGGCCCGCCATGGCGGAGCGTACGTAGGCATGGATCATCTTCATGACTGTGCCTCCCCGGCCGGGCGGCGCAGCCGCCGCGTCTCGACCCAGGCGTAGATCGCCGGCAGCACCAACAGCGTGAGCAGCGTCGAGGTGATAAGCCCGCCGATGACGACGGTGGCGAGCGGTTTCTGAACCTCGGCGCCCGCCCCGGTCGAGATGGCCATCGGCACGTAGCCGAGGGCGGCGACCAGCGCGGCGGTGAGCACCGGCCGGAGCCGGACGCGCCCGCCGTCGAAGGCCGCGGTCGTCGGGTCCGCGCCCTCCTGACGCCGCTGTTGCGCGTATCCCAGGATGACCAGGCCGTTGAGCACCGCGACCCCGAACAGAGCGATGAAGCCGACGCCGGCCGAGATCGACAGGGGCATACCGCGGAGCGCGAGTGCGAGAATGCCGCCCGACGCCGCGAACGGGACATTGAGAAAGATGATCGCCGCGAGGATCCCTGAGCCCTGGCTCATCAGCAGCAGGATGAAGATCAGGGCGAGCGCCGCCGGCACCACGACCAGCAGCCGCTGGGTCGCCTCCTGCAGGTTGCGGAACTGGCCACCCCACTCCGTGAAGTAGCCCGCGGGCAGAACGTTCGCGCGATCGACCGCGGCCTGCGCGTCCGCCACGAATCCGGCCAGGTCGCGCCCGCGGACGTTCATCTCCACCGTGATCCGCCGGCGCCCGGCCTCGTGGCTGATCTGCGCCGGCCCGTCCTCCACTCGCACCTCGGCGAGCTGCGAGAGCGGGATGAGCTGACCGCCCGGCGCGCGGACCCGGAGGGAGGCGATGCGCTCCGGCTGGTCCCGATCCTCCGCCGCGTACCGCACCTGCAGCGCGAAGCGGCGCTGGCCCTCGAGCACCACGCCCGTCTCGCGCCCGCCGAGTGCGCGCACCACGTCGAGCACGTCGGCGGCGTTGATCCCGTAGCGCGCCATGGCGCGGCGGTCGAGCCGCACCCGGAGGACCGGCAAACCCGCGGTTTGCTCGGCCTTGACGTCGGCTGCGCCCGGGACCTTTGCGAGCACGTTCACCGCCGCCGCCCCCGTCCGCTCCAGGGTCGCGAGGTCGTCGCCGTAGATCTTCAGCGCCACGTCCGACCGCACCCCCGCAATCAGTTCGCTCACCCGGAGCTCGATCGGCTGCGAGTAGCTGAATACGACTCCGGTGAAATTGCGGGTGAGCGCGGAATCGATCGCGGCGACCAGCCCCTCGCGGGTGTCGGCGGTCTTCCACTCGTCGGGCGGCTTGAGCATCACGAGCACGTCGGAGATCTCGACTCCCATCGGATCGGTCGCGATCTCCGCGCGGCCGGTCTTCGAGACGACGGTCGTCACTTCGGGAAACCGCCTGAGCACGTGCTCGAGATTGGTCGTCTGAACGATGGATTCCTCCAGGGCCACGCTGGGCAGGCGCCACGCCTGGAGGGCGATCGCCCCTTCATCGAGCCGCGGAATGAACTCGGCGCCGAGGAGCGGCGCGATCGCAAGAGTGACGACAAACAGCCCCGCACCAGCGCCAGTCGCAAGCAGCGGCCGAGCCATGGCCCGGCGCAGCCACGGCTCGTAGACTCGGCGCGCCCACCCGACGATGGGGCTCTCCCGATCGGTCAGCTGGCCGGGCAGGAAGAGCGACGCCAGGGCCGGGAGCAGCGTCACGGAAAGGACCAGGGCACCGCCGAGCGCGAATAGCATCGTCAGCGCCATCGGTCGGAACATCTTTCCCTCGATCCCGACGAGCGAAAGGAGCGGGAGGTAGACGATGGAAATGATCGTGACGCCGAACACCGTCGAGCGCAGCACCTCGCGGGAGGCGGCGAGCACGGTGGCCGACTTTTCCTCCGGGTTCAGCGGCCGGCCCAGGCGATGGGAGCGCTCTGCGATGAGGCGGACGGCGTTCTCGATAACGATCACTGCGCCGTCCACGATGAGCCCGAAGTCGATGGCGCCGAGCGACATCAGATTGCCGGACACGCCGGCCCACCGCATGCCGATGAACGCGGCCAGCATCGAGAGCGGGATCGCGCTGGCCACGATGAGCCCGGCCCGCAGGTTCCGGAGCAACAGAAACAGCACGACCATGACGAGGAGGCCGCCCTCGAGCAGGTTCTTCGCGACCGTTCCGATCGTCTTCCGCACCAGCTCGGTGCGGTCGTAGAACGGCTCGACCGAGACCCCGAGCTTGGCGAGCGATGGCCGCATCGTCTCCACCGTCGCCTTGACGTCGGTCACGACGTCGCGTGAGTTGGCGCCCAGGAGCATGAGCACGATGCCCGCCACGATCTCGCCGCGCCCGTCCTGGGTGACGGCCCCCTGCCGCACCATCGGCGCAAACCGCACGTCCGCGACCTGGCGGATGTAGATCGGCGTGCCGTCCGCCGAGTCCGTCGCCACCACGATGTCGCCCACGTCGGCGAGCGTGGCGACCAACCCCTCGCCGCGGATCAGGTACTGCTCGGCGTTCCGCTGGATGTACGCCCCGCCCGCATTCGCGTTGTTCCGCTCCAGCGCCTCGAACACCTCCGTCAGCGAGACGTCGTATTGCGCGAGCCGCTCGGGGTGGAGCTGTACCTCGTACGTCTTGAGCTCGCCGCCGAACGCGTTCACCTCGACCACACCCGGCACGGCGCGGAGCCGCGGCGCGATCTCCCACTCGAGGATTGTGCGCAGCTCCATCGGGCTCTTACCGGCGCCCCGCACCGCGAACTGGTAGATCTCGCCGAGCCCGGTGGTGATGGGCCCCATCTCGGGCTCGCCGTAGCCCGAGGGAATCGCCTCGCGCGCGGCCTGGACCCGCTCGTTCACGAGCTGGCGGGCCCAGTAGATGTCGGTCCCGTCCTCGAACACGACCGTCACGGCGGACAGGCCGAACCTCGAGACGGACCGGACCTCAGTGAGTCGGGGAATCCCGCTCATGGCGAGCTCGACCGGCGTCGTCACGAATCGCTCCACCTCCTCGGGGCCCAGAGCCGGAGCGGTGGTGAGCACCTGCACCTGCACGTTGGTGACGTCGGGTACCGCGTCGATCGGGAGCTGTCGCATCGCCGCCACGCCACCCAACACGAGTACGCCCGTGAGGGCGAGCACGAGGAACCGGTTGCGGAGCGACCACTCCAGCACGCGCTCGATCATGGGCGGTCTCCTACTCCTCTTCGCCGAGCTCGTCCCGCTTGAGCTCGGACTTGAGCGCGAACGAGCCGGTGGTGACGACCGAGTCGTCCGGAGCGACTTCACCGGAGACCTGGGTAGAGCCGCCCACCTCGGCGACCGCCTCCACCCAGCGCCGCTCGAAGCTGCTTGGGCCGACCTTGACGAACACCATGTCCCGATCGCCTTCGCGCTGGATCGCGCCGGTGGGCACGTATAGCGCGCTGTCGCCCGTTGCCGCCGCGTCCGACGGGCCGTCTGTCCGACCGTCGTCCGGCTCCGCGCCCAAGATGCGCACGGTGGCGAACGTCCCGGGCCGCAGCAATCGATCGGGGTTTGGGAGCAGCACGCGGACCTTCACGGTGCGGCTCTGCGGCTCGACCACGGCGCCGACGCTCGTCACCCGCCCGCGGACCACGCGGTCACGGGTGGAGGTCGTCTGGACCTCGACCTGCTGGCCCACCCGTACCCGGCCGATCGCCTGCTCGTACACGTCGATCGCGACCGCGACCTCGCGCGGATCCACCACGTCGAACAGGGCGTCGCCCGGCTGCACGATCTGGCCGTTGGCCGCCGTGCGGGTTGCGACCACTCCGGCGATCGGGCTCCGGACTCGAACGGTCGAGCTGTAGTGCCCCTCCACCTGGAGCGTCCGAAGGTCCGCATCGGTGAGCCCCAACGCGTGCAGCCGGTTCTCGGCTGCTTCCTTGGCGGCGCGGGTTCGGACTGCCTCGGCCTCGGCCTGCCGCCATTCCCGTTCCGCGCTGATCTTCCGTTCGAACAGCGTCCGCTCGCGCTCGGCGATTTCGCGCGTCACGTTCGCGGTCGCGTCGGCCGCGAGGTAGTCGCCCGTCGCCTGTCCGAGTTCGGGCGACTCGATCACGGCTAGCACCTGGCCCGCCCGCACCGGATCGCCCTCGGCGGCGCGAACCTCCGCGACTCGGCCGGCGACCCGCGCGCCGAGCCGGGCGAATCGCGTCGGGGCCGGCTCGATGACCGCGGTCGCCTCGAGGATGCCGGTCCGGCTGCGGCGCTCGACCACGCCGTAGGCGATCCTGGCGGTCTTCAGCTGCTCGGGCGTCAGCTCAACGCGCTCGACGTGCTTACCGCCCGCACCGGCTTCTAACCCCCCGGCGGCGGGCCGCTCCGCGTCGTTTCGTGCACCCTCGGAAGCCCCACACGCCGCGAGCAGCACCCCGGCGGCGAGCGCCACCAGCAGATGCCACGCCCGCCACTCACCGCTCATTGACTGATCCTCCGGTATCGCCGATCGCGAGCTGAAGCACCGCCTGCCGCTCGACCACGTCGCCGAGCGCATCGAGGTACGCGAGTTGCCCTTCCACCAGGTCGCGCCGGACGGTGTTGAAGATCAGCAGTCCGATCTTGCCGGCCCGAAACGATTCCTCGGCGAGCTGAAGGTTCTCGGCCAGCCGCTCGACCAGGTCGCGGTCGAACCCGGCCTGCGCCTCGCGGGCGCGCTGGTACGCCTGGTAGGCGTCTCGCACCTCGAGCTCAACTTGCCGGCGGAGCGCCGCTTCCGCGATCCGCGCGCGCTCGAGCCCGGCTCGTGCTTCCGCCCGCGCACCCTGCCCGCGGTTCCACAGCGGCAGCGGGAGCGAGACGGTGACCTGCCAGAACCGGTTGTCCTCGCGACTCAGCGCGGCGCCGATGGCCGGGTCCGGCCAGGCGAGCCCGCGCGCGAACCCGAAGTCGGCGCCGGCCGCTTCCCGCTCAGCCACGGCCGCGCGGAGGTCGGCCCGGCGCTCGAGCGCCGCCGCCACGAGCTCGGTCTCGGTGCGCGTGTCGGCCGGTGGCAGCGTGGGCTCACCCTCAGGCTCGGCCAGCTCGGTCGGCGGGAGCCCGATCGCAGAGGCGAGGTCGATCACGGACGACGCGTACGCCCGCTCGGCCTCGAGCCGCGCACGTCGCTCCCGGCTGGCCGACGCAGTGGCCACGTTCACCTCGAGTTGGGTGCCCGCGCCGAGCGCGAGCCGCTCGTCGGCGGCGCTCCGGAGCTGAGCCGCCACCTGCTCGCCCTCGCGCGCCGCCCCGCTGCGCATGCGGGCGATCAGCCCCAGCAGAAAGGCGCGGGACACTCGCGCCGCGACCTCCTCGCGCCGGCGCGCGAGGCGCGCCTCAGCGGCCGTTACGCGCTGCTCGGC
>JBOHSN010000148.1:0-5674 GCA_050733215.1 Gemmatimonadales bacterium
TTCACCGCCTTGGCGAGGCGGCTCTTGTGGCGCGCCGCCGCGTTCGGGTGGATGAGCTGCTTGCGACCCGCGCGGTCGAGAAGGCGCACGGCGTCCGCGTAGGCCTTGGCGGCGTCGGCCTCCGAGCCCGCGGCGCGCACCTTCTTGAGTGCGGTCCGGAGCTGGCTGCGCTGCGTGCGGTTCTGCGCGGCCCGGTGGCGCGACTGGCGCATCTGCTTCTTTGCGGACTTGGTGCGCGGCACGGACAACCTCTCGAGTCACGGGACGATTCTGGCCTGGCGGCCAGGCGGCTTTTGCGAGCCGCGAAGGTTACCGGCGCGGGGTGTCAACGTCAAGCGGCGCCGCATTTTGACTTGGGGGCCGGGCCCCGTGTAACGTTCCCCCGGTCTTCTGCCAGGACTCCGTCGCTGCTCCAGGATTTCATCCTCGCACTTCCGATCTTCGTCTTCTCCGTCGTGGCGCATGAGTATGCCCACGGCGCGGCCGCGTTCCGGCAAGGCGATGACACGGCGTACATGCTTGGCCGACTGACGTTGAATCCGTTGCCGCACATCGACCCCTGGATGAGTCTCCTGGTGCCTGCGCTCCTGTGGTTCGGCTCCGATGGGCGGTTCACGTTCGGCGGGGCCAAGCCGGTGCCGGTCAACCCGCGCAAGTACCGGAACTACCGCCGGGGCGACATCATCGTCTCCGGCGCGGGCGTGGTGACCAACGTCGCCATCGCGCTGCTTTGCGCGCTCCTGTTCGCCCTGATCGGCCTCGCCGCGCCGGCGCTGGGGGGACCGGCGCTTCCGGTGGCCGATACGGTGCAGCGGATGATGGTGCTCGGCATCCAGCTCAACCTGTTTCTCTGCTTCTTCAATCTGATTCCGATTCCGCCGCTGGATGGATCGCACATCGTGTATCATCTGCTCCCGCCGGCGTGGGGCGCGCGGTACCGGTCGTTGCAGCGGTTCGGCTTTCTCCCACTGCTCGCGCTGCTGCTGCTCGCGCGCCCGCTGATCGGGGTGCTGATGACGCCGGCATATCTGGCGCGCAACTACCTGCTCATGCTCGTGCTCCCTTACGCTGTCGGCGACGGCTGGAACATCTTTCAGTCATGACCGTCCGCGAGGCACCGCCCCCGACACTGGCATTCGGCGCCGAGCCCGGGTTCGTCGTCCAGCTGGACGCCTTTGCCGGGCCCCTCGACCTGCTGCTCCATCTGCTCCGGGAGGAGCAGCTCGAGATCGCCGACATCCCGATCGCGCGGATCTGCGACCAGTTCCTGCTCGCGATCCACGAGCTGGGACTCAATCAGGCGGCCGACTACCTCGAGCTGGCCAGCCGGCTGGTGCGGCTCAAGGCGCAGCTCCTGCTGCCGCGGAACCTCGACGACGACGGCTGGGAAGATCCGCGCGCGGAGCTGGTGCGCCGCCTGCTCGAGTACCAGCAGATTCGGGAGGTCGCCCTCTGGATGGGCCGCGCCGCCGAGCGGCGGGCCGAGCGGTTCGCCCGCGGCTACCTGCTGCCCGCCGCCGAGCTGCCGCCTCCGCCGCTCACGCTCGATCTGCTGGAGCTGCTGCAGGCGGTGGAGCGGGTGATCGCGGCGATCCCGTCCCCGGTGCTCCACCGGGTCATCGCGCGCCCGCTCGATGTCGAGGGCGCGATGCGCCGCGTGGTGTGGCTGCTGGAGAATCGCGAGTGGATCGGCTGGCGCGAAGCGCTCGGCGACGCCCCGACCATCGCGGATGTGCTGTCCACCCTCCTCGCGCTCCTGGAGCTCGCCAAGCGCGGGAGCGTCCACCTGCTCCAACCGGCGCCGTTCGCGCCGATGGTGATTGCCCGTGACGCCCCTGGCCCAACTGCTTGAAGCAGCCCTCTTCTCCGCCGCCCGCCCGCTTACTGCGGAGGAGCTCTGCACGCTCGACGCCGACGCAACGCTGGCCGATGTCCGCGCCGCGCTCGAGCAGCTTCGCGAGCACTACGCGTTCGACCAGCACGGCATCGAGCTGGTCGAGATCGCGGGCGGGCATCAGGTCCTCAGCTGCCCGCAGCACGCGGCCGCCATCGAGCGCGCGCAGTTCTCCCAGCGCGCGACCAAGCTGACCGCCGCGGCGCTGGAGACTCTCGCGGTCATCTCATATCGCCAGCCGGTGGGCCGCGCGGAGATCGAAGAGATCCGCGGCGTGTCGGCCGGCGGCGTGCTGCGGTCGCTGCAGGAGCGGAGCCTCATCGAGGTCGTGGGCCGGAGCGAGGGAATGGGACGTCCCCTCCTCTACGGCACCACGCCGCTCTTCCTCGAGCTCCTCGCGCTCCGGGACCTGGCCGATCTGCCCAAGGCCGAGGAGCTCACCATCGCGCTCCAGCCCCACCGTCCGGAGACCCAGGGGGAGGACGACGCGGCAGCGTACGTGCCGGCCGAGTCATGAGCGAGATGCGACTCCAGCGCGCGCTCGCGCGCGCCGGAGTGGCGTCGCGTCGGGCCGCGGAGGAGCTGATCGAAGCCGGGCGCGTGCGGGTGGACGGCGCGGTCGCCACGCTCGGCATGAAGGTGGATCCGGAACGCCAGACGATCACCGTGGGCGGGCGGCGGATCGCGCTCAAGCCGCGCCGCTGGCTCGCCTTTCACAAGCCGCTCGGCGTGGTCACGACCGCCGCCGACGAGGGGGGGCGGCGCACGGTGCTCGATTTCATCGCCGACCCGGCCGGCCTCACCTACGTGGGCCGGCTCGACGTGATGACAACCGGTCTGCTCTTGCTCACGACCGACGGCGAGGCGGTCCACCGCCTCACCCATCCGAAGTATCGGGTGCCGCGTCGCTACACGGCCCTGGTGCACGGACGGCCGACGGCCGAGGTGCAGCAGGCGGTCCAGGGACGGGTGCTGGTGGACGGACGTGCGGTGACGCCGACTGACGTCCGCGTGCGTCCCGGGCACGAGGGCCGCACCCTCCTCGACGTGACACTGACCGAAGGGCGCAACCGTATCGTCCGTCGCTGGTGCGAGGCGGTGGGCCTCAAGGTGGAACGCCTGGCACGGCTTTCGTACGGGCCCGTGCGCCTGGGTGACCTCACGCCCGGCGAGTACCGGCCGCTCACGCCGCGCGAGGAAGCGGCGCTCTATCGCGCCATTGGGATGAGTGAATGAGCTCGACGCTATCCGCTATCCGCTATCCGCCCTCTTCGAAGGAGTCCACGTGTCGGTGACCGCGCGTCCGTCCCTTCCCGCAGCCGATCCGGTGCCGGTGCAGCGCGTGGTCAAGGAGGTCGCGCGCCGGCTGGTGGGGCAGGAAGCGATGGTGGAGCGGCTCCTCGTCGGACTCCTCACCGGCGGCCACGTGCTGCTCGAGGGCGTCCCGGGCCTGGCCAAGACGCTCGCGGTCCGGACCCTGGCGCAGATCATCCACGCGACCTTTTCCCGCATCCAGTTCACGCCCGACATGCTCCCGGCCGATGTCATCGGGACGATGGTGTACGATCAGAAGACGCAGGAGTTCCACGTCAAGAAGGGTCCGCTCTTCGCCCAGATCATCCTCGCCGACGAGATCAACCGCGCGCCCGCCAAGGTGCAGGCCGCGCTGCTCGAGGCGATGCAGGAGAAGCAGGTGACAATCGGCGGCACCACCTTCCGGCTCGAGGAGCCGTTCCTGGTGCTCGCCACCCAGAACCCCATCGAGCACGAAGGCACGTACCCGCTGCCCGAGGCGCAGCTCGACCGATTCATGCTGAAAGTGCGGGTGGGGTATCCGAGCCGGGAGGAGGAGAAGGAGGTGCTCCTCCGCATGAGCAGCGGGCGCGAGATCCCGGTGGAACGGCTGCTCGAGCCGGCCACGATCCTGGCGGCCCGAAACGCCATCGCCGATCTGTACATGGATCAGAAGGTGGTGGACTATATCGTGGACCTGGTGCGGGCGACGCGCGAGCCCGCCGGCGTGGGCCTCAAGGAGCTCCAGCCGCTGGTCGCGTACGGCGGATCGCCCCGCGCCTCGATCGCGCTCGCGCAGGCGGCGCGCGCCCACGCGTTCCTCCGGGGCCGCGGCTACGTGGTGCCGGACGACGTGCGGGCGCTCGCGCCCGAGGTGCTGCGCCACCGCATCGTGCTCACCTTCGAGGCCGAGGCCGAGAGTCTGAGCACCGACGACGTGATCGGACGGGTGCTGGAGGCAGTGAAGGCACCGTGACGCTATCCGCTATCCGCTATCCGCTATCCGCTCGCTTGGCTGTCGCTCGGAACGCTGCGCGAGGCTTCAAGCGACCGCGGAACGGCCGATAGCGGATAGCGGATAGCGGATAGCCACAGATCCCATGTCCTCCGTCTCCCCTGAAATCCTGAAGCAAGTTAAAGCCATCGAGCTCCGCACCCGCGGACTCGTGGGCTCGCTCTTCGCCGGCGAGTACCGCTCCGCGTTCCGCGGCCAGGGCATGGAGTTCGCCGAGGTGCGGACCTACGAGCCGGGCGACGACTTCCGCAGCATCGACTGGAACGTGTCCGCCCGCCTCGGCCACCCGTTCGTCAAGACGTTCACCGAGGAGCGCGAGCTCACCGTACTGCTCGTGGTGGACCGGTCCGGTTCGCTCGAGGTGGGGGAGCCCGTCGCCAAGGCGGCCGTCGCCGTGGAGGTGGCCGCTGTGCTGGCGCTGGCGGCCGCGTTCCAGAACGACCGGGTTGGCGCGCTCTTCTTCACCGACACCGTCGAACACGTGGTGCGGCCGCAGAAGGGCCGGACCCACGCGCTGCGCGTGATTCGCGATCTGGTCGCGTTCCGGCCGCGGGCCCGGCGCACGGATCTCGCGGCGGGACTCACCTATGCCGGCCGGCTGCTCCGACACCGAAGCGTCGTCGTGCTGCTCTCCGATTTCATCGCGGAGGACTGGGAACGGCCGCTGCGCCGCCTCGCGGCGCGGCACGACGTCGTGGTGATCACCGTGGACGACCCGCGCGAGCGGGCGTTTCCCGATTCGGGCTGGATCGAGCTGGCCGACGCGGAGACCGGCGCGCGCGTCCTGGTAGACACCGGGAACCGTCTGTTCCGCGACCGGATGACGCGGCTCGCGGAGCAGCGGCGGGAACAGCGCCGTCACGGGCTCGCCGCGTCAGGCGCCGACCACCTCGAGCTCGACACCGCCACCGACTACACGGTGCCGCTCCGCCGACACTTCGCGGCCCGGGCCCGCCGCGTGGGGCGCGGGTGATCGCCCTCCTGCTGGCGGTGCAGGCCGCGCTGCCGTCAGTCGGCGACACGATCTGGCTCCGGCGGGCGGTGGCGGCGCCCGCGGGCTGGACCGTCCGTGCCCCCGAGTGGGACGTGAACGGGATGATCGAACAGCTGGGGCGCCCACACGTGATCCGCCGAGGCGACTCCGCCGAAGTCGCCTGGCCGGTCGCCGCCTGGGCGCCGGGCGAGCACCTCGTCACGGTGCCCGGGCCGGTACTCGTCCGGCCGAACGGCCTGGAGGACTCGATCCCCGCGCAGGTGATGACGCTCGTCGTGCGGAGCGTGCTCCCGACCGTGCCCCCGGACTCCACCATCAAACCACAGCCGCCGGCGCCGGTCGTGCCCACCGTCGAGCGCTCCATGCTGCCGCTCCTCGTGCTGCTCGCGGTCGCCGCCGGACTGCTCCTCCCGCTGCATTGGTGGTGGCGGCGCCGCGGGCCGGCGGTGGCCGCCCGGGCGCCCGCGGTGCCTCGGGT
>JBOHSN010000149.1:0-5611 GCA_050733215.1 Gemmatimonadales bacterium
GGTGGCCTGCCGCACGCGCGCGATCGAGCCGGGCAGATCGGACGCGAGCGCGGTGCTCGCCCCGGTTACGCCGAGCCGCGCGACCAGATAGATGAAGCCCCCGGCGCCGCGCACCGCCTCGGCCAGGCGTGCGGGGCGCGTGGTGGGCGCGACCAGCCGGATGAGGTCGAGCGGGCTCTGCTGCACCGCGGACTCCACCCCGGGGTCGCCGCCGGCGGGAAGATCGGTGAGCAACAGCCCCGCCACGCCGAGGTCGGCGGCGTCGCGGAGGAAGCGCTCCACGCCGTAGCGGAGAATCGGGTTCAGGTAGCTGAAGATCACCACCGGCCGCGTGAGGCCCGCCGCCGCGATCAGCTCCAGCGTACCCGCGAGCGTCATGCCCTGCCGGAGCGCCTCGAACGTCGACCGCTGGATCGTGGGTCCGTCGGCGAGAGGATCGCTGAACGGCACGCCCACCTCGAGGATGTCGCATACCTCCGCCGCGGCGCGGAGCGCGGCCCGGCTCGCCTCCGGCGTGGGATACCCGGCCGTGAGATACGGAATCAGCGCGGTGCGGCCGTCGGCGCGCAGCGCGGCCCAGCATCGGGTCAGGGAGGAATCAGACAAAGTAGTCGCCGACGGTGAGCCCGTACCGGGTCGGGCTCGTCACTTTGACGATCGACCGCGCATAGCCGCCCCCGTCCACCCGATCGGCGAGGTTCACCAGTGTGCCCGGCGCCGCCACCACGCCGCCATCGGCGTCGATTACGACCCGCAGCAACGGGCGGTTGAGCTGCTGGCCTTCGGGGTTCGGCGCGGCGACGATGCCCACCTCGAAGGTGTCGAGGATGACGCAGGTGCCCACCGGATAGATGCCGATGAGATTGATCAGCGCCTTCACCAGAATGCGATCGTAGCCGCGCTTGGGATTGTCCCACATCTCCCGGAGCACCTGATCCGGCTCGATGGGCACGGTCTGGTAGCTCCGTCGCGTGGTCGCCGCGTCGAACCCGTCGGCCACGGCGACGATGCGCGAGAAGATCCCCAGCGTCCGCGGGCGGATGGAGCGCGGATACCCGGTCAGGTCGGTCTTCATGTGGTGCTCGTACGCGACCAGGATCGAGCGGTACGGGATCTCGTCGTAGCCGCGGAGCCCGAACAGGGTGAGCGCGCCGAGCCAGGGGTGCGCCTGCACCACGCGCCATTCGACGTCGTCGAGACCCGTCGTCTTGTTGAGGATGTCGATCGGAATCCGGGCCTTCCCCACGTCGTGCAGCAGCGCCGTCATCCCGAGATCGTACAGCTGGAGCTTGGTGAAGCCGAGCTTCTTGCCGAGCGCCACCGCAAAGATGCACACGTTCACCGAATGGGTGAACGTGTACTCGTCGTAGTCCCGGAGCGTGGTGAGCCCCATCAGCGAGGTCTCGTTGTTCAGCACCTGGTCCACGATCATCTGCACGGCGCGCTTCACCCGCTTGACGCTGGTCGCCCGCCCGAGCCGGATGCCGGTAATCACTTCCTTGGTCACCGCCACGCCCTGGGAGTAGGTGCGCTTCGCGACCTCGCGCGCCTGCTCCGACTCCAATCCTTCCTGTTGCGGCAACGCCCGCTCCACGTCGAGGCTCTTCACCCCGCCCTCGTGGAGCCGGTGTTGCAGCTCGACGAACGGATCGTCCATGCCCCGCCCCGCCAGGCTGAGCAGGAGGCTCAGGAAGATCTGCCAGTCCCGCCGCTCGGCACCGCGGCGCGCGCGCAGCGTGCCGATCTCGAACGCCCGGAAGATGGTCAGGATGTGGCTGAACGACGCGTAGTTGTCGAGCTCGAGGCGGAGCCGCGTGGCATTCACGAAGATGAAATCGCCCGCGAGGCGAACCTCCAGCTCGCCCTCGGAGGCGAGCAGCGCGGTCACGCTGATGTGGAGGTCGTCCAGCGCGTGCTGCACCGTCGCGTTCTCGACCGGATACAGCTTGAGGCTCCGGAGCGCGGCATAGAGCTGGAGAAGGAACCCGCGCCCGGCCTGGCGCAGGCGGGCGTCGACGTTCTGGGTCTCGTTCACGCGGCTGACTCCCGCAGCGCCCGGTTCACCGCGTTCCGCACCACCAGGTCCTTGTCCTCCGCCGCGCTCGCGAGCACCTCGCGCGCTTCCGGCGTGCGGATCTTGCCGATCGCGATCGCGGCGCACGCCCGGAGGTCGGAGGGCTGCGTGAGCTTGAGCAGGCCGCGCGGCAGGAGCATGCCGGAAAGCGTCTTCAGCGCCGGCGCCCCGGCAATCGCGCCGTACGCCTCGAAAAAGGCCATCTTCTCGGTGAGGTCCATCCCCTTCAATGCCTTCCCGAGCACCACCGCTTCGACCCGCTTCAACGCACCCTTGTATCCCCGCGCGCCGGCGGCCCGCACCGCCGCGAGCCGCACGTTCCGGTCGGCGTCGTCCACCGCGCGCTCGAGCTGTGCCATGGAGCCCGGGGTCCCGATCTTCTCCAGGGCGTGCACCACCGCGACCCGCACGGCCGTGTCGGTGTGGCCGAGCAGCTCGCCCAGGCCCGGCACAGCTTGCTGGAGGCCCAGGCGGCCGCACAGGGCGACCACGGCGGGAAGCGCCTCGCCCGGCGGCTCGCGGAGGAGCCGCAGCACCTCGCTCCCGTGCGCGGCCGCGAGCCGGTCGACCGTGGTCTCGACCAGCGTCCGCACCGCAGGCGTGGCCACCCGCGGGAGCGACTCGATGAGGCCGCCCAGGGCGCCGGCGCGCAGCTCGCCCAGCAGATCGGTGATGTCGGTCTCGCCCGGGAGCTGCGACGCCTCGTCCAGCGATTGAACCAGCTGCGCCACGATCGCCGGCTGGCTCAGCTGGATCTCCAGCGCTTCCAGCCGCCCCCGGATGCCGGCGGGCAGCTCGTCCGCGCGCGACAGCACGACGCGCGCGTCCCGGATCACCGTCGCCACCGTGCGGAACTCGCTCTTGCTCAGCAGGTTGGGAAACAGCGTCTCCACGATGGCCAGGATCTCCGTCCGCACCGCCGGATCGGGCTGGAGCTCGAGCAGATCGAACACCGCCGTCAGCGCGGAGAGACGCGCGTCGCGGCCGTACTCCTCCTGCACTTCCTGGGCGAGTTGATTGATCTCGGCCTCGTCGAGGAAATAGAGCGTCGCGTCGAAGTCCTCGAGATCGACGATGCCCTTGGGCCGGGCCGGCGCCTCGTCGCGGACCTGGTCCCGCCGGGCTTCGACCGCCGTGGCCTCACCTTCACCCGGCGCCCGCTGGGACGCCTCGATCGCATCGCCCTCGGTCAGGAAATCGATGAAGTGATACTGGATGGCCACGAACTCCTGCTCCCACAGGAGAGTCATGAGGTCGTCGCCCGCCTCGGTCGGGAGGAACCGCGCACGATTCACCGTCTCGAGGAACCGGACCAGCTCGTCCTCCTCGGCGCCCTTCTGGATGGTGAGCACCCGCATTCCATCCTTGAACAGCGTCCAGGCGAGCGACTCGCTCTTGTTGATCTGCTGGTAGACGATCTCCTCCTCCCAGAGGATCTCGGTTTCCGCGATGGTGAGCACGAGCTCGTCGCCGGCCGCCCAGATGGGGCGGAACGCGCCTCGCGTGTTCTGGATGGCGCGCTGGTAGACGGGGTTGTTGGGGAGATACATCTGAAAGGCGCGAAGCGCCTTGACCATCGTCTGCAGCAGCTCCGCGACCTGGCTCGGGACGAGGAGCGCCGGCGTGGGCGCGCCTGCCGTCACGGCGCCCCGCCGAGCAGCGCCGCCACGTGCGCCACGTCCTTGTCGCCGCGGCCACTGAGACAGATGAGCACCGGCGTGTCCGGGTCCCAGCGGCCGCGGTTCGCCCGGACCCACGCGAACGCGTGCGCGGTCTCGAGCGCGGGAATGATGCCCTCGGTCCGGCACACGACCTGAAACGCGGCGAGCGCGTCGGCGTCGCTCGCCGCGTCGTAGCGCACGCGGCCGGAGTCACGGAGCCAGCTGTGCTCCGGACCCACGCCCGGATAGTCGAGCCCGGCGGACACCGAGTGCGCCGGGGCCACCTGGCCGTCGGCGTCCTGGAGCAGGTAACTGAAGCTGCCGTGCAGCACACCGGGGCGGCCCGCGCCAAGGGTAGCGCTGTGGCGACCGGTCGCGATCCCCTCCCCCGCTGCCTCGACACCCACCAGCTCCACCTCGGCGTCGTCGAAGAATCCGGCAAAGATCCCCATCGCGTTCGAGCCGCCCCCCACGCAGGCAACGACCGTGCGCGGCAGCCGGCCGCAGCGCTCCAGCATCTGTGCCCGCGCCTCGCGGCCGATCACCGACTGGAAGTCGCGCACCATGCGCGGGTACGGATCGGGCCCGACCACCGAGCCGATGATGTAGTGCGTCGTGGGCACGTTGGTGACCCAGTCGCGCAGCGCTTCATTGGTGGCGTCCTTGAGCGTGCGGCTGCCCGACGAGACCGGCACCACCGTGGCGCCGAGCAGCTCCATGCGGTACACGTTGAGACGCTGCCGCGCGATATCCTCCTCGCCCATATACACCACGCACTCCAGCCCGAACCGGGCGCACACCGTCGCGGTGGCCACCCCGTGCTGCCCGGCGCCGGTCTCCGCGATGATGCGGCGCTTGCCCATGCGGAGCGCGAGCAGCGCCTGCCCGACCGTGTTGTTGATCTTGTGCGCGCCGGTATGGTTGAGGTCCTCGCGTTTGAGCAGCACGCGTGCGCCGGCCTCGGTGCTGAACCGCGGCGCCTCGGTGAGGGGGGTCGGACGGCCCACGTACTCGCGGAGCATGCGGTCGAGCTCCGCCCAGAAGGCCGGTTCGCCGCGTACTCCGTCGTACAGCGCGGCGAGGTCGTCGAGCGCCGCCATCAACATCTCGGGCACGTACCGGCCGCCGTACGGGCCGAAGCGCCCGCACACCGCCCGCTCAGGCGACAGCGCTGCGCCCACGTGCGGCCTCCACGAAACGCGCAATCTTCTCCTGATCCTTGACGCCCGGGAGTGATTCCACGCCTGAACTTACATCAACCACATCAGGCGCCACGAGCCCCACGGCCGCGGCCACCGTGTCCGGCCCCAGACCGCCCGCCAGCACCATGCGGCGGGCACCCAGGCGGGCGCGCGCTGCCCGCGCGAGCGGGAGCGCCAGCGGGCTCCCGGCCCCACCGTCCGCGTGCGGCACCCGCGGCTCCACCAGCACGGCGTCCGCCTCCCACGGCTCGTCGAGCCGCACGAGGTCGGCCTCGCCCGCCAGATGCACGACTTGCCACACGATGAGCCCAGCCCGCCGGAGCTCCGACGCATCCGCCGCGGTGTAGGCACCGTGGAGCTGCGCGCCGGCCAGACGCGCCGTATCGCAGATCGCGAGGATGGCGCTTGCCGGCTGGGATCCAAACACGCCCAGCACCGGCCGGTCACCCGCCGCCGTCACGATGGCTGCGGCGCGATCGGGGCGGACGACCCGGGGGCCACTCGCGAACACGATACCGAGCCAGTCGGCGCCGGCCTCGCGCGCGGCCGCCGCGTCCCCTGGCCGCGTGAGTCCGCAAATCTTCACTTCAACGCTCATGCCGCCTCACGCTCGCGAGCGCCCGCGCGCAGGCGGCCGGGTCGGCTGCCGCAGAGAGCGCGGTGCCGACCAGCAC
>JBOHSN010000150.1:0-5596 GCA_050733215.1 Gemmatimonadales bacterium
GGTCGCGACCGCCCCAATCGACGGCCTGCGCGCGACGGTTCAGTGACGCCGGCAGCTGCGAGAGCGAGCTGGGAGCATCGAGATGCGCACCCTCATCCACGCCCACGCCCAGACGTCCCACCAGCTCGCCGCCGAGCCAGCCGGTGACGAGTGCCAGCCCGAGGCCGACGATTGACGCCACCACCGCCTCGGTGGGCGGTGGCACCGGTACGTCCCGCCGGATGAGCCAGCTCAGCGCGAACAGCCCGAGCACCGCGATGTTGCCGACGCCGTGCACCAGCCCGATTCGCTTCGCGCGGGTCCGGGCCGGTATGGCCGCCCAGTCCAGCCAACCCGCGACGGCGGCCGCGAGCCCGCCGATGACACCAGCCGCGATCAGATAGTACGCGAGCTCGTACCAGCGGGACGCGCTGGTAATGAGCCCGATTACATCGAAAATCACTGCAGTGCTGAGCAGCCCGAGCGGAAACACGATCAGCATCGGGTGCAAGGCGTGACCGAACAGCCTGGCCCTGCTCTCCATGGTGCGTGCCTCCGCGGGGATCAGCTCCCGCCGCTCAGGTCCTGCTTCAACTGCTTGGCCGACGCGAGATGCCCTTCCATGGCCGCCGCCGTCTGCTGGAGGTACTCCCGCACCTCGGGATTGTCGGAGGCGGGCAGCAGCTGGTTCCTGATCTTGTCGATGTTCTGCTCGTGCGCCTGGATCTGCGCCTCGATGAAAGCCTGGTCGTAGTCCTTCCCCGTCTTGCCGGCCAGCTCGCCCATCGTGGCGCTCTGGGCCTCGGTGGCGGCTTGCGCATCGCCGTCCCCCAGCGTCGCTCCGACTTTGGCGGCGAGCTGCTCCAGCTGCTTCGAATTGGCCTTGTGATCTCGCGCGATCTGGGTGGCGAACTGTTTGACCGTGGGTTCAGTCGCCTTCTTCGCGGCCGCCTCGCCCTGCTGGATCTCGGTCTGGTTCGCGACCGCCACCTGCGAAAGCACGCCTGTGGCATCCGTGGTTCCAGCCGGCGTCGTCGCGCCGGCGCTGGTCGTGCCGGCCATGCCCGTGTCGGTCGACGCCATTCCGGTTTCGCTGCCGGCGGTTCCGCTGCCGGCGGTGTCGCCGCGATCCGACGCCGGGCTGCATCCCGCAAGCACTGCTAAGGCCGTGGCGGGCAAGAGCATCCACCTCATGCTTACCTCCTCATCACACGCTGAGCCGAGAACGCCCGGGCGTCCTGCCCGGGGGACGATCGGCCTCATTATGAATGGGGAGAACGACCCGGTATGTGACGCACGGCACTAGGGAAAGGGACGTCGGTCGAGCACCGCGCGGACGGCCTCGCTCAGGTTGTCCAGGCCGAAGGGCTTCGAGAGAAACGGCAGACCGGCGTCGCGGATGGCGTCGGAAGCGTTGTCGGGCTCGAGGTATCCCGACATAACCAGCACGGCAGCCTCGGGACGCTCGGCGGCCAAGGCTTCGATCAGCTCGATCCCTCCGAGCTCGGGCATGACGACGTCGGTGAGGATGAGATCGATGGGGCCGGGATACTGCCGCGCGACCTTGAGCGCCTCCCGTCCGTTCTCCGCCTCGAGCACCGCATAGCCGAGGCCGGCGAGCGTGCGGCCGGCCAGCGTCCGGACCGCAGGCTCGTCTTCCGCGATCAGCACGCATTCCGTCCCTCCGACCAGCGCGGCGGGCGGGGTGGCCGGCAGCGGGGGCTGGGCGGGCGCGACCTTCGGCAAACAGATGCGGAACGTCGTTCCCTCGCCGCGCCCGCTTTCGACCGCCACGTGCCCGCCCGCCTGCGTCACGATCCCGAACACCGTGGAGAGCCCGAGGCCGGCGTTCCGGCTGGACGTCTTGGTGGAGAAAAACGGCTCGAAAAGCCGTGCCTTTGTGCTCTCGTCCATCCCCTCCCCGGTATCCCGAACCGCGAGCATGACGTACGCGGCGGGGGGCAGCGCGGCGCCGGGCCATGGGTCGACCGAGGGGACGACCTGCAGCTCGGACGTCTCGATCGTGAGCTCACCGCCGGCGGGCATCGCGTCCCGCGCGTTGAGCGCGAGGTTCACGACCACCTGCTCCATCTGGCCGCGGTCGCCGGCGATGGCACCGAGTCCGGGCGCGAGCCGCAGCCGCAGGCGGACGCTCGCCGGCACGAGCGGGCGGAGCAGCGGATCGAGGTCCTGGACGATGCTGTTGAGATCGAGCAGCTGGCAGTGGGAGATGGTCGGCCGGCCGATGGTGAGCAGCTGGCGGGCGAGACCCGATGCGCGCTCCGCCGCCTTCCGGATCTCGGCGGCATCCGAGCGCCGTGGGTCGTCGGGGTCGAGCCCCGCGGCCAGGAGGTCGGCGAAGCCGAGAATCACCATCAGCAGGTTGTTGAAGTCGTGGGTGACCCCGCCCGCGAGCCGCCCGACGGTATCAGTTCGCTGAGCCTGACGCACCTGCTCCTCAGCACGCTTTCTCTCGGTGAGGTCGCGGACCGTGCCGGCGTAACACGTGACGCGGCCCTCAGCATCCGCAATGGCGGCCACGTCCACCAGCGCAGGGAACACGCTGCCGTCCTTCCGCTGGTGTTCCGTCTCCCAGATGTGGTGGCCGCGGAGCTCGGTACGGCGGAGCTGCACCGGGAGCTCCGCATGCCGGCGCGGCGGATAGAGCTCGCGTACCGGGTGCCCGCGCAGCTCATCCGGCTCGTACCCGTGCATCCGGGCGAATGCGGGATTCACCGCCTCGAGCCGCTCGCCGTCGGCGCTCGCGATGGCGACGCCCCACGCCGCGCGCTCGAAGATGTAGGCCCAACGGGTGGCCTCGGACTCCGCCTCCGCACGGCGGCGCATTTCCGCGTGAAGGCGGGTCATGTCGCGCCCGACGCCGGCGATGCCGAGAATCCGGCCGTCGAGCCCCCGGAGGGGCGAGAGCGACGTCTGCATGTGGCGGGGTCCGTCGGGCCGCTGGAGGCTCCACTCGTAGACCACCGTTTCCCCGGCGAGCGCGCGGAGGTTGGCGATCTCGTGCGCCGTCGCGTCGGCCGGGCCCACGATCTCGCGCGTGGTCCGGCCCAGGAACTGCCGCGCCGAGTAGCCCTCCCGCTCGAGCCAGCGACCGAAGATGTCGATGCAACGCTGGTCCCGGTCGAGCCGGAAGACGACGTCCTCCACTGACTCGACGAGCAGGCGGAATCGCTCCTCGACCCGCCGCCCCTCGCGCGCGTCGCGCTCGCGCGCGGCGACGGCCTCGGTGATGTCGCGGATGAGCACCGACGCCCCGCGCTCGGAGGGAAACACGCGGGTCTCGAGGCAGCGGGCGTACGCCGGGTCGCGTTCCTCGAAGATGACGGCCTCGAGCTCGTCGCACGACCGCCGTATGGCGCGATCGAGGAGCGATCCGGCGAACCCGGGAAGGTGTTCGGTGAGGGACCGGCCGACCAGACTCTCGTGCACGGCGCCGTAGCGCTCGCGCGCGAGCCGCGCGGCCGCGGCGTTGAGGAACACGCACCGGCCGTCGGCGTCCACGGCGAAGAGGGCGTCGCCGAGACACTGGAGCACTTCGTCGAGCCGCCGGGAGTGGGCGGCTCCGGGAGCATGGGTCATGTCGCCTCGCGCCACGACGCGTCAGGCGGGTGATGCCGGACAAGCTACCAATGCCAATCGTGCCACGCTACTGGGTGACGGGGCCTCCCCAGTCGTACAAGGTGCGGTACAGCTCGCGGTTCCGCTGGATGATGCGCACGTAGTCCCGGGTCTCCACGAACGGAATCCGCTCCGCGAACAGCTCGGGATCGGCCAGGCCCGTCTTTTCGTCCCACAGGGTCACCCGGTGGATCCCCGCGTTGTACGCCGCGAGGATGCGCACCGGGTGATCGTAGCGCGCCACGAGCTCCGCCAGGTGCGTCGTTCCCATCACGATGCTCACGTCGGGTTGCCAGAGCAGCACCGGATCCCAGGTCGGGAAGTTGAGCGTCCGCGCCAACATGCTTCCGGTGGCGGGCATCAGCTGCATGAGTCCGCGCGCGCCCGCGCTGGAGGTCGCGGCCGGGTTGAACAGCGATTCCTGACGGATGAGCGCGGCGACCAGCGCCGGGTCGAGCCCCTGGGCCGCCGCCTCGGCGCGGATCGCGTCGGCGTGGATGACGGGATAGAGCAGCCGGTAGAGCCGCGTGTCCGCCGCGGCACCGCGGGCGAGCGCCCGCGAGGCGAGGCGCGTGGCCGGCGACGCGAGCCCGCGGGCCCGAAGCGCGTTCGCGGTCGCGAGCGCGCGCTCGGCCGACGCATCGGCAAAGCGGACGATCCAGTCGCGCTCCGCG
Organism: Gemmatimonadales bacterium; assembly: GCA_050733215.1. Taxonomy (GTDB): domain Bacteria; phylum Gemmatimonadota; class Gemmatimonadetes; order Gemmatimonadales; family GWC2-71-9; genus DASQPE01. The sequence continues at coordinate 4,293 of JBOHSN010000150.1, forward strand.
GTGGCTTCTTCCCCGAGGCCCTGCCGCTCGAGCTCCGCCGCGCGCGCCAGCCCGCGCTCGACGTCGGGCACCGCCTCGAACGTGTCGGCTGCCGCCGGCGGAGCCCACCGGGGTAGATCGAGTCGCCGCTCCGCGAGCCACGCGTAATACGACGCGGGCTCCCGCGCGCGCACGGTCTGCCACCGCTCCCGCGCGCCCGCCGTATCGCCCGCGGCGGCCCAGGCCCGGCCGCTCCAGTAGAGTGCCGCGAGGGCCTCGGAGGCGGTCGCACGGTCGGCGGCGAGCGCATCCAGCTCGCGACCGGCACTGTCGGCGGCGCCGGCGACCAGCGCGATCAGTGCCGCCCGGAGTCGGGCCGCGGGGGTGAAGCGACTCCCGGGGAATTGCTTCGCCAGACGGAGCTGCAGCCGCCGAGCTTCGGCGTCACGCCGCTGGTCCGCGGCCAGATCCGCCAGGAGTACCAAGGCCGGCGCCGCGGCGAGCGTGTCCTTCGGAAATCGGGTGAGCACGGCACGCAGGGCCGTCACCGCCTTCGTGGTCTCTCCGGCCCGGAGCAGCGAGCGCGCGCGCTGGTACGCCGCGGCCCCACCGCGCGGATCGCGTGCGGGCACCCGCGCGAACGCCTTGGCTGCGTCCGGGTAGCGGGCGAGCCGGAACAGGGCGTTGGCGTAGGCGAACCGGTCGGCGGCGTCGCCGAGCCCGGCCTCGAACGCCTGCTGGAACCCGGACACGGCCCGCGCGGTGAGCCCGGTCTCGGCGGCGGCACGCGCCACCGTCAGCGCTTCGGAAGCCGCGAGCGGAGAGAACACGCTGTCCAGCAACACGATGGCTCGCCGGCGCTCGTCCGGGCCGCCGTCGGCTGCCAGCGCGAGCGCGCGTGGACGCAGCGCCGCGCGCCCGGCGCTGTCGGAGGCGGCAAGCCGGAGGCGAAGCGCCGTGGCCCGGGCACCGAGCGAATCGTGCCGAGCCGCCGCGCCGATCAGGTCGCCCAGGCGCTCGTGGCGCAGGGCTTCAGTGCGGCCGATCCGGGCCTGGGCCGCGGGGCTTTCCACGCCGGCATAGAGCCCGGCCCGCACGGCGCTGTCGGCCGTGAGCCCCGCGGCACGGAGGCGGAGCCAGTCGGCCGCGTCGGGCAGGAGCTGAGCGGCGCGGATATAGCTGGTGGCAGCGCTGTCGCGCGCGTGCAGCCGCTCGAGGGCCCGCGCCAGCACCAGCAGCGCGGGCGCACGGACGCCCGGAGCCTGCACGTCGGCGGCCGCGGCCACGGCGTGGCGGACCCCTGCCGAATCGTCGCCCAGCTCGAG
>JBOHSN010000151.1:0-5548 GCA_050733215.1 Gemmatimonadales bacterium
GCATGAGCACCTTCAGCGCCGGCAGCGGCCGAAACGTGGAGGGATCGCCCTCGGCCATGCGCGAAATCCGGCCGCGATCGGGCAGGAAGAACAGCAGCATCGCCGCGGCCATCACGATCCGCGTCGTGGCGAGGTCCCGGATCGGGGCCGGCGCGAACCAGTGGCGAGCGAGCCTGGCCAGCACGCGGGTCAACATCAGCGCTCGTCGAGCGCGGTCGCCCCGCCGGCGCCCACCATCCAGCCGCGGACCTCCTGCCACGGGATATCCTCACTGCGGAAATCGCGGACCGGGTACTCGCGCCGCCACACGGCTATCCGGCACACGTCACGGCGTCGGCCAACCGTGCCGCGCACAATCCCGGAGATGCGGCCGGCCGCCACGTCGGACTCGGCGGGGGTGCGCCGGCTGTCGCCCGCTGCGTACGCCAGCAGCTTCCAATAGGCGAAAGACTCCATCCGCACGTCATGCGCGGTGAGCGGCGCGGAGCGTCCCGGCTCATCGCAGGGGTAGCCGCGCAATTCGTAGTGCCGGAACGTGGCCGTGGCGGGGTACGAGCGCGAGTACATGGGGTAGTCGACGAAGGGCCAGTTGCGGACGCGCCCGCGTGATTGCGGAGGCACCATGGAGGCCTGGATGCCGAGCACGGCGACGCTTACCCCGATGGCGAACGCCTTGCGAAAGGTCACCAACCCCCTCCCGGGAAACGATCGGCGTTTACGGCTCCCGCTCCCAGTTGCCGCTGGCCCGGCGCCATTGGATCTCCGTCCCCGTCATCCGCCGATCCCGGCCGCAGTCCGCGCACCGGATCCGGAACGTGTGGTGGCGGAACTCGGCGTGGAGCGCGCGGCTCGGCACTCGCCAGCGATGGCGGCGGCGGATCCAACAGAGCGCGCGTTTCCAGAGCACCGGGAGCCCGAGGGAGGGATGGCGGAATCTACCCTCGGCGGCCGGGGCAGCTCTCGCGCCCGGTGACCCAGCGCACGGCGTCGCGGCTCGCGACGAGGCGACTTTCATTCGCCGACGCCGGGCCCGCCCGGAGGCACGCGATCCGCGCCGCGCTCCGACTTCGAGCCCCCGGATCGACTCGCTGCTCTCCGGCTCGCGCTCGGTATCGGGTAGAGCAATTCACCGCGCAGCCGCCGTCCCTTCCAGGGCGGCGGTCTGTTATCCGGAGGCTGCCATGCGTTACGCACCCCCGTTCCTCGCCCGCGAAGCGCGGGTGCGCCGCGAGTATGCCCATCTGTACGAGGGATGGGACGCGCGCGCCTGGGCGCCAGCGGCGCAAGTGGCGGACGGGTTGCGCGGCAGACTCCCCGACGAGCAGTTCGAGTTTCGCGGCGGCGCACCGCGGCGGCCCGGCCTCCGCGCCCGGACCCGCCGCTCGGACTGAGCCTCAGTCCGGCCGTTCGCTGCGGTCCCGCGGACGCCTGAGCCAGCGCGCGGGACCCTCCGGCCGGCCGCGCGCTACCACGGGCGGGCCGAGCAGCGCGGCGAGCAGGGCGTACAGCTCCCCGAGCCTCACCGGCTGCCTGAGCACCGGCAGCTCCGGGTAGGCCGCAAGCAACTCGTCGTCGTCCGGGCCCGGCCCGGCCAGCAGCGCCACCCGCACGTCGGCGTGCGCGTCACGAATCCGCTCGGCCACCTCCCCGCCGTCCATCGGCGACATCCGCGCCCGGGCCAGCACCACGCCGAGCTCGGTCCCACCCTGCCGCACGGCTCGGACCGCGTCGGCGCCGCTCCGCGCGGTGCGCACCCGATACCCGAGACCACGCACCATCCGGCAGACGCTCTCGCGGATGGCAACGTCAGTGTCGACGATGAGAACGGGGCGCGGGGGCCAGGAACCAGAACCAGCGGACGTACGCGGGGACATGACGGCTTCTCCTGTGCGCGGCACCGTACATGCTGCCGCGAGAAGCCCTCCCCACGAAGAGGGCGCGACCGAAACGGAAGCGATGAATCCGGGTCAACTGGCCGGAGGCGCCACGTCGCTGCCGGCCTCCTTGATACGGGATGCGGCGCCGCTCGCCCGCTTCTTGAGCGGCCGGGCCAGACTCCGCACCACCTTGGCGGCTCCGGCACCGGCGGCGACGGGGGCGGCCTCGAGCCCGTCCTTGACGCCGATGTGCCCGGTGGCCGCGAGCGCCCCCTTCAGCGGGCGTTCCCCGGTGGCCTTCCGGGCCCAGCGCCGCGCCTCTCTACGTCCCAGCTTGGGATGGAGCTCGAGCACCTGTGCCACCGCAGTGGCGAGCAGCCGCTTGTACTGCCGCTTGCTGACCTTCCCTTCGATCGACCGAAGGCCGCCCACGAGCGCCTGGGTGCCGACCTGCGCCGCCAGTTCCTTCCACGCCACGACAGCCTCCCGACACGAGTGACGCTCCTGAATTACCTCCCAAAGCCCCGGCGGGGCTAGGTCAGGCGTCACCGCGGCCGCCCTTGCCGAAATCTGCACGCCGGAGCCAGGGTCCAGACCCGACGCGCCACGATCACCGGCAAGCCCGCGCACGGCGCGTACCCGCATCTCGGGGTGGTCGCGCAACCTCTCGCCGACGACCCCCAACGTCGTGACCGTCGCGACATTTCAGGCGGGTGAGCGCAGCAACGTGATCCCGCCGGCGGTGAAGCTCAGCGGCACGATCCGGTCGTTCTCGAACGCGGTCCAGGACACGATCGAGCGGCGAATGCGGGAAGTGTTCGATGGAGTGACGAAGTCGGCCGGCGCGACGTTCACGCTCGAGTTCGGCCAGGCGTACCCGGTGATGATCAACGACACGGTGCTCACGCGGCGGATGGCGCCGTCGCTCCGGCGCGCGGTGGGCGCCGAGCACGTGGTGGAGACGCAGCCCGAGATGGGCGCCGAAGACTTCTCGTTCTTCGCGCAGGAGGTCCCGGGCTTCTACTTCACGGTCGGCGCCGTGAAGCCGGGCACGACCTCGGGCGGGCACCACACCCCGACATTTCTCGCCGACGATGCCGCGGTGCCGGTGGGCATGCGGGCGATGACGATCGCGATCCTCGATTACCTGGGCGGCGCGCGCTAGCGGTCACCCTCGCGAGCAGGCGCGGTCCTGCTCGTGCTTGAATTCCTCGGGCCGGTCGATCATCCGGAAGCCCTCATCCAGGTAGCGGAGCACATCCTCCAGGCGCTTCGGCTCGAGGTCGGGGATGGACGCGAACGCGTCGCGGATCGAGTCGCGGCGCTCCATCACCCGGGCCAGCGCCGGCTTCAGCTCCTCCATCGGCCGGCAGGCACCCCGATACACCCGCTCGCGCACCGTCTTGGTGCCGAGCCGGGCGTCGGGGCGCGCGTACGTGGCGTTGACGACCCCCGACCAGTCGAAGTCGTAGGCCACTGGCAGGAAGGAGGGATGTCCCTCCACCTGCACCAGCCGGATGTTGTGGATCATGATCACCGACCAATCGGTGTTCCCGATCAGGTACTGGAAGACAGTGACCAGGTCGAGTTGTGCCGGGTCCATCTCGTCGAGTCCGCCGCCCACGATCCGCAGCACCTGGCCGCCGTTCCGCCGCGCCATGTCGTCATCGTCCTCGAGGAAGAAGCCGTAGCGCGTGACCGTGCGGGCGGGATCCTTCGTGTCGGCGTAGGTGACCCGCGCCAGCCGGCTCCGATGGCTGAGCTCGGTAAGGCGGTTGTAGGCCCGGTAGATCCCGTGCTCGAGGAGCAGATTCTGTTCGTAGCGCTCGGCCTTGCCGCAGTGCGTGACCAGCTTGAGCGAGGCGTCGCCCCCGAACAGCGTCTTCTTCACGCTCTCCTTGTCGAAGAACACCCTGATCGGCGGGGATTCGCAGGTGGAGGAGCGCAGCCGGAAGTGCCCCCGGGTGGAGAGCTGCACCGGCAGGGTGACCGGCCCGGTCTCACCTGGGAACGTGATGGTCGCCGAATCCCGGCGCACCTTCATCGTGTCGCGGTCACGGAAGATCTCGCGGAAGTCGGCGGCGATCGTCACGGAGAGTGGCGCCTCGTCGCGGAACAACCGGGCGGGCCGCCGGGGCGCCTCCGACTCGGGCGGCGGCGCCTGCGCGGCGAGCCCCGGGAGGAGGACGAGGAAAACGAACGGGACGAGCGGGAGGACGGTGCGGCGGCGCATGGCGCACATGGGGCGCTCCGAAGATGAGAAACCGCGCGACCTGCCTCCATCATATCGCTCGGGCCTGCCGCCCGCGACCCCCGCAGTGAGCCCGCGCACGGCCCGCCGGGTCCCGTTCGGCGGCCGGAGCGTGACGCTGCTTGCGGCGCTGCTGTGGCCCGACCCCCCATCTTGACGCGACCTCCAGGCATCGGGGCGGGGCATGAGCGACGGCGCAGCTTCGCCTTCTGAAGTGCCGGCAGTGCTCGCCCTCGCCGTCCTGCTCTGGCCCGCCGCCGTGCTCCCGCAGCAGCGTGCCGCCGGCCCGCCCGGCGGCATCGTGGTGGGCGCCACCGTGCGGGTGGTCGCAGGAGCCCGCTACGAGGCCGGCGCGGTGCATCGGTTCCTCTTCGGCGCCGGCTGGCGCGACTTGTGGACCACGCCCATCGAAGTGCCGGTGCTGGACCTCGGGCGAACGGCGGGCGGGCTCGTGCCGGTCGGGCGCGGCGGCGGATCCCAGACCCGCTCGCTGGCGCTTCGCGGCGGCGAGGGTCGGGAGTTCCGGTTTCGGTCGGTGGATAAGGATCCGTCGCGCAATCTCCCCACCCGCGCGCGCTTTCCCGGCCTCGTCCACCTGCTTCGCGACCAGACCAGTGCCCTGCATCCGGCGGGCGCGCTGGTGGCAGCGAGCCTGGCCCGGACAGCCGGCGTTCCACACGTCATCCCGCACCTGGTGGTGATGCCGGATGATCCGGGGCTCGGACCGTTTCGCGCCGAGTTCGGGGGAATGCTGGGACTGCTGGAGGAGCGGCCGGCTCCGCGGCGGGACGGCGAGCCCGATCGGTTCGGCTTCCGCCAGGTGCTGGACACCGACAGTCTGCTGCCGCGTCTGCGCAACGATCCGGGCAGCCGGGTGGACGCGCGCGAGTATCTCGCGGCCCGGCTCCTGGACCTCTACTTGAATGATTGGGATCGCCACGAGGGAAACTGGCTGTGGGGAACCAGCGACGCGGTCGCGCCCCGGCGCTGGCTCGCGATCCCCAAGGATCGGGATCAGGTGTTCGCGTCGTATGAGGGGGTGGTGCTCGCGCTGGTCCGGACGTTCATCCCGAAGCTGGTGCCGTTCACCGACGACTACCGGCTTCGCGGCCTCACGATCAACGCCGCGGCGCTCGACCGACGCATCCTCGGCGAGCTCGCGCCGGCGACCTGGGATTCGGTCACCGCGATGCTGGTCGCGCGGCTGAGCGACCCCGCGGTCGATTCGGCGCTCCGGTGCATGCCCGCCCCCTATTACCGGCTGAGCCGGGCGGAGATTGCCGAGAAGCTGCGGAAGCGCCGCGCCCGGCTGCCGGCCGCGGCGCGAGGGTGGGCCCGATTGCTAGCGCGTGGCGCGGACCTTCCCTGACTGCCGCCGCGCCCGAGGCGTGGCGGCCCAGTCGCTCGCGAAGATCTTCGC
>JBOHSN010000152.1:0-5529 GCA_050733215.1 Gemmatimonadales bacterium
CGCCTCACCGGAGAGGCCCGGCTGGTCTACGAGCTGAACCACGGGTCACTCGGCGATGGAATCGAGCTCGTGCTCGATCGAGAGCTCTCCCTCGACAGCCAGCGGGTCTACCGCTTCGTGCGCTTCGAGGGCGGTCCCCACTACCAGCGCCTGCATCCCCAGGTGTTCAGCCCGGGCCGTCTTCGGAAGGACGACTCGCCTCTTCCCTAGCTCGCGCGGCGGGCGGGGACCGGTCTCGGCCGCGTCATTCCCCGACAGAGAGTGAGCGGTGCGGCTCTGGATGCACCCGGCAGGCGAACGGCGCCTTCGCCCGGCCATGCCGGGGAAAGAAGTCATCGTTCCCGAAAAAGAAGACGTAGTTTTCGCCGCCTGGATCACTGGAGCTCGAGTATCGGATACCGTCCAGCCGGTCACCGCTAGGACCCCGGTATCGGTGTCGGAAGAATTCGGTCACCACCTGAGTAGGGCAGTACTCGATATGCTCCCTGCCGTCCTTCACGATTGGCTCACTCACAGCACGCGCAAACTCCCTCAGAAAGTGCAACACCAACTGATTCCCCTCTGCCTCTGGAGCGGCGAACCCGCCAGGCACAGCTGGCACGTCCACGAGACTGAGAACGTGCAGCGGTCGCATGGAGCGCACGATGACGGCGCTGGCAACAGCTGGTCCCCGCTTCGGGTCGAAGGTCTCGGCCACAGCTGTGTCAAAGCTCCCTGCGGCGTAGAGCACCGATATTCCCGCCGGGCTCACCCGCGATGGGAACCTCGCGTGGTGTTCAGGGGGTGGTGCGAGTTCCGGAAAGTCATCCGGTGGAATGGGAGATTTGTGCACTCGAACTCTCGTAAAGTCCTGCTCCGCAGGAATCACCCGCACCAAACCGAACCGGTTCACCAGATTGCCAAGTTGGTGCAGCACCCGTGCTGACGGAAGCGACTCTTCGTAAGGGTCCCCGGGCGAGTCAGGAAAGAACAGGTATCTGGTTTGGTGCTGGATTTGCTGGCTGAACTCCTCCCAACTGAGCCAGGGGCGCTCGTCGGGGAGCGCGACCCGTTCGCCGGCGCTCGCGCGGCGGATCGCCGGCAGGCCGGCGAGACGACGTTGGCGGCGGTCGTCGACGACCCTCGTTGAGGCCCCGCGACCGAGCAGCCTCCACACTAGGCCGACCAACACGTAGGCCCATCCCGCGATCAGTGCGTAGCCCGTCGTGGTCTCGAACAATGCCAGCGGGCTGGACCACCGGATCCCCGAGACCGGCCGCCAGACGTACGTCACGTAAGCGCAAAGGGCGAGAGCAGCAAACATTTTGCCCGGCGTAACCCCTCGGAGCCCGTCGCGCAGGTGCCGCCGCAAGTCCTCTTCCGGGAAGAAGAGCGGGTAGAACGCGAGAATGAGGGCGGGGTAATCAAGGATGTCCCGGCCCATCATGAGGAGATGGAACGTCACGCCGGCCGCGGCGCCCAAGATCCGGGTGCGGGCTCCCAGCAGCAGGAGGGGGAGAGCGAGCTCGAGCACCAGAGGGATGTAAACCGCGATCGCGGTAGCGGCCTGAGTCACGGCCTCAGCGGCCCCCCCCAGGAGCGGAAGGACGGGTTTGAGGTACGCTAGGACGAAGTGCGACGACTCATTGGTTCCCGGATTGAGCCACGCGTCGTTGAGCTTGTGCAGGAACGCAAAGAGGTAGGTTACGATCATCACGTCGCGGAGCACGATGAGGAGCGCTTGGGTGATCGCTGCCCGAGCGGAATCACGGCTGTTCGCCGCCCAGCGACGCCGGACGAAGGCGTCGGCCACTAGCCCCAAGGCGCACGCCAGGCAGGCGACGAGCAGCACGATGTAATGGTTCGACACCCGACCGGGGGAGACAAACATGATCGGTACCCCGACCGCGCCAAGCGCTGTCGCCAGTGTCAGCCGGTAGCGGGAGACGATCATCCCGACGGAGAGGGCAAGGAAGGCGAGATGGAGCCCGACCGCGACAGTTGGGGTAGCGAATGGGTCCCCGAGCGGGAAGACCTCCTGCCAGCGCGTGACGTAATCGAGGAAGGTGCCGACGCGTTGCTGCTGGCGCGACATGAACTGGGCGACGTGCGCGACCCCACCCGTGCCCAGGAGAACCAGGAAGACCTGCAGGCGGAAGTCACGGGCCGGAGGGGTCGTCGCGATCATCGCCGCTGCTCGAGCTTGGGTCGCAACGCAGCGTGCTCCGTCGGTTGGAAAGGGAAAGACTGTTGGAGCCGCCGGCGGCCTGCGTAAGCTCTTGCCACCGCCGCCACCCCCGCCGATCTTGCCTCGGACACTAGCATGGATGCACCAGACCCCGTTTCCGCGTCAGTGAGGAGGGGCACACGCATGTGGGTCTCCGAGTTCAGCGCCCTCCGTCGACTCCAAGCCGGCCTCGCAGGGGGCGTCCTGTTCTTGGATCTTGCGTACCTGTTTAACTGCGCAGCCCCTTACCTGGGGCTCAAGTACGAGTTCTCCCAGGTGATGTTTAGCCAGCTCGAGCCGTCGGGGCAGAACCACCTGTTCTTGAGCTCCGTGCCCCGCCTATTCGGCAACGCGGGTTATGTCCACGTGGACTCGGTGGAGGGTAACGTAGCGACCGACCGACACGGTGCAGCTTTCCAGCGCTTTCTCGCGACCGTCCGCGAGACCGGTCGCGCGGTACACCTTGGGTTCCTCGCGTACCATTTCGATCGCCTTTGCAAGAGATCCGTGGGCCAGCCGATCCCCATCTGGTATTCGATCCCTGAGACCGGGGCGAAGCACGCCGTGGCCAACATCTGCGATCGGCTAGATCTCCGCGAGGCCTCGCTGGTCGGGCTCTTCCCTCCGTGTGAGCCGGACTGCACGGCTCTGGTCACCGCCTGGGCGGCCGGCCGGCCCATAGAGCCGGCCGCGGTGCGACGGTACGACAGCGGCGTCACCGCGGCCACCCTGCTCAGCGCAGCCGACAACCCCCGAGAGTGGCTAGCCTTCGGCCACGACTACTCGAACCGCCGCTACGTGGCGTTGGACCAACTGAATCCGACCAATGTCGCGCGGCTCAGACCCATCTGGCGCCACTCCTATCTCCAGAATCCCAATCAACCTCGGCACCGCCGCGCGACGCCTCGCGCCGATCAGGTCAGCACCCCCATAGTCGCGAAGGGGGTGCTCTACTACACCGCGCCCCCGAGCCTGGCGCTGGCCGTCGACGCCCGGAGCGGACGGGAGCTCTGGCGTTACCAACCCAAGCTGGGCCGTCTGCATCACTGCTGCCTGCCGGTGAACCGGGGCGTCGCCGTGCTGGGCGACAAGGTCTTCCTGGTGACACTCGATGCGCGATTGATCGCGCTCCGAACCCAGAACGGCAGCGTGGCATGGGAGACCCAGGTCGCACTCCCGGCCGACGGGTACTCCGGGACGATGGCCCCCCTCGTGGTGGAAGACAAGGTCATCGTCGGCTTAGGCGGCGGCGAGCTGGGGATTCGCGGCTTCGTGGCTGCCTACGACACGGACACCGGGAAGCTGATCTGGCGCTTCTGGACCGTTCCATCGCCCGAAGAAGGCGGCTGGTGGGGAAGCTGGACGACCACCACACCCGATGGGGATGCGCTGCCCCGCGACATCGCTCGCGAGAAGGCTGACAGCGCCCGATACGCCGACGCGTGGCAGCGCGGCGGAGGCGGGGTCTGGGTTACGCCAGCGTACGATCCGGTTCTCGGGCTGCTCTATGTCGGGGTCGGCAACCCTTCACCCATGCTGGACGGTGGCTCTCGCCCGGGCGACAATCTTTACACCGCGTCGCTCGTCGCCGTCGATGCACGGACGGGCAAGCGGGTCTGGCATTACCAGTTCGTACCCCACGACCTTTGGGACTACGACGCGGCGAGTCCACCGGTGCTGTTCGACCTCGAGCGGGCCGGCGAGACGGTTCCCGCCGTCAGCATCGCGCCCAAGACCGGCTGGCTGTACGTCTTCGACCGCCGTGATGGCCGCCGGATTCTGCGCTCCGATCCGCTGGTGCCCCAGACCAACATGTTCTCCGCGCCTACGCCGGAGGGAACCGACGCATCGCCGAGCGCTTTCGGGGGCGTCAACTGGTCGCCGACGGCCTACTCCCCCCGAACCGGTTTCCTGTACGCCGTTGGCATGCACCTGCCGATCAAGTTCTTCTTGGACCCGGCTCCGTATCGGCGGGGCGAGAAGTGGTTCGGCGGGCGGCTGATCCAGTCGGACAGCGGACGATGGGGCATCATCGCCGCGATCGATTCGCGCACCGGCAAGATCCCGTGGTCCCATCGGGTGCCGGAGCCGTTGAACCAGGGCGGCACGCTGGCGACCGCCGGTGATCTCGTGTTCGTCGGCGAGCCGACCGGCTCCTTCTCCGCCTTCCACGCGCGAACGGGCGAGCGGCTCTGGAGCTACGACGCCGGGACGTCGGTGCGGGCGCCGGCGGTGAGCTACGAGTTGGACGGCCGACAGTATGTGGCGGTCGTGACGAAGGAGGAGCTGATCGCCTTCGCGCTGGCGCAATAGCGGCTCACGCCCTTCGCGCCACGAGCTCCCGGTAAATCGTCTCGAGGGTCTCACCATAGCGCGTCAGGTCCCCTGCGGCGGCCTGCCGCACTTCAGCGCCTCGGGCGAGAAGGGCCCGGGTCCACTGGATCATGCACGGCCTCCACCGTGGAGCCCGATCTGATCGTAACCCAGTCTATCGTCGGCGAGCAGGACGCGGAGCGAAGGTGGCACCGATTGAAGGGGCCTCAGAAATTGCGGAGCGCCGCCAGCTCCCTGGGCGCGAGCCGGGCGACGAGCAGCAACCAGGTTGCAGCGAAGATCACACCGCCCCAGATGGGGGCTCCCGACGCGATCAGGAACGCCGAAACCGCGAGCACGGCGGCACCGATCATCTCGCCGAGGCCGATCGGGTGGGCGCGTGCGGGATCAGCTCGCCGAAGCAAGCCGGCCAGGAGCGCGAAGTATCCTATCTCTGTGGCCGCCGAAGCGACGGCGGTGCCAAGATACCCCCACCGGGGCGCCAGCGCGCAGTTCAGCAGCACCTTGAGCCCGACGGTCAGGCCGAGCACCCACATGAGAGCACGTTCCTTGCCGGCCGCCTGCAGCGCTTGCATCAGCATCAGGCTCTGAAACGCAAAGAAGCTGCCGACCATCAGGACCTGCAGCGCGCCCGCGCCGACGGCGTACTGCGGGCCGAAGCCAAGACGAAGCAGCCCTTCACCCCACAGGATCGGTACGAACAACACGGGAAGGCCGACGAGCAGGAGCAGATCGCGGAGCACCGCAACCCCTCGGTGGAACCGCTCCCGCTCCCTGATCCACGCGACCGCCATCATCGGATAGGCGACCACGATGAGCAGCCGGGGAGCGACCTGAACCAGGTCGATGAAGCGATAGATCACGCCGTAGATCCCGGCGTCGCGCGGAGTCGCCAAAACGGTCAGGAGCGCCGGATCGACCTGGGCGTATACCGACCAAAGCAGGTTGCTTACGGCGAAGGGCAACGCAGCGGACCAGGTGGCGGTGGC
>JBOHSN010000153.1:0-5415 GCA_050733215.1 Gemmatimonadales bacterium
CTCCCGCCCTCTCCCGCCCTCTCCCTCCCTCTCCCGCCCTCGTCTGCCTCTCAAGGAGGAGTAGTGACCACTCGGTTCTCCGGCCGGCTCGCGGCGCTCGTCGCGGTCGCCACCGTCGCCGGTTTCGTCCCGCCGGCTGCGGCGCAGCGCGCCGCCCGGCCCCGCGCGGCGACCATCCCGGACATCCCGTTCCAGAAGTTCGTGCTGAAGAACGGCCTCACGCTGATCGTGCACGAGGATCACAAGGCGCCGATCGTGGCGGTGAACGTCTGGTATCACGTGGGGTCCAAGAACGAGAAGCCGGGGCGCACGGGGTTCGCCCACCTGTTCGAGCACTTGATGTTCAACGGAAGCGAGAACTACAAGGGCGAGTTCTTCACCCCGTTCGAGCAGGCGGGAGCGACCGACCAGAACGGCACCACGAGCGAGGACCGGACCAACTACTTCCAGAACGTGCCCACCAGCGCGCTCGACATGGCGCTCTGGATGGAGTCCGACCGGATGGGCCATCTCCTGGGGGCCATCGACCAGGCCAAGCTCGACGAGCAGCGGGGCGTGGTACAGAACGAGAAGCGCGAGGGCGAGAACCAGCCGTACGGCAAGGTCTTCGACTTTCTTCCCTCCCGCATCTATCCGCCCAATCACCCCTATTCCTGGTCTCCCATCGGCTCCATGGAGGACCTGGACGCGGCCAAGCTCGAGGACGTGAAGGAGTGGTTCCAGACATACTACGGCGCGGCCAACGCGGTCGTCGTACTCGCGGGTGATATCGACGCGAAGACCGCGCTCGAGAAGGTAGAGCGCTACTTCGGCGATATCCCGTCCGGCCCCCCGGTGACCAAGCAGACGGAGTGGATCGCCCAGCGCACCGGGCATCAGCGCGGCGTGATGCAGGACCGGGTGCCGCAGGCGCGCATCTACCGGATCTGGAACATCCCCGCGTGGGGCTCGGCCGATCTCGACTATCTGAACCTCGCGAGCGACGTGCTCGCCTCCGGCAAGACGTCCCGGCTCTACAAGCGGCTGGTGTACGACGAGCAGATCGCCACCGACGTCACCGCCGGGATCAGCCCGAGCGAGATCGGCAGCACCTTCCAGGTCTACGCGACTGCCCGGCCGGGCGACGACCTCTCGAAAGTGGAGAAGGCGATTGACGAGGAGCTGGCGCGCTTCCTCCGCACCGGGCCCACCCCGGCCGAGCTCGCGCGGGTGAAGACGCAGCACCGCGCGGCATTCATCCGCGGCATCGAGCGGATCGGCGGCTTCGGCGGCAAATCTGACGTGCTCGCGCAGGCTGAGGTCTTCGGCGGCCGGCCCGACGCTTACAAGGCGTCGTTCGCCCGCATCGCCGCCGCGACGCCGGCGAATCTCCTCGCCGCTTCGAAGCGGTGGCTTTCCGACGGCGATTACCTGCTGGAGGTCCTGCCCTTCCCCGAGTATCAGACGGTGGCGAGCGGCGCGGACCGCACCAAGCTGCCGGGCATCGGCACGCCGCCGGATGCGAAATTCCCCGAGCTCCACCGCACCACGCTGACCAACGGTCTCAAGGTTGTGCTCGCCGAGCGGCGGTCCATCCCGCAGGTGCGGTTCGACCTCGTGCTCGACGCCGGGTATGCGGCCGACCAGTTCGCGGCGCCCGGCACCGCCAACATGGCCGTCGCCATGCTGGACGAGGGCACCACCACCCGCTCGTCGCTCGCGATCAGCGAGGAGCTGCTCCGCCTTGGCGCGAACTACGGCACGTTCTCCCGGCTCGACTACTCCAGCGTGTCCCTGGAGGCACTGACGGAGAATCTCGATGCGTCGCTGGCGCTCTTCAGCGATATCGTGCTCAACCCGGCGTTCCCGGAAGCGGATTTCGCCCGCCTCAAGCGGCAGGCGCTGGCCGGCATCCAGCAGGAGAAGGCCGATCCGGTTTCGTCGGCGCTCCGCGTCCTGCCCGCGCTTCTGTACGGACGCGATCACGCCTATGCGCAGCCGTGGTCGGGCGCCGGGACAGAGGCGGCGCTGTCGCGGCTGGAACGGAAGGACGTCGTCGCGTTCCACCGGACCTGGTTCAAGCCGAACCACGCCACGCTCATCGTGGTGGGGCCGACGACGTTGGACGAGATTCGGCCCAGGCTCGAACGGTACTTCGGCAGCTGGCGCCCGGGCGACGTCCCGGTGAAGAACGTCGGGCAGGTCGAGTCGCCGGCTTCGACGGTGTACCTGCTCGACCGGCCCGGCACCGAGCAGACCGTGCTGCTCGCGGGAAGCGTCGCCCCGGCGAAGAACAATCCGGCCGAGCCGGCGATCGAAACCATGAACGCGGTGTTAGGCAGCAATTTCGGCTCGCGGATCAACCTGAACCTGCGTGAGGACAAGCATTGGTCGTACGGGGCGTTCACGATCTTCCGCGACGCGCGGGGCCAGCGTCCGTTCGTCGCCTACGCCCCGGTGCAGACGGATAAGACGAAGGAATCCGTCGTCGAGCTCAGGAAGGAGCTGCAGGGAATCCTGGGCGCCCAGCCGATCGCGGCGGAGGAGCTGGAGAAGGCGAAGTCCACGTTGACCCTCACGTTGCCCGGCGGCTGGGAGACGATGGCTGCGGTAGCCGCGGACATCAGGAGCCTGGTGGTGTTCGGGCTGGACGACCACTACTTCGACACCTATGCGGACCGGGTCCGGGGCGTGACCGCCACGGCCGCGACGGCGGCCGCGACGGAGGTGGTGAAGCCGGACAAGCTGGTGTGGGTGGTCGTCGGTGATCGCGCGAAGATCGAGCCCGGCCTCCGCGAGCTCAAGCTCGGCGAGATCAAGCTCATCGACGCCGACGGCAACCCGCTTGGCGCGTCGGCCTCGGTCCGTTAACATGCGGGGCCAATGCCCCGCCTTGTACTCTCCGCGCTAGTCCTGGGAATCGCGGTGCTCGCGGCCACTCCGGCCGCGGGCGCCGCGCAGGCGCGTGGGGGAAGTCCGATGCGGCTGGGCGCGGGCGTGCGGGGCGGCCACGACTTCGAGAACGATGCCTGGAGCAGCGGCGCGCAGGCGTCCATCCCGTTGTATCGGCGCTTCGAGCTTCGCCCGAGCGGCGACTGGTACTTCGGCGACGAGACGCCCTTCCGGTGGCAGCTCAACGCCGACGCGGCGATCCGGTTCGGACCGGGTGGGACGTTCTACGGCGGTGGCGGCGCGGCATTCGCGCGCGTGCGCGCGCTGGAGACCGTGAAGACGGGCTACAACCTCTTCGTGGGCATCGTTCCCGCGCGCCCGGGCTCCACGATCCGGCCATTCATCGAGGCGCGATGGACCTGGGTGAACGACGTCTCGCCGTTCCGGCTCGTGGCGGGGTTTGACAAGATTTTTTAGCCGCCATTCGCCTACTACCGCAACTGCTGAACCACAGAGGACACGGAGAACACAGAGAACTGCGATCGTTGTGGTCTCATTCACAGAGCATCGGCGACCCTGGCATGAGACCACAACGAAGGTTGTTCTCCGCGGTCTCTGTGTCCTCTGTGGTTCAGCAGTTGTTCTGATTCGCGTTCATTCGCGTCATTCGCAGTAAGTGGGTTTTCATTTTCCTTCGAGCTCGTCCGCCAGCCAGGCCGCGTCATACACGCCCCGGAGCGCCGCGGTGATCGCCCGGCTGTGCACGCCCACCGACCGCGCCACCCGGTCATCGTAGACGAACCGGTTCGGCAGCTGCTCGATGTTCCCATCGAACACCAATCCGACCACCGCGCCCTCGCGGTCGATCATCGGGCTGCCGGAGTTGCCGCCAATGATGTCGTTCGTCGTGACGAAGTTGAACGGCGTCGTGAGATCGAGCCGGTCGCGCGCGGCCTTCCATCGCGCGGTGAGCCGCCACGGCGGCGTGTCGTCGAATTCGGCTGAGCGCGCGTACAGGCCATGAAAGCTGGTCTTGTACGGCGCCACCGTGCCGTTGTACGCGTAGCTCTTGACCACGCCGTCGGAGATGCGCAGGGTGAACGTGGCATCGGGCGGCAGCGCGGTGCCGTAGGCCGCGAAGAGCGCCTCGCCGATCCGCTCAGCGTTCGCGGAGACGGCCGCTTCCAGCCGGATGGTACGGATCGCGATCGGACGGGAGAGCGCGGCGACCCGCCGCGCCACCGCGACGAGCGGATCGTCCGACGTGCGCACCGCCTCGGCGCCTCCCTCGAGCAGCGCGCGGCGGACCGCCACGTCGTCGAGCCGGGTACCATCGATCAGCGCCTCAGCGGCCACCTCGGGACTCCGTCCGCCGAGCACCGCGGCAAGGTGCGGATCGCCGGCGGGCAGCTCCTTCACTGCGGCGGTCAAGTACGACGCGAGGGTGAGCTTCTCCAGCTCCTTGTCTACCGGCACCTCGGTGAGCACCTGCGCTCGCAGGCTCTCGAGCCCGCGGCCGCGGTACGCCGGCAGCCGGAGCGAGTCGGGCCGAGGCGCCTCGCCCGGGAGGCGCGTCAGTACGCCCGCGAACGCCAGCAACTGTGAGCCGCCGAAGCCGTACCACCGGGCCTGGCGGGCGAAGCTTCGCTGCTCGGTGCGCGCCCGCGCGATCGCGTCCCACGCGCCGCCGTACCGCGCCCGGAGCTTCGGGTCCCGCGCCACGCGGGCGCGGAAGTCCCGCTCGAACGCTTGCTTCTGCGCCATGAGGGCGGAGTCGAGCAACCCGCTCTGATATCCGGTGATCGCCTTGTACGAGTTCTGCGCGTTGAAGAGCTGGTTTTCGAGCCGGCGTGCGCGCTCCTCGTCGGTCCCGATGTAGTCCTTCAGCACCTTCACTGTCCGACCGAGGCTCGCGATCAATCCCGGGTATTCGACATCGCGCAGATACTCGAGCTGGGCGTAGGTCAGCAGCCGGCCGGTCGAGCCGGGGTTGCCGACGACGAAGACGAGATCTCCTTCCTTCGCGCCCGCCTCGCTCCAGCGCAGGTGCTCGGGGGGCCGATGCGGGGTGTCGTTCTCGTAGATGCGCAACAGCGTGAGGTCGAGGTCGAAGCGCGGATAGGTGAAGTTGTCCGGGTCGCCGCCGAAGAATGCCGCGGCCTCCTCAGGAGCCATCACCAGCCGGATGTCGTTCAAGCGGCGGTAGCGGTAGAGCGAGTAGCGTCCGCCCTGGTAGAAGCTCACCACCTGGCAGTTTTCTCCCGCGGTCGTCTGGCACTCCTCCTGGATCTCGGCGATGGCGGAGTCGCGCTGCGCGACCTGCACCGTCGGCGTCCGGCCCGTGATCCGTCGGCGCACGCGGCCGGTGACGTCCTCGATGGACCTGAGCTGGTCCGCATACATGGTGGGGCACTTCTTCTCGTCCCGGATGGAACGAGCCACGAACCCGCTGCGCTGATAGTTCGTGTCGAGCGGCGACGCCGCGGTGATGCAGGCGCGGGCGCAATGGTGGTTGGTCATGACCAGCCCGTTGCCCGACACCAG
>JBOHSN010000154.1:0-5384 GCA_050733215.1 Gemmatimonadales bacterium
TCGCGCCCCGGAGCGGACAGCAGGATCGGGTCTCGATGCGGGCGCCATGGGACTTGCGGTTCGACACCGATCCGTTCTACGCCGGCACCACCAGCATCGAGGCGGCCGACGCCGAAGGCTGGGTGGTGTCGGTCACGCCGAGCGGCGGCTGGATCCCGGCGGTGATCGCGGGACGCACCGGCGTGGGTCTGAGCCAGCGCGCGCAGAGCTTCGTCACCGATCCGCGGGACGGGCCGTTCAACGTGATCGAGCCGGGCAAGCGTCCGCGGGTGACGCTCACGCCGACCCTCGCGCTGAAAGCGGGCGCGCCGTACCTCGCGTTCGCGGTGCAGGGCGGGGACAGCCAGGATCAGAACCTGCTGCAGTTCTTCCTGAACGTCGTCGAGTTCGGCATGACCGCGCAGCAGGCGACCGAGGCGCCGAACGTCAACAGCTACCAGATGCGCAGCTCGTTCGGGGACCACGAGTCACGGCCTGGCCTGCTGCTCGTGGCGGCCTCGACGCCCGACAGCGTGCGCACGGAGCTGCGGCGAATGGGGTACGTGCTGGAGACCGAGGAGCGTACCAGCGGACCGATCAACGCGATCCTGTTCGACCGGAAGCACGGCACGATGTGGGGAGGATCGTCGCATCATGGGGAAGACTACGGCATCGCCTGGTAGGAAGAGCAGATGAGCGGAAGAGCCGAGGAGCAGATGGCGCGGCATTTCATCGGCGCTTCTGCTCTTCGGCTCTTCTGCTCATCTTGTGAGTCGTCGGTTACCTCGACCGGGAGACGCAATGCTCGACGAATTCAAGAAGTTCATCATGCGCGGGAACGTGCTCGACCTCGCCGTCGGCATCATCATCGGCGTGGCGTTCGGCGCCATCGTGAAGTCGCTGGTCGATGACATCATCATGCCGCCGATCGGACTGGCACTCGGGAACGTGGATTTCTCGGACCTGTTCCTGCTCTTGAAAGACGGAACGAAGGCCGCGGCGCCCTATGCCACGCTCGCGGACGCCCAGGCGGCCGGTGCGGTGACGCTCAACTACGGGCTCTTCATCAACCAGATCCTGACGTTCCTGATCGTCGCGTTCGCCGTGTTCCTGGTGGTGCGGTTGGCCAACCGGCTCCAGGGGCCGCCGCCCGCCGCGACGACCAAGGACTGCCCGTACTGCAAGATGAGCATTCCGCTCGCCGCCGTGCGCTGCCCCAACTGCACGTCGGAGCTGTCGCGGGCGGCGTAGCTGCATAGGGCTTCGGCGGGTCACCCCCGCCGAGCCGCCGGCAGGCCTTCGCCCGCAGAGGTGAGATGACGTCGGGTATGACTTCCCGTTCCGACACCTCGAGCGGCGTGACGCTGCTCGCGCCGCTCTCCGGCGTCGTGGTGCCGCTCGATCAGGTTCCCGATCCGGCGTTCGCGCAACGGTTGGCAGGCGACGGTGTCGCGCTCGAGCCGCTCGACCAGCGCCTCGTCGCCCCATGCGACGCGCGTGTGCTCCACGTGCATCGCGGCGGACATGCGCTCACCCTCTCCGCGTCGGGGCTGGAGATCCTCATCCACGTCGGGCTGGACACGGTGCAGCTGAACGGGAAGGGCTTCGATCCGTGCGTGAAGGCAGGCGATGACGTACGTGCGGGCGATCTGCTGCTGACGTTCGACGCGGACTACGTCGCGACGCACGCGCGAAGCCTGATCACCCCCGTGCTCGTGACAAACATGGAGCACGTCGGGGCGCTGCAGAGGCGGGCCGGCAGGGTGACCGGGGGGCGCGATGTGCTCATCCACGTGCGCGTCAGAGCGGGCGGCCAGGAGAGGTCGACGCCGTCGCACGGGGAGAGCGTCGAGTCGGCTCCGATGGTAATCGCGAGCGAGACCGGGCTGCACGCGCGCCCCGCCGCGGCGGTCGCCGCCGGGGCGCGCCGCTTCACCTCCGACGTGCGGCTGGTGAAGGGGGATCGCGAAGCGAACGCCCGAAGTGTCGTGTCCATCATGATGCTCGAGGTGACCGGCGGCGACACGGTGAGCGTCGTCGCGCGCGGCGAGGATGCCGGAGCAGCGGTGGCGGCCATCGTGCAGACCCTGACGTCGGGACTCGCTGCGTCGCCCGGTGGTGGCCCGAAGAGGGCCGCATCGGCCCCGACCGCGGCGAGAGCGGTCGTACCCCCGTTAAGGACCTCGGCCGCCGGCTCGCTGAAGGGCGCGCCCGCCTCGCCCGGCGTCGCGATCGGCCGCGTCTTCCAGCTGCGCCATGATGACGCGGTGCTGCAGGAGCGCGCCGCGGATCCGGGCCACGAGCGCCGCGCGCTCGACGCGGCGATCGCCGCCGCCCATGTCCAGCTCGAGGCGCTGCAGGCGCGACTCGCCACGGACGCGAACGCCGACCGCGCCGCGATCTTCGGGGCGCACCAGGAGCTGCTCGAGGATCCCGAAGTGCTCGACCCCGCCGCCGAGCAGATTCGGGGTGGCGCGACGGCCGCGTATGCGTGGCGGGAGGCGTATATGCAGCAGGCGGACCGGTTGCTCGCGCTCCAGAACGAGCTGCTCGCCGGCCGCGCCGCCGACCTGCGCGACGTGGGCCGGCGCGTGCTCCATCTGATCACGGGCCCCGACCGCGCACCGCACGACGTGCCGCCGGACTCGATCGTGGTAGCCGAGGACCTGGCACCCTCCGACGCCGCGTCGCTGGATCGCACGCGCGTGCGCGGATTCTGCACCACGATGGGCAGCGCCACGTCACATGTGGCCATCCTGGCGCGTGGGCTCGACATTCCCGCCGTCGCCGGCGTCGACCCGCGCGTGCTCGACATTCCTTCCGGAACACGCGTCATCCTGGACGGCGACGCCGGAACGCTGCAGTGCGAGCCGTCGGCGGCCGAGGAAGCGGCGATCGCCCGCCGGCAGGAAACCTCCGCGCGCCGGCGCGCAGCGGAACTCGCGGTTGCCGCCGAGCCGGCCGTCACCCGCGACGGCCATCGCGTGGAGATCGTCGCGAACATCGGCGACGTGGACGAGGCGCGCCGAGTGCCCGAGGTGGGCGGGGAAGGGGTTGGCCTGTTGCGGACGGAGTTCCTGTTCATGGAGCGCCGCACCGCACCGACCGAGGACGAGCAGGCGGCGGTGTACGAGGCGATTGCCCGGGCACTCGGACCCGAGCGCATCCTCGTCATCCGCGTCCTCGATGTCGGCGGCGACAAGCCGCTGCCGTACCTGCCGATGGCGGCCGAAGCGAATCCGTTTCTGGGCGAGCGGGGGATCCGGCTGCTGCTGAACCGACCGGAGATCTTCGCCATCCAGGTGCGTGCTATCCTTCGAGCCTCGCGCGGCGGGAAGGTCGCGATGATGTTCCCGATGATCTCGACGATCGCGGAGTGGCGCGCGGCGCGCGACGTGGTGGAGCGCGAGCGCCTCGCGCTCGGCGTACCGCCGCTACCGGTCGGCATCATGATCGAGACCGCGTCCGCAGCCCTCCTCGCGGATCGGTTCGCGCGCGAAGCGGACTTCTTCTCTATCGGCACCAACGACCTCACGCAGTACACGCTCGCGATGGACCGCACGAATCCCGGCCTCGCGCCGCAGGTGGACGCCCTCCATCCGTCGGTGCTGCGCCTGATCGAGCGAGCCGTCGCCGGCGCGCACGCGCACGGGCGGTGGGTCGGCGTCTGTGGCGCACTCGCGGGCGATCCGCAGGCGGTGCCGGTACTGGTGGGCCTGGGCGTGGACGAACTGAGCGCGAGCGTGCCGGTCGTGCCGGCGGTGAAGGCTCAGGTGCGCACCCTCTCACTGGATGAGTGTCGCACGACCGCGCGGCTGGCGCTCGACGCCGCCGACGGTGCGGAGGTGCGCGCGCTGGTCGCACAACGTCATATGGGAGGTCCGCCTTGACCGCCTGGCGTACCGCCTTCGGATGGCTGCAGAAGATCGGCAAGTCGTTGATGCTGCCGGTCTCGGTGCTGCCGGTCGCCGGTATCCTGCTCGGCGTCGGCAGCGCGAAGTTCGCGTGGCTGCCGCCGGTGGTCTCGAACGTGATGGCGCAGGCGGGTGGCGCCGTCTTCAGCAACCTGCCGCTCATCTTCGCGATCGGCGTCGCGCTCGGCCTCACCGGCAACGACGGCGTCGGCGCGCTCGCCGCCGTGGTGGGCTTCGCGGTGATGATCGCGACCATGGGCGTGATGGCGCCGCTGGTCGGCTATGAGCCGCGAACCATCATGGGCATCCCGTCGATAGAGACGGGTGTATTCGGTGGCATCCTGATCGGCGCGGTCGCCGCGATCCTGTTCAATCGGTTCTACCGGGTCCAGCTCCCACCGTACCTCGGGTTCTTCGCCGGCAAGCGCTCGGTGCCGATTCTCACGGCGTTCGCCGCCGTCATCACCGGCATCGCGCTCAGCCTGATCTGGCCGCCGATCGGTCAGGCCATTGACCGCTTCTCGCGCTGGGCGGCGTCGGAGAACCCCGCGATCGCCTTCGCGCTGTACGGAGTCGTCGAGCGCTCGCTGATTCCATTTGGCCTGCACCACATCTGGAACGTTCCGTTCTTCTTCGAGGTCGGCCAGTACCTCGATCCGGTGACCGGCAAGCTCATCCGTGGCGAGATCTACCGCTTCACCGCTGGCGATCCCACCGCCGGCCATCTCGCAGGCGGATACCTGTTCAAGATGTGGGGCCTGCCCGCGGCCGCGCTGGCGATCTGGCGTACCGCGCGCCCCGAGAATCGCGCGAAGGTAGGCGGCATCATGATCTCCGCCGCCCTGACCTCGTTCCTCACCGGCATAACGGAGCCGATCGAGTTCTCGTTCTTGTTCGTTGCGCCGCTGCTGTATGGCATTCACGCGCTGCTCGCCGGAGTCGCGTACTTCACCGCGATCGAGCTCGGAATCCGCCACAGCACCACATTCTCGCACGGCCTCATCGACTACATCGTTCTCTTCCCGAACTCCTCACGGGGTCTGTGGTTCCTGGTGCTGGGGCCGCTCTGGGCCCTTGTGTACTACGGGCTGTTCCGGACACTGATCATTCGCAAGGATCTCAAGACGCCGGGTCGGGAGATCGAGGACGTCACCGGAGCCGCGCCGGCGGCGACGGGGGATTCGATGGCGGCTCGGCTGGTCGCGGCATTCGGCGGCGCGGCCAACATCCGCAGCCTCGACGCGTGCATCACGCGCCTGCGCGTCGAGCTGAACGACGTCTCACTGGCAAGTGCGGAGGCGCTGCGCGGCCTCGGGGCCGCGGGGGTTGTGCAGGTCGGCGGCGGCATGCAGGTCATCTTCGGCACCCGCTCCGAAAACCTGAAGACCGACATGGAGGAGTACATGCGGGCCGGCGGCGGGTCCGCCCTCGCCGCACCTCCACCCGGCGTGCCGGCCGCGCCGGAGCGGGAGCTTGCCGTCACGCCCGAAC
>JBOHSN010000155.1:0-5328 GCA_050733215.1 Gemmatimonadales bacterium
CGAGCATGGTGAGTCGTCCCGCGTCGCGGGCGAAGTGCTGGACGCCGGCCCCGCTCTCGTCGTGGACCTGGCGGCCGACTTCCGCGTGACCGATCTCCGGCTCTACGAGCGCTATTACGGTGCGCACTCCGCCCCGTCGCTGGTGCCGCGCTTCGTCTACGGACTCGCCGACGTGCTGGGCGAGCGGCTCCGCGGCGCGCGGGCCATCGCGGCGCCCGGGTGCTTCGCGACGGCCGCACAGCTCGCCCTGTATCCGATCGCCGGAGCCGCGCTCGCCGCGCCACCCGCGCTCTTCGCGGTGACCGGCTCGAGCGGGGCGGGGCTGCAGCCGCGGCCCACGACGCACCACCCGATGCGCGCGCACAACCTGTTCGCCTACTCCGTGCTCGCGCACCGGCACGAGGCGGAGATCCTCCTGAGCTGGCGCGCGTGGCGTAACCAGCACGACGCCGCGATCCGGTTGATGACGCACTCGGGGCCGTTTGTGCGGGGGATCTACCTGACGCTGCACGCCTGGCTGGGAGAAGAGGGCGGGAGCAGGCGGGAGCGGGCGGGAGAGGGAGTCGCAGGGCGGTTCCGGCGCGCCTACGCGGGCCGGCCGTTCGTGCGGCTGCTGCAGCAGCCGCCGGAGCTCACCCACGCCGTCGGCACGAACCACGCACTCATCCACGTGGCGGAGAGCGAGGACGGACGCGAGGCGCAGGTGATGATCGCGATCGACAATCTGGTGAAGGGCGCGGGCGGACAGGCCATCCAGGCGATGAACCTCGCGCTCGGGCTGCCGGAGACCGCTGGGCTCCTCGGTGGGGGGATGTATCCATGCTGAAACGGATGAGCAGAGGAGCGGAAGAGCAGAAGAGCAGTGGAGCGCGCAGGTCTGGCAGTTCATCTGCTCCTCCGCTCTTCGGCTCCTCTGCTCTTCTGCCCGTCTACACCCAGATGCCCGTCTGCCCCGTGTCCGGGCACGGGTCCTGGCTCGTGGATGCGCAGGGCGAGGAGTGGCTGGATGCCTACGGCGGGCACGCGGTCGCGTCCACCGGCCACAGCCACCCTCGCGTGGTGCGGGCCATCGCCGAGCAGGCGGCAACGCTCCTGTTCTACTCCACCGCCGTGCCGCACCCCAATCGCGATCGGCTGGCCGACCGGCTCGCCGCGCTCTGTCCGGATCCGCTCGGCCGCATATTCTTCTGCAACTCCGGTGCGGAAGCCAACGAGAACGCGCTCGGCCTCGCTCGGCGCCACGCGGGCCGGCAGGCCGTGGTCTCGCTCCGCGGTGGATGGCACGGCCGCACCGTGGCCACGCTCGCGGTGACCGACGGCGCCAGGTACGAGGATGCCGCCCGGCGGGCCGGCGCGCCGCTCTCGCGCAAGGTCGCGCCCGACAACGTGGCCGCGCTCGACACCGCGGTGGACGACACCATCGCCGCCGTGATCATGGAGCCGGTGCAGGGGCTCGGCGGCGCCCGCGACCTGAGCCCGGCCTTCCTCGAGGCCGCACGCCGCATCACCCGCGACCGTGGCGCGCTCCTGATCTTCGACGAGATCCAGTGCGGCGTCGGCCGATGCGGCGCGTTCACCGCCGCCGAGGCCTATGGCGTGGTGCCCGACCTGCTCACGATGGCCAAGGGGCTCGCATCGGGGCTTCCGATCGGCGCGGTGGTGGCCACGCCGGCCGTGGGCGACCGGCTCCAGGCCGGTGATCTCGGCAGTACGTTCGGGGGCGGACCGGTGCCGTGCGCGGCCGCGCTGGCCACCCTCGACGTCATCGAAGAGGAGGGCCTGATCCGGAACGCGATCGAGATCGGGAACGCAATCCGGCGGGGCGTGCTCGAGCTCGGCGTGGCCCGGGTGAGTGGCCGCGGACTGCTCCTCGGCCTGCACCTCGGCCAGCCCGCCGTTCCGGTGCAGCGCGCCCTGTTCGAGCGGCGGGTGCTCACCGGCACCGCCACCGATCCGGAGGTCCTCCGGTTGATGCCACCCCTCTCGTTCAGCTTCGCCGAAGCCGAGCGGCTCCTCGCTGCGCTCGGAGAGGTGCTCGCGTGACCAAGCGCGACTTCCTCGCCATGGAGGATTGGACCCCCGGCCAGGTCGAGGAGCTGCTCGCGCTGGCGGTGCGGATCAAGCGTGGCGAGGTGGACGGCGGGCTGGAGCGGAAGGTGTTGGCAATGG
Organism: Gemmatimonadales bacterium; assembly: GCA_050733215.1. Lineage (GTDB taxonomy): Bacteria > Gemmatimonadota > Gemmatimonadetes > Gemmatimonadales > GWC2-71-9 > DASQPE01. The sequence continues at coordinate 2,170 of JBOHSN010000155.1, forward strand.
TCTTCATGGACCCGAGCCTTCGCACCCGCACCAGCTTCGAGACCGCCATGTTCCTGCACGGGGGGCACGCGGTCGTGCTCGAGCCGGGAAAGGGGAGCTGGAGCCTCGAGACCGAGCCGGGCGCGGTCATGGACCGGGATACCGTCGAGCACATCGTCGAGGTGGCCCGGGTGCTCGGCCGCTACGCCGACGCGCTGGCGGTGCGGGCGTTTCCCCGCGGCAACGACTGGTCGGTCGCCCGCCGCGACGACGTGCTCCACCACTTTGCGCGCTACTGCGAGAAGCCGGTCATCAATCTCGAGTCCGCGCGGCGTCATCCATGCCAGGGGCTCGCGGACGCGATGACGCTGCGCGAGAAGCTCGGCGTTACGGAGGGCAAGCGCTTCGTGCTGGCGTGGGCCTGGCACCCCAAGGCGCTGCCGACCGCGGTGCCGGCCAGCGCGGCCATCGCCGCCGCGGCGCTCGGCATGGAGATCGTCATCGGGCGGCCCGATGGCTACGAGCTCGACCCCGAGGACACCGCGCTGGTCCGGAAAATCGCGCAGCAACGCGGCGGCGAGTTCGTCCACATCATCAACGACCTCGACGAGGCGATGGTCGGTGCGGACGCGGTCTACGCCAAATCCTGGGGCGCGGTGAAGCTCTTCGGCCGGCCCGAGGAGGAGCGTGAGCTGCGGGCGTCGCTCCGCGATTGGCGGATCACCGACAGCCGGATCAAGTCCACCCGCGGCGGGAACGGCATCGTCATGCACTGCCTTCCCGTCCGGCGGAACGTCGAGATCGACGACTCGGTGCTGGACGGTCCGCACTCGGTGGTGGTGGACCAGGCGGAGAACCGGCTGCACGTCCAGCGCGCGTTGTTGCTTGAACTGCTGGGAGGAGCGGGCGGGAGCGGCCGGGACTAGACGGGAGAAGGAGGGAGAGGGCGGGAGTAGGCGGGAGAAGGAGTTTCCACTCCCGCTCCCGACCTCTCCTGACCTCTCCCGCCCTCTCCCGCCCTCTCCCTCCCTCACCTCCATCAGAGGAGCGCCAGGTTGAGCATCGATACTTCGAAAGGCATCGCCGGGCTGAAAGGTGCGCTGCGCTACGTGCGCGCCTACCGGGACCACATCTTCGTGGTGAAGCTTGGCGGCGACGTGCTGGGCGACGCCGGTGTGCGCGACCAGGCCGCCACGCAGCTGGCGCTGCTCCACTCGCTCGGCATCCGGCTGGTGGTGGTGCACGGGGGCGGTCCGCAGGCCACCGCGCTCAGTCGCCGGCTCGGGCAGGAGCCGCGCATGGTCGCCGGGCGCCGGGTCACTGACGACGCGGCGCTCGAGGTGGCCAAGATGGTCTACGGCGGCCAGCTCAACACCGATCTGCTGGCGGCGCTCCGCGCGCACAAGGTGCAGGCCGTGGGGCTGAGCGGCGTGGATGCCGACCTGCTCGTCGCCCACCGGCGTCCGCCGGTCTCGATGGTGGACGATGACGGCCAGTCGGTACAGGTGGACTACGGCAACGTGGGCGACATCGACCGGGTGGACGCGCGCATCCTGGTCACCCTGATGGAGGCGCGGTTCGTCCCCGTCGTGGCGAGCCTCGCGGGCGACGACGACGGCGGGGTCTACAACGTGAACGCCGACACGGTCGCCGAATCGCTCGCAGTGGCCCTGCGCGCCCAGAAGCTCATCTTCCTCACCGGCGCGCCCGGGGTGCTGCGCGACCGCGCCGACCCGTCCACCCTCGTCACCTTCGCCGATCCGGACGACCTCGCCGGCCTCATGGCCAGCGGCGCCTTGGCTGGGGGCATGCGTCCGAAGGTAGAGGCGTGCATCCGCGCGGCGACGAGCGGCGTCGAGCGCACCCACATCATCAACGGCCGCGCCCCCGACGCACTGCTGCTCGAGGTGTTCACCGGCGCGGGCTGCGGCACCATGATCGTTGGCCGGAAGGAAAAGGCGACGTACCTGGGGGTCGATCTTGCAGGCTGACGTCAAATTGCTGAGCGACCTGGTCGCGATTCCCTCGGTAAGCGGCACCGAGGCCGCGCTCGCCGAATTCGTGGAACAGACCGCGCGGGGCTGGGGACTGGACGTGGTGCGCGACGACACCTGCGTCCGCATCGAGCTGGGCGGAGCCGGGCCGGGCGCGAGTCTCGCCATGGTCTCCCATCTCGACACCGTGCCGGCCGGCGCCGGCTGGACCCGCGATCCGTTCACACCCGTCATCGAGGGCAACCGGCTCTACGGGCGGGGGTCGGGCGACGCGAAAGCGTCGGTTGCGGCGATGCTGCTCGCCGCGCACGATCTGACCGAGCGCGGCCGGCCCGATGCCGGCCGCGTGCTGGTCGTGCTCGGCTACGGCGAGGAGACCAGGCATACGTCCATGGAGCAGGCCGTGGAGCGCATCGGCCACGTGGATGCCGCGGTCATCGGCGAACCGACCAACCTCGACGTCGCGGTGGCGCAGCGCGGGCTGATGATGGTGGATCTCGTGGCCAAGGGCGACCAGGGGCACGCGGCCTATGCATCCGGCAACGGCGAGAGCGTCGTCAACGCAGCCGTCGTGCTCGCCCGTGATCTCGTCAAGCTCGGGTCGCTGTTCTCGGAGCGGCTCCATCCGGTGCTCGGCGCGGTCACCGCGACGCCGACGATGCTCGAGGCGGGCGTGAGCCGGAACGTGACGCCTCCGGTCGCCCGGGCGATTCTCGACGTACGGAGCACCCCCGCGTGGACCCACGCCGAGATCGCCGAACGGCTCCGTGAGTCGCTCACGTCGGAGGTGGTGGTGACGTCGCAGCGGCTGGTGCCGTGCGAGACGCCGGACGGCTCGCGGCTGCTCGTAGCGGCCGGCCGCGTGCGTCCCGAGTCGAAGCAGTTCGGCAGCCCCACCTGCTCGGATTGGGTCTTCCTGCGGCACACCGACGCCATCAAATGCGGGCCCGGCACCAGCCGGCGCTCGCACACGGCCGACGAGTACGTGGATCTGCCCGAGCTGGGCGCGGCGCGTGCCTTCTACGCCGACCTCGCTCGCGAGTACCTCAGGAGCGGATGAGTCCCACGTCTTCGCCGGACACGCTTTGGGCCTCCGGGCCCCGGCTCGACCGTCGCATGCTGGAGTACACCGTGGGCGAGGACCGGGTCTGGGATGCCCGGCTGCTCCGGTGGGACGTGCTCGGCA
>JBOHSN010000156.1:0-5135 GCA_050733215.1 Gemmatimonadales bacterium
TGCGCCACCGCTCGGCGCGCGAGGTCGGCTCCGGTAAGCCCCACGGGGAAGCCGAGGTAGTTCTCGATGTTGGAGCTGGTGCCGGCCTGGCCACCCGGGGCCTCGCGCTCGATCAGCAGGGTGTGGAGGCCTTCGGACGCGCCGTACACGCTCGCCGCGAGTCCCGCGGGTCCGCCGCCCACGACCACGAGATCGTAGAACGGCTTCTCCGCCCGGGTGCGGAGGCCGATGCGCTCGCCCAGTGTGCGGAGCTCCGGGTCGCTGAGGTGCTCACCGTCCGGGAAGAGCACGACCGGAAGGGTTGCCCGATCCGGTCCGCCAAGCGCCGCGTGCAGATCCGCGGCCTCAGGCGAGCTCTCGATGTCGAGCCACCGGAACGGCACGAGATTGCGGCCGAGGAAATCGCGCACCGCGTGCGTCCGCGGCGACCACCGGGGGCCGATCACGCGGATCCCGTCCGCTCGCGGACGCGAGACGGAGCGCCAGTCCTCCAGCAGATCATCAAGGTAGGGATAGAGGTGCTGCTCGGGTGGGTCCCACGGCTTCATCAGGTAAGCGTGGATACGCACCTGGTTGATGGCTCGGATCGCCGCGTCCGTGTCCGCGTAGGCGGTGAGGAGCACGCGGCGGGCGTCCGGCGTGTGCGCACGGGCCTTCTCGAGGAACTCCACGCCCGTCATCTCGGGCATGCGCTGGTCGGACAACAGCAGCGCTACCGGATCGCCGCGAAGCTTGAGCCGCTCGAGCAGCTCCAGTGCGGCGCTGCCCGACTCGGACCGGAGCACCCGGTACTCCCGGCCGTAGCGGCGCCGGAGGTCGCGCTCCACCGCGCGCACGACCTCCGGGTCGTCATCCACGCTCAGGAGGATGGGTTTCGCGGGCGCTGCCGCTCCGGATGCCGGCGCGCTCATGTGAGTTGAGCGACCAGTCCGCCCACCGGCAAACGCACGGTGACGCAGGTGTTCCCGGGCTCGCTCTCGAGTGAGATCTCTCCTCCGTGCTCCTCCACCACGATGCGCCGTGCGATGTCGAGACCGAGCCCGGTGTGCCGGCCGGGCCGCGTGGTGAAGAACGGCTCCCAGATACGGTCGTGCAGCTCCGGCGGCACGCCGTGGCCGTTGTCCGCCATCTCAACGATGACCATGTCGAGGTTGCCGCGGGTCCGCACGTCGATACTGCCCTTGCCGGACTCGACGGCCTCCATCGCGTTGGCGAGGAGCTGGGCCCACACCTGGTTCAGGCTGGCCGGATAGCCGCGCACCGCGGGGACCGCGTCATCGAACGAGCGGGACACCGCGAGCCGCTTCTCCGCCGCGCGGCCGGCGTAGAGCGCGAGCGTCGAATCGATCCCCACGCGCACATCTACCGGCACGAGCTCCTGCCCCCGGTCCATCTGGGTGTGCTCTTTGGCCGCATCCACCAGCGCCGCGATCCGGGCCGTGGCGTGCCGCGCGGCGGCGAGAGAGGCGGCCGCGGAGAGTTGGGCCTCGAGATACTCCACCGCGAGCGGCCGCGCCTTCGGCGGGAGCCGGCTGAGCAGCGGCTCGAGCTCGGCCAGCCCGAGCCGCGCATCCGCGAGCGTGCCGGCAGCCACCCACGGCTTGCCCAGGCCCAGCTCGCCGAGCCAGCCGGCCAGTGCCTCCTCTCCGGCGCTGCGGTCCAGGACGTCCTCCGGGCGCATCTCGCTCCGATGGCGGGCGCCCATTTCCCGCAGGCGATCGAGGTCGGCGAACACCCCCGGATCGATGCCGGTGCACGCGAGGGCGCCGGCGAGACGGCTCAGCCGGTCCAGCCGGTCGGCCGCCTCGGCGGTCCCGCGGCGCGCCGCGGACGCGGGATTGTTCAGCTCGTGGGTGAGTCCTGCCGCGAATCGGCCCAGGGCCGCGAGCTTCTCGCGTTGCTCGGAGAGCCGGGTGAACCGCCGGGCGCGATCGATCAGCAGGCCCACCAGCGGCGCCTGGAGCGCCGGGATGCGCCGGTGCATCTCGGGGAACAGCTCCACCGGCACGCTGAGTACCCGCGTGGGACACACTGCCACGGCTTGACGGCTGAACGTGGTCATCCGGGAGAACGGGAGCATGCCGGTGATGTCGCCCGCTCGCGCCCAGAACGTGGGCGCCGGCTGTCCGGGCGACGGGCGCGCCTCGATCATGCCCTCGAGCACGATCACCATGGCATCGGCGGGGTCGCCGGGGCGGATGAACACATCGCCGGTGTCGGCGACGAGTTCTTTGCCGTGCTCGGCGAGCCACGCGAGCTCGTCGTCGGCCAGCGGGGCGAGGAGGGGTATGCGGCGGAGGTCGGCGATCAGCGATGGAGGCATGGGCAGCGCTCTCTATCTATACGGCTCCATGGTGGTTTGTCTACCGCCAGGTGGAGTGGTTGGTAAGGACGAATCGGGGTCCCGTTGCTGGACCAGGCTCCCCGGGACGAAGCGCGCCCACGCGGACGACTTATCCCTAAATAGTCTCAGCGCAGCGCCAGCCGATACAGGGTCGCCGAGCCTTCCCGGACGACGGGAGTGCGGACGTAGCTGTCCAGCAGCCGGAGCGTGGCGCGGCAGGCGGGGCCGCTCGATTCCAAGCGGAGACTTTCGAGCGTGAGGGAGTCGGTGTACACACCGCGGCCGGCCGAAAGGCCGTCGTGAATCATCGGCTGTTGCTCGGCGAACGTCGGCACCGCGCGGAGCGGCGGGCCGTACCAATACCCTTCACGGGTCATCGGGAACACGCTGACGCGGCTCGGCACTCCGGCGACATCGAGAAACGGCACCTGCAGGTTGGTGAACACCATGCTCCCGGCAGGAACCGCACGCCGATAGAGCGCGCTGGTTACCGACTGTGTCGGCTCGACGTAGAGCGACCAGTTTCGACGGACACCGCGCTGCCACAGAAACGCCTCCGCCAGAGCGGGGCGGACCATGGCGGCGAGCGCCACGAGGACGCTGCCCACCATCGCGACTCCGCCGAGCCGCGGAACCAGCCGCCCGGTCCGACGCTCCGGGCATGCCGAGCGCATGGCTGAAGGCGACGGCCTGCGCGAGCGAGGCGTGAAAGTGGTAGCCCCACCACCGGTAGCCCGTCATGCCGATGTCGCCGAACGTGCGCCAGGCGTAGCCGCCCAGCGCCGCCGCCGCGAGCGCCGGTCCCAGGGCGAGCAGGGCGGCGGTGCGGACGAGACGTGCCCGGACCCGCGGGCGGAGCAGCTCGGCGGTTGCCGCACGTCACTCGGGTGGTGACGGTTTGTTGCCGGTGACTCCCCGCCCAACAAAATGCCCCGCAGCGCATTTCGCTGCAGGGGTGCACCGTAGGCCGCGCCACGGAAAATCAACGACTACGTCGGGCTCCTCGTGCACGTCGTGCAATGTGACAACCTGTGTGACAAAAAAAGTGCGCGGCGGACTGCATGCGCGGCTTAGGCGCTTTCGTTCACTGGCCAGTAGTCAAGCACGCCGATTCCGGGCCGCAGGCGAGCACGAGGCTCAGACCGAGCGCGGCTTGACTCGGCTGCAGCCTCAGGTTCCGGCCGACGCCGGCGAGGCCGCAATTCCCGGCACGAACGTGACGTCGATGTGGAGGACGATGCCTTCGTACATCCGCAGCATGCCCAACGCCTTGGTCAGGCCACCGATCCGGTAGTCCTTCAGGTTCATCGGCGTCGTGCTGCGGACCCGGATTGCGCCCGCTCCACGCACGACGGTTGCCGGGATCGTCACCTCGCGCTCGACGCCGTGGATCTGGAACTTCCCCTGGAGGTCCACCAGCGCGGTGTCACCCTGCTCCGCCGTCGGCGTCACACCGGTGAGCTCGAAGCGCATGGTCGGATACCTGTCGGATTCCATGGACTTGTTGAGGTCCTTGTCCCGCCTCTCGTTGCCGGTGACCAGGGTGATAACCGGCGCCTCGACCCAGCCGCGCACGGCCCTCAGGTCGTTGCCCCCGGTCATCTCGCCGCGGACGGTCGTCGTGGTGCCCATGAAATCGCCGATCGTTGCCCGGCCGTCGAAGCTCAGCCTCCCTTCGCCCACGGCGGCGCTCGGCACCGACCGGGGAGTGTATGCTGTCCAGTCGGGCGCGGCCTTTGCGGCATCCTGTAACCCATCGCTGAGCAGCCACATCGCCGTGACGACCATCCACTTGTTCATATCAGGATCCTCCATGGGGTCTCAGGGAACCAGCGCCCGGCGCACCACGCGCGTTGCGCTGTGAGCGGCGGGGCCGCGGCGAGGAGCAGGAGCGCGAGCCGGAGGGGCCCCATCAACGCACCGTGATCGTCCCGTGCATGCCGCTCGTCGCGCTGCCGTGGACCGAGCAGAAGAAGGTGTACGTCCCGGCCTTGGTGAACGTTACCGGGAAGCTTTTCGGCGGAGACACCGGGTTGCCGCCGCCCTGGAAGCTCGGGCTTCCCGCGGAGGTCACGTCGTGGAAGCCGTCCTCCCAGACGAACGTCACGGTGGTGCCGACGGGCACCTCGATGTTGGCGGGCTCGAAGCGGTTGCCGCCGCTGGTGAAGAGCTTGATCGTGTTGGTCTGCACGGGTGCCGGGGGTGGCGGCGGCGCGGTGGGCCCGCCGCCCAGGTCGCTGCCGTTGGAGCCGCTGCATGCGGCGAGGACGAATGCCGCGAGCGCAACGGTGGCCCAGTGTGCGTGTCGATGCATGACGTTCACCCTTGTGGTGTGGAGGTTGAGCCAAGGTTACGAAACGCGGCCGCCCGCCGTTATCGGCGAGCGGGGACACAGACGAGGGGATGTCGGGCGAGCGGCGTGTAGGGTGGCGGACTACGGGGCGATCACGCCTTCTGCCGGCTGAGCGGGTGCGGCTCCGTCAGCGGGTTGCTTCTGTCCGACAAGCATTTAATGAGCACGATCATGGGGCTGTAGGAGGACGATTTGGCGGTCCTTTGAGCCCCCGGTCTGTGACAACGTGTGTGACAATCCCTTTTGTGCTGCCCAGAAAACGAAACACCCCAGCCGTCGCTTGCGACGCTGGGGCTTTCGCTTACCTCACATCGGGGCGCCCGGATTTGAACCGGGGACCTCCTGCTCCCGAAGCAGGCGCGCTAACCGGACTGCGCCACGCCCCGCACTACATCCTGGCTCAGGTGCGCTCTGAGGGACTCGAACCCCCAACCTTCT
>JBOHSN010000157.1:0-5025 GCA_050733215.1 Gemmatimonadales bacterium
GAGAGATTCAGCGTCTCGGCGATGGTCTGTACCATGAGCGTCTTGGCCAGGCCGGGAACACCGATCAGCAGCGCGTGGCCGCCCGCCAGAATGGCGGTCAGAATGCCATCCACTACATCTTCCTGGCCGACGATCCGATGGGCCACCTGGTCGCGCAGCCGGGTGACGGCGCCGACGAGCCGTTCGAGTTGCCGGACGTCATCGTGCGGCGCGGTCTGGGTCACGGTCATAGGGTCGCAGAATAGCCCGAAGGGGGACGGATGGACAGGTTCAATCTTGCTTGCGAAAAATTTCACAAGCTCGTAAATTCCCGCCCGCCATGAGCCCGGAGTCGAATGCCTCGCGGGAGGTTGGCGCGGGGTACAAGTACGTGGCGCTCGGGATCACGTTCGCGGGCGGCATCATCCTCTTCGCGGGCGTGGGCTACTGGCTCGACCGCCGCTTCGGGCTGCTGCCGTTCGGCACGGTTGCCGGCACGCTCGTGGGCACCGTCCTGAGCTTCCTGGTGGTATACCGCCGGCTCCAGATGGACGCCGAGCGGGACCGGGAGCGCCGGACGAAGGGCAAGGCGCCATGAGCCTTACGGCGCTGGCCAGCGCCGCGTTCCTGCTGCTGGTGGGGGCCGGGGTGCTGGCGCGGTGGCTCGGCGGGCCGGCGGCCGTCATGCCGGCGCTCGCGAGCGGAACGGTAGCCGCGCTCACGCAGCTCGCGGCGGCCCGCCTGGCCCGCCGCGCGCTCGAGGCCCGGTTCGCGCAGTTCATGGGGGCGTGGGCGCTGGGCATGGGGCTTCGGTTCGGAGGTGTGGTGTTGCTCGCCGCAGCCATGCTCGCGATGCCGGCGCGCTTTCCACCACTTCCCAGCGCGCTCGGCTTTTTGGGGGTCCTGATTCCGCTCCTGCTGCTCGAGATCCGGCTGACTCGATGACCGTTCAAGAACCACTCGACATCGGCGAAGTCGTCCTCCACCACACGGCGGACGCGTGGACGGTGGATCTCTACCCGCTGGGGACGATCCACCTGCCCCGCTGGCCCGACATCCACATCGGTGGGCTGACGCTCAATCTGTCGCCCACCAAGCACGTGGTCTACATGGTGATCGCGGCGGCGCTGGTGTTTCTGACCATGCGCATCGCCGCACGCGGGCTGGAGCGCCGGCAGCGTGAGGGTAAGGCGCCGGGCGGCTTCGCCGGCGCGGTGGAATCCATCGTGCTGTTCGTCCGCAACGAGATCGCCATTGCGAACATCGGGCACAACGGCGCGAAGTACGCCCCGCTGATAATGACGCTCTTCTTCTTCATCCTGTACTCCAACCTGCTCGGACTGCTGCCGTGGGGCGCCACGCCCACCGGCAACCTGGCGGTGACCGGGGCGCTGGCGATCCTGGCGTTCATCGTCATCGAGGTCAGCGGGTTCATCGCGCTGGGTCCCAAGGGGTACATGCATACGATTTTCCCGGTGCTTCCGGGGATCGGCGGCGTGGCGGGAGTGGCGCTGTCGATCTTCATGGCGCCGATCGAGATCCTCGGGAAGCTGGTGAAGCCGTTCGCGCTGGCGGTCCGGCTTTTCGGTAACATGACCGCAGGGCACTTCGTGGTGCTGTCCCTGTTCAGCATCATCTTCCTTTTCGGCTCGATCCCGGTGTGGAACTGGGGGATCAGCACGCTCACGGTCGCGCTGGTGACCGGGATCATGCTGCTCGAGCTGATCGTGGGGTTGCTCCAGGCTTACGTGTTCGCGCTGCTCACAGCGGTGTTCATCGGGCTGATGCAGCACGAGCATTAGCGGTTCGGCAGCGTCGCCCGCGCCCGGCGCCGCTGTCCCTGTACCCGGCCGAACGGCCGGGGATGCCCGCCGGTCCGACGCGACCGATGGCGGGCGGCCGAGCCGGCGCCGCGCGGGAGACGCGGTGGCCGAGCCGGGAGGCGCGGCACCCGACGATCTCCCCCGCACGAGGAACCAACGATGCTGCAGATGCTCTCGCTCGCGCTCTTCGTTCTGCAAGAGGCGGCGCCCCTCGCGGCCGAGGCGGCCAAGAACACGAACGCGCTGCTCGGCGCGGGGATCGGCATGGGCCTGGCGGTGGTCGGCGCTGGGATCGGCCTGGGCCGGATCGGCGGGTCGGCCGCCGAATCGATCGCCCGTCAGCCGGAGGCCACCGGCGAGATTCGCGGCGCCGCGCTGCTCTTCGCCGTGCTGCTCGAAGGCGTGACGATCATCGCCCTGGTGTTCGCTCTGCTGTTCAAGCTCATCGCGTAAACGGGTCATGGAGTCAGGCATGCTCACGCTGCTCGCGCTGGCCGCCGAGACCGGTGGTCCGGCCTCGCCGTTCGAGGTCAACTTCGGACTGTTCTTCTGGACGTGGGTGGTATTCGGGCTGCTCTTCGTCCTGCTGAAGAAGTTCGCATGGCCGTCCATTTTGCGGACGACCGAGGAGCGTGAGCGTGCCATCGCGGCGCAGCTCGCGGAGACGGAGCGGAATCGCGCGGAGTCCGCGCGGCTGCTGGAGGAGCACAAGAAGCTGCTGGCGGAGGGCCGCTCGTCGGCGCACCAGCTGCTGGTGGACGCACGGAACGCCGCCGAGAAGGAGCGGCAACACGCCCTGGAGAAGACCAAGCAGGAGCAGGAGGAGTTGCTCGAGCGCGCCCGGCGCGAGATCGCGACCGAGCGCGACCGGGCGGTCGAGGAGCTTCGGCGGGAGGCGGTGGACCTGTCGCTCGCGGCGGCCGGGAAGCTGATCGGTGAGCGGCTGGGCACCGATACCGACCGCAAGCTGGTGGAGAGCTATCTGGCCAGCCTGGAGCCGGGCCGGTGAGGTCGGTCACGATCGCCCGGAATTACGCCGAGGCGTTGTTCCAGCTCGGCGAGCAGGCGGGGCAGACCCCTGCATTCGGCGAGCTGATCGAAGCGGTGGCCGCCGCCATTCAGAGCTCACCGCGGATCGAGGACCTGCTGATGTCACCCCGGGTGCCCAAGCCGGAGAAGGTTCGGCTCATCGGCGCCGGGCTCGAGAGCGCGCCCCCTCCCTTCAGACTGTTCGTGCAGGCGGTGGTGAAGCGCGGGCGTGCGCCGCTCCTGCCCGAGATTGCGACCGAGTACGCCCGGCTGCTGGACGAGAAGCTTGGACGGGTCCGCGCCGGCGTGACGCTCGCGCGGGAGCCGGACCCGGCGCTCCGCCGGACGATCGAGCAGGACCTGAGCCGCGCGCTGGGCAAACAGGTGATCGCGAGCTTCTCGAGCGACCCCGCCATCCTGGGCGGCACGATCGTGCGGGTGGGCGACCGGATCTACGACGGGTCAGTCCGCCGCCGGATGGCGCGGCTCCGCAGACACCTGCTGGGACGGTAGCGCCTAGTCCAGCACCGTTCGCAAATCGTACGCTACGCCGTGCTGCTCCAGCAGCGCGACGTACTCCCCGGCGAAATCCCGCTCCCGGTGCCGGTGCTCCTGGTGCCGGATGTAGTCCATCAGGTGCTCGTCGCCCCGCGGCGTGACGCTGAATGCCGCGTATCCCGACTGCCAATCGAAGCCGCCCCGGTGCGGGAAGTACTGCCGGATCCACCGGCAGCTGCCCGCCTTCACGATCTGCACCAGCTCGCCCACTGAACGCGTCGCCGGCACCTCCAGGTACAGGTGGACGTGATCGCGAGTGGCGCCGGCACACAGGAGGCGGGCCCGCTCGCCTTCCACGATGGTGCTGACCCGCGCGAAGAGGCGTCCGCGCCATTCCGGATCCAGCCACGGACGCCGTCTGCGCGTGCTCCAGACCACGTGCACCCGCACTCGGGCGTAGGTGCCCGCCATCTCTCATGACCTCCTTGCCGCTCGGCCGCGGCAGGGCGCACGATGGCGTCCCGCTCCTGCGTCGGCATCACCTGATGTTCGCGCACCGGGGCCGATTCACGCCTATCTTTCCGCGCGATGAATCCGGTGTTTCCGTTCGGCGCGGGCGATACCAATCGCCGCGGTCTCCTTCGATCCGCGGTCGGGGATTGGGCTGAGCGGCTCATGGAGCAGGCGGAGCGGCGGGTGGCGCCCGCACAGTACGTGCGCCCGCCCGGCGCGCTGCCGGAAATGGGGTTCCTGGCGGCGTGCACCCGCTGCGGCGACTGTGTCCGCGCGTGTCCGGCGCACGCCATCGTCACGGTGCCGGCGGATGGCGGCCTCGCAGCCGGCACGCCGCGGCTCGAGCTCGATCGGGAGCCGTGCATCGCCTGCCCGGACATGCCGTGCGCGCGGGCCTGTCCGACCCCGGCGCTCACCGTGCCGGCCGACGGCTGGGCCGGCTACCGGCTGGCTGAGCTGGAGTTCCATCCGGAGCGCTGCATCACGTATCGCGGAACGGAGTGCCGCGTCTGCGTGGACAGCTGCCCGGTCGGCACCGCGGCGCTGATCATCGACGAGACCGGCCACCCCGCGCTGCGGCGCGAAGGCTGCGTCGGATGCGGGGTCTGCGTCCGGGCCTGCGTGACCCGCCCGTCGTCGATCACCCTGCATCACGCGGAGACCTGATGACCGACGTGCCCTATCGGGTGGACAAGCCGTGGGGGTACGAGCTTGTCTGGGCGCGGACCGACCGGTACGTGGGGAAGATCCTTCACGTGAAGGCAGGCCACATCCTCAGCCTTCAGTACCACATGCGCAAGGACGAAACGATGCACGTCCTGCGGGGCGAGCTGATCCTGCGCACCCAGACGGGCGACGCGCTCGAATCCCGCCCGTTCCGCGCCGGGGAGACCGCGCACATCCCCGCCCAGCTCATCCATCAGATCGAGGCGGTGGAGGACAGCGACGTCCTCGAGGCCTCGACCCCCGAGCTGGACGACCTGGTCCGGCTCCAGGACCGCTACGGCCGAGGCTGACCGATGCAAGTGATCATTCCGCTCGCGGGCAAGGGCACTCGACTCCGCCCGCACACGCACCTCGTTCCCAAGCCCCTGCTCAAGGTGGCGGGCCGGCCGGTGATGGACTGGGTGATGGACAAGCTCGAGGGACTCGACGTCACCGAGCTCATCTTCATCACCGGGCA
>JBOHSN010000158.1:0-5014 GCA_050733215.1 Gemmatimonadales bacterium
GATGTACCTCCAGGAGCCCAAGCAGGTCACGACCACGAGCGGCGGCAACCCCGCCACCCCGCGCCTCACCAGCCGCCAGGCCGTGACGCGCGTCCTCACGCACTGGAGCGAGCCCGCCTCGCGGCTCATCTGGATCTATGCCATCGGGATCGGCGCGTTCTACGGCACCATTCAGATCGCCGCGCTCCTCCTGATGGAGCGACTCGGCGTGACCGAGCGGAACGTCGGCTACTTCGTCATGTACCTCGGCGGGATGGGCGTGATCGTCCGCACGCTGGTGCTGGGCCGCCTCGTGGATGCGCTCGGTGAGCCCAGGCTCGCGCGACTCGGCATCGTGCTGCTCGCCGCGGGGCTCGTCGCCACCGGGCTCGCGCACGGCCCCCTGCTCCTCTTCGTCGGGTTCACGCTGATGCCGCTCGGTACTGCGTTCCTCTTTCCCTGCGTGACCGGCCTCCTCTCGGGCGCGGTACGGACCGCCGAGCGCGGGCTCTTCATGGGCGTGCAGCACACGTTCGGCGGTGTGTCCCGGGTGGTCTTCCCGATCGCGGCCGGCCTGCTCATCGACCGCTTCGACGTCGGCGTGCCGTACTGGGTCGCGGGACTCTGCGTGCTCGCGACGCTCCCGTTCACCCGCGGCATGGCGCGCGCCGCCGGGCGCGAGCGCAAAGCCGCCACGGAGGCCGCCGTCAGCGTGCCGGCCGCGCAGGTGACCGGCGAGTTCCCCGTACCACCCCAGCCCGGCCGATGACCGCGCGCGACCTGCTCCGGTTCTGGCTCACCTTAGAGCGGCCCGTGGGCCGGAGGGAGTACCTCGTCTGGGGCGCGCTCCTCACCCTGGTGAAGTTCGCCGGCGACGCCGCCCTCGTGTGGGCCGGCGCAGGCCAGCTCTGGACCCCGGCCGACTACCTCCGGTCGGTGCCGCTTCTGCTCGCGACCCGGCTCGAGGGCGCGCCGCCCTGGCTGATGCCGGCGCTCGCGCTCTGGACCTTGCCGTTCCTCTGGGTCGGTGTCACGATGACGCTTCGGCGCGCGCTCGATGCCGGACTCTCGGCGTGGACCACGCTCGGCTTCTTCGTCCCGTACTTCAACTACGCGTTGATGGCGCTGCTCGCGCTGCTGCCGAGTCGCCCGCGCACGCTCCCAGCGGAGCCACCGCGAGCATACGAGCATCGTCTGCCGAGCGCACTGCTCGCGATCGGTGTCGGGCTCGCGGTGGGGCTCGGCATGCTCGCCCTCAGCGTGGCGACGTTCGAGCGCTACGGCGTGGCGCTCTTCTTCGGCACGCCGTTCGCCGTCGGGGCGCTCACGGCGTTCCTGTTCAACCGCCGCTACCCCGCGACCGGGCGCGAGACGATCGAAGTCACGGCCATGACGTTCGCGCTCCTCACGGGGACGATCTTCCTCCTGGGCACCGAAGGCGCGGTGTGCCTGCTCATGGCGCTGCCGCTCGTGATGGTGGTCGGGATCATGGGCGGCGCCCTCGGCCGGGCCATCGCGCTCCGCGGGCAGCGGTCGGTCATGCCCGCCGCCTTCGCGTTGCTCTCGCTGCCCACATCCCTGGCGCTGGAGCCGCCCGCCGACCGTACGCTGCACGAGGTGCGCTCGAGCGTGGAGGTGAATGCGACTCCCGAGCGGGTGTGGCGCCACGTGATCGCCTTCGATACCATCCCGGAGCCGCGTGATCTCGTCTTCCGGCTCGGCGTCGCCTATCCGCGCTACGCCACGCTCGAGGGCGCGGGCGCGGGCGCGGTGCGCCACTGTGTGTTTTCCACCGGCGCCTTCGTCGAGCCGATCACCGCGTGGGAGCCGGCGCAACGGCTGGCGTTCGACGTCGCGCGGTCGCCCGCCCCGCTCCGTGAGCTCTCGCTGTACGGCGGCGTAGCACCGCCGCACCTCGACGGCTATATGCGATCCCGCCGGGGCGAGTTCCGCTTGGTGCCGCTCCCCGGCGGGCGCACCCGGCTCGAGGGCAGCACCTGGTACGAGCTGTCACTGGCGCCGGAGGGGTATTGGCAGCTCTTTGCCGACCATCTCGTCGGCCGGATCCACGGGCGCGTGCTGGAGCACATCGCGCGCGAAGCCGAGGCAGCCGAGGCGACGTCATCGGGAACAGAGTGAGCATGCCTGCACGCATCCTCGGACTGCACCACGTGACCGCGACGGTGGACGACGCGCAGGCAGACCTCGATTTCTGTCGCGGCGTGCTCGGCCTCCGGCTGGTCAAGAAGACCGTCAACTTCGACAACCACAGCGTCTATCACTTCTACTACGGCGACGAACGTGGGTCGCCGGGCACGATCTGGACGACGTTCCCCTACGAGGGCTGGGGCGTGCCGGCGGGAATTCACGGCAAGGGCCAGATCACGGTCACGGCATTCTCGGTGCCGCGCGGCTCGCTGGGCTTCTGGCGCTCGCGCCTTGCCGCGCACGGTACCGACTTCCGGGAGATCACCTCGCGCTTCGGCGAGCCGGTGCTGGAGCTGCGGGATCCGTCGGGGCTGGTCTTCCACCTGGTGGGAAGCGACGACGATGCGCGCGCGCCGTGGGCCGGCAGTGGCGTCGCCGCGGAGCACGCCATCCGCGGGCTTCACTCGGTCACCATGCTGGTGCGAATGTCGGCCCGCACACTCGAGCTCATGACCGGCGTGCTGGGCTGGCGGGTGGTGAACGAGGTGGACCGGGCGACGCGCGTCGCCACGGGTGGCGAGGGTCCGGGGCACGTTATCGACGTCGTGCAGGCGCCCGAGGTGCCGGTCGCGCTCAACGGCATCGGCACCGTGCATCACGTCGCCATGGCCATCGGCAGCGACGACGAGCAGCTCCGCCTCCGCGCGGAGCTAGTGACGCTCGGCTTGTCGGTGACCGACATCCGCGACCGACAGTACTTCCGCTCGATCTACTTCCGCGAGCCCGGCGGCGTGCTGTTCGAGGTAGCGACCATCGCGCCCGGCTTCACGGTGGACGAGCCGCTCGCGGAGCTGGGCCGGTCGCTCAAGCTGCCGCCGTGGGAGGAGCCGGAGCGGCCGGGCATCGAGGCGGGGCTGCCCCAGGTGGCCTACGCGTAGCGCGGATGCCTGGGCTCCGTAGCCATGTCACCTGCCACCTTCACGAGAGCGTCCGATGCCCAACGGTAAGCCGGGGGATCATCCGCTGACGGACATCGTGGTCCACCGGCTGCGCGTCTACTCGCCGGCGATCGACCGCCTGGTCCAGGACATCGCGGACCTGGGCGGACGCGACGAGATCGCGGACCTGCTGCTGCTGGAGTTCAACAATCTCGACCACCCCGACCTGGCCAGACTGGAGGCAATCCTCCGGCCGATCCGGGATCAGCTCCGGCAGCCCGGCGGCTCCGAGTGAGTGCGGCGTTATACTGAGGGTTCACGCCCGAACGGGAAGCGATGATGCGGCGCATCGGTTGTGAGCACTCCCGATGGGGCTTGGCTCGCTCGTCGATGCGCAGCTGGCGGAGATCCAGCGCTATCTGAAGCTCCGCAGGATGTAGTCGGGGCGAAGTCCTGGACGGGCCTCTCTGCCGGCCGACACATCGGCCTTCACTCGTGGCTGGAGCGAGCGACATGACCGGTACATCCCGTGATCCTATCCCGCCGGCGTCCGAGTCCAGCGGCCTGTCGGGTCTGTTGCGCCTGATGGCGGCGCTGGCGATCGCGCTGCTGGCGGGTCTGGCGGCGCTGGTGGTGCTGGATGTGGTGCCGAGGGAGATGCTCAGGCAGTGGTCGGTGAAGGTGATCCTGCTGACGGGGATCGCGGCGTTCGCGAGCATGGGAATCGCGTTCATCATGGGCTGGGGGCGGCGGGACCGGCGGTAACGCCGAGTTGGTGGTGGCGCGAGATGCGACAGGAAACGGGTGTTTCCTGTCGCATTTGCCTTCCGCGGCGGCCCACGTTTCCCCTAGCCGCCGGGTTGGGCGCCACGCACATTCAAAGTACAACATGAGGCACGGCAAGCTTGGTGACTCTTGCGGGCCTTGCCGCCTAAATCGGGAGAGCCGGCCGAGCCGGCCGACGCACAACGTCTGGTCGTCAAGGGAGTTAAGGGACGCTCTGCAGCGGATGTTGCCCGGGCAAATCAAGCGAGCCGAGCTGTGCTTGCTCCTGGTTGAAGTCGTCGAAGTACTAGTTAGCGCGAAGCTAGATACAAGGCAGGCGCCGCAAGGTGCGAGATAGGTCGACATGAAGACGCTCGGCGTCATCGGCGGAATCGCACCTGGATCCACGGTCGACTACTACCGGCTGATCATCGCGTCGTACCGGGAGCAGACGCGGGACAGCAGCTATCCCTCGATCCTGATCAACAGCATCGATCTCACGAGGATGCTGGCCCTGGTCGGTGCCGATCGACTGCCAGAACTCACGACGTATCTCCTGACGGAGGTCGAACGGCTGGCACGCGCCGGGGCCGATTTCGGACTGCTGGCCTCCAACACTCCCCACATCGTGTTCGAGGAGCTGTCCCGGCAAGCGCCCATCCCGCTCCTCAGCATCGTGGAGGCGTCGAGTGAAGCGGCCCACGATTTGGGCCTCAGAACCGTTGGCCTCTTAGGGACTCGGTTCACGATGCAGGGGCGGTTCTATCCGGAGGTGTTCGCGAAGCGGGGCATCGCCGTCCGCGCCCCACGGGCCGAGGACCTCGCCTATGTGCACGAGAAGTACATGCAGGAGCTCGTTCCCGGCGAGTTCCGCTCGGACACGCGGCAGCAGGTTGTGGCCATCATCGAGCGGTTGAAGCAGGATGGGGTCGAGGCGGTGCTGCTGGCGGGCACAGAATTGCCCCTGCTTCTGCGGGATTCGACGGACGCCGGTGTACCGCTCTTGGACACGACACGCATTCACGTGCGCCGCGCAGTGGCTGAGCTGCTGGCGTAGGCGCCGCCTAACAAGCGCATGCAGCTGACGGGCGCTGCCGAGCCGGCGCCTTGCGGGGATCGACCTTTGGTCGCGCGAACAAAGGACCATCGAATTCGTAACGGCGGAGCCTACCGCCCGCAGCTGA
>JBOHSN010000159.1:0-4872 GCA_050733215.1 Gemmatimonadales bacterium
GCAGCGCGCGGGTCGACGCGCCGAGCAGGCTGGGGAACACGGTCGCGTGCCAGGGAAGCGCCAGCCGAACCTTGCGCCACGCGAGGCCCAGTGGTCCGAGCAGGCGGACGTACAGCATGCCGCCGGTCCCCTTGCCCCGGCGCACCGGCGCGATCGCGATCTCCTCGATAGTCGCCGCATCCGGGAGGAGGCGCAGGCGGCGGGTCGGCGTGGCGACGCCGAGCGGCGGCGGAAGAGCTTCGCGGACCAGTACGACGACCGGCCGGCCCGCCGCATGCCGCCACCGATAGCGCACCGGCAGCGTTCGGCCCATCGAAAATGCGGGGGGCGATTCGCGCATGACCTCGAGCGGCAGCGCGCGCGCGGCGAGCCCCGCGTCGAGCACGAGCACGCCGACCCAAAGAGTGTCGAGCAGGACGAGCGCCGTGAGCGCGTCCCGCCATACGAGCCCGAGCAGCGCCACGAGCGCGAAGGCGGCGGCGACGCCGAGCCAGCGGCGGGACGGCAGCGGAGTCACTTGGGCGCGTCCACCTGTTCGAGAATCGCGCGCAGGGCCGCGTCGGCGGTGACACCCTCGAGCTCCAGCTCCGGCGCGACGGTCACCCGGTGGCGGAGCGCGGCCAGCGCCGTCCCCTTCACGTCGTCGGGGACGACGTACTCGCGGCCCTCGAGCAGCGCCGTCGCCTGCGCCAGCTTGAGGAGGGCCACGCTTCCGCGGGGCGACGCGCCGAGCGTCAGCGACGGCGAGCGCCGGGTGGCCCGCACGATGGCCGCGATGTAGGCGACGACCGGTGGCTCCACCCGGAGCCGTCGTCGCGTGGCGCGGAGCGACTCGAGCGCCGCGCCGCCGAGCGGCCGCGCGATGCCGTAGGTCGAGGTGTCGTCCGCCTCGAAGCCCTCCAGCACGCGCTGAAGTATGGCCTGCTCGGTGTCCGACTCGGGATACCCGATCATCACCTTCACCAGGAACCGGTCGAGCTCGGCTTCCGGCAGGGGGTACGTGCCCTCGAACTCGATCGGGTTCTGGGTGGCGAAGACCGTGAAGGCCGCCGAGAGCGGATGCGAGACGCCGTCCACCGTCACGCTCCGCTCCTGCATCGCCTCGAGCAGCGCGGCCTGGGTCTTGGCGGGCGCACGATTGATCTCGTCGGCCAGCACCAGGTCGCCGAACAGAGGCCCGGGGCGGAAGGTGAAGGTGCCTCCGGCGCCGAGGATGCTCACGCCCGTCACGTCGGACGGCATGAGGTCCGGCGTGAACTGGATCCGCCGGAACTCGAGCCCGAGCGCCAGACTGAGGCTCCGTACCAGCAGGGTCTTCGCCGTGCCGGGCACGCCTTCGAGCAGCACGTGGCCGCGCGCGATGAGCGCGGCGAGCGCGTCCCGCAACACCGTCTCCTGCCCCAGCACCACACCGCCGAGGCGCGCCAGCAGGTCGTGTGCTACGCCGGCCTGGCGCTCGACATCGCCGGCGACGAGGCCGACGTCAGATCGCTCCATATGATCTCCACGAGTTCGGCGGCCTCGCGCACGCCCGCTGTCGCTACCGGGCGTCGCATGAGCCCGAGCAGTCCGTCCGCCGCTTCGCGTCCGGCCGGCGTGCGGAGCCGTGGGGCGGTCGCGGCGAGCCACGCCGCGGGATCGAGACGGTCCGCGGCGCCGCCGGCCGGACTCCCTCGCGCGAGCCGCCGCTGGAGTCCCTGCACCAGCAGGCGCACCGCGACCTCGTGACCCCGCGCCGCGGCGAGCGCGGTGGCCAGCGCGTGCACATGCTCCAGTGGCGACCGGCGGCGGCGCTCGATCACCCGGCGCACCGGCCCGAACCGCGCGCCCGCGGCGACGAGGACGAGCAGGCCCACCGCGGCCAACTGGCACGCGGCCCAGCCCCAGGGCGTCCGTCGGATCCAGGCCAGCACCGCCTGATCCATCCGCCCCGACGGACCGAACCCATGGTGATACTCGTCCACCACCAGGCGCTGGTAGCGGCCGGCCACCAGCCGGAGGACGAACGGCGCCGACGCCGACGTGCGGAGCACCCGGTTCGCGAAGATCTCGTCGTCCGCCACGAGTGTGGCCCGGGCCCCGGACCCGAGCTCGAGCCGCAGCGCCGCCGCTTCGCCGTCGCTGGTGCGGAACAGCGTGTCGACCCGGGCGACGAGCGGCGGCGCGCCGCAGGGAAGGCTGTCACCCGGCACCGCGTGCAGGACCGCGTGCACGTCCAGCGGGTACGCGGGGCCGGCGGGGTCCACCGACGTGGCCTGCTCCGCCCGAAGCTTGGGCCGCACGGCGTAACCGAAGCACCGCACAGCGGGGCTCGCCTGGCCGCCGGCGAGCAGCAGATCGATGCCAGCGGTGGCCATTGCGACGAGCGTGATCGCATCCGCCTCATCGAGCGTGAATGTCGGACCGATCACCGCGAAGACCGTCGAGTCGGCGGAGAACTCGGGTAGGTCCCGGCGCGGAAGCCGCTGACGCTGGCGAACGACCTGGACGCCGAGCCGCTCGAGCGCCGCGGCGAAGCCGTGGACGCCGGCCGGCGCGGTGAGATAGGTGGAGCGCCGGGGGTCCGCGCTCGGCTCGCGATTTCGCTGGCTGCCCAGGCGCGCCACCGCGATGAGCAGCACCAGCACGACGGCGACGGACACGCCGAGCTCACGCCGCGGACGCATGCCACTCCCGGCGGGCGTCCGCCAGCCAGCGCGCGCAATCGTCCGGGCCGCAGGGCACGGCCCCGTAGACGTGGCGGTAGAGCGTGCGCACCAGCGCGCCGAGCCGGCCGCGATCGGCCGGCACGAGACGGGCTTCGCGCGCGTAATCCGCGGGAGTCTTGCCGGGAGCGTACGTCACGGACCCGCCGGCATCGAGCTCGAGCGCCAACGCCAGGAACCCGAGACGGAGCGCCTCCGCGTAGCGTCCGTCCCGCGCGGTCCGGTCGGCCTCGTTCCGCAGCGTCCGGGGGTCGCGCCGCTCCGGGGGGCCCGCGGGCCGGGCCGCGTCCTCCGCTCGCGTGCCGCTCCGGACGGTGAGCCAGAAAATCCAGGCGGCATGTGCGAGTATCGCGAGCAGCCCGACCCCGAGCACCACGACGAGCGCCCGATACCAGAGCGGGTTCCCCTCGCGAAGCGCCGCGAGCCATTCGGTGAGCCGTCCGAACCATTCCCGGAGGAGCCGCAGCGGATCCGGCCGCTCGACCCAGCGATACGCGGGCCCCGCGAAGACCGAGTCGAGCGCCGCCCGGAGCGAATCGTCAGGCGGGGACGGCGGCCACCGGGTCACAGGCGAGCCCGCTCAGGCAGCGTGGAGTCTGGAGGCGAGGAGCTCCAGGTCGAATCCTTCCTTGCGGATCCGCTGGTCGTAGTAGGCGATCGTCAGGGCGCAGTTGAACAACGGGTAGACCAGCATCTG
Organism: Gemmatimonadales bacterium; assembly: GCA_050733215.1. Lineage (GTDB taxonomy): Bacteria > Gemmatimonadota > Gemmatimonadetes > Gemmatimonadales > GWC2-71-9 > DASQPE01. The sequence continues at coordinate 3,403 of JBOHSN010000159.1, forward strand.
GACCAGCCCCGCGAACGCGGCGCCGAGTACGCCGACGCTCGCCGAATTACCGCTCGGATCGAGTCCGATGATCGCCGCCAGCAGGCCGACGACCACGGTGATCCCGATCATCGGCACGACCAGCAGCAGGAAGAGGGGAATGAAGACGCCGATGAGCTTCCAGCGGGCGCCCTTGGTGAGCGCCCAGGATCGGCCGAGCGCGGCGATGCTGCTCGGCAGATTCTCGACTACGAGCGCCGGCGCGGTGAGCGACATGCCCACCAGGACGATCAGACCCGGAATGATGAACAGCAGCGCCCCGACGAAGGCCAGAATGCTGTAGAGGATCTGCGCGAGGATCAGGCGTCCCACGAACGGCGCCGCGAGCTGGAGCCCTTCGCCCGCTCCGACCTCCCGTCCGAGATAGCCCTCGGAGACCACGAACACCGTCGCGGCCGTCGCGACCGAGTTGAGCACCATGAGCAGGAGCGCGCTGAAAATCGCCAGTGGCACGTGCCCCAGCCGCCCTCCCGACGCCTCGATGTACACGTCGAGCATGAGCGGGATCGCGGTGCAGACGATGCCGATCGTCGCGAGCGTGACGAAGTAGCGGCGGTAGAGCTGGAACGACGTGTCGAGGATCTCGCCAATGGAGAGCGGGCGCAGCGTGGCGCTGGTCATGCTCGGCTCCGGAAACGGAGGAGGGGGTGGGAAAGATGGTCAGCGGGAGCGGGCGGCGGGAGGGTGGACTCGGCCTCTGGAGGCCGCAGCGCCGGGCGAGTAGACTGCCACATCCATGACCACCCCCGGGCCACGCGGCCTGCACGACTTCCGCCAGCACATGGAAGTCGAGACGCCGGAGCATGTGGTGCTCGACCTCGAGATCGCCGGGGTCGGCTCCCGCCTGCTCGCCGCGGTGATCGACACCGCCATCCTCGGCGGGCTCACCCTCGTGGTCATCCTCCTGCTCCTGGTGCTCGCGGAGATCGGCCTCATCCCCACCGGACCCTGGGTCGGGGCCCTCATGGTCGGCGGCGTCTTCCTGGTCTGGAACGGGTACTACGTGTTCTTCGAGGGGCTCCGCCAGGGACGCACGCCGGGCAAGCGCCGGGTGGGCATCCGGGTGGTGCGGGACACCGGACATCCGGTGACGGTCGCGGACGCCGTCGCGCGCAACCTCCTCCGGCTCGCCGATTTCCTGCCGCCGCCCTATCTCGGCGGCCTGCTTCTGATGGCGCTGCATCCACTCGGAAAACGCCTGGGAGACCTGGCGGCCGGCACGGTCGTCGTCCGCGACCAGCCGATGGACACCGCGCCGCCGCCGTCCGCCGGCCTTGCCCCTGCCGGCGCTCCGGTCGCGGCACCGGTCCTCACGGAGCACGAGTTCGCGCTGCTGGCGCAGTTCGTCGCGCGAGCCGCCCAGCTCGGGCCCGACGTGCGCGACCGGCTCGCCGCCTCGCTCGCCGAGCGGTTCGCGGCGCACCTCCCGCC
>JBOHSN010000160.1:0-4765 GCA_050733215.1 Gemmatimonadales bacterium
GGTCCGACCGATGACCGATGACCGATGTCCGACGACCGCTCCTACGCCACTTGTCTCAGCGCCCGTACCAGTGCCCCCACGATGGGCTCCCCACCGAGGCGGATGAGCCGGAGCGAGAGGGGCACCGTACGCCGGACCTCGGCGGCGAGCTGCACGTCGTCGAGGGCGGCGGTGAGGCCCGCGAGGCGCGGCTGTGCGCCCGCGCGGAACGTGAGGCGCGCCTCGTCGCCCCGGACGAGAACATGCTGGAGACCGAGGGCCGCACCCGTGACGCGGAGCCGCGCCATGTCAAGGAGCGTCTCCGCATCAGGTGGGAGCGGCCCGAACCGCTCGCGCATTTCGTCGCGCAACCCATCAATGTCGCCGGACGACAGGCTCCGCGCCAGCCGCCGGTAGAGGTCCAGCTTGACGTCGTCGTCGGGCACGTAGCCGTCGGGAAGCTGGGCCGGCCGATCGAGCACCACATCCGGCGGCTGCGGCTGCTCCGGCCCGCCCCGGCCCTGGAGCGCCCGCACCGTTTCCTCCAGCCAGCGCATGTACAGTTCGAACCCCACCGCGTGCGCGTGTCCCGACTGCTCCGCGCCGAGCAGGTTGCCGGCGCCGCGCAGCTCGAGGTCCTTGAGCGCGATCCGGTAGCCGGCGCCCAGCTCGCTGTGATGCTCGAGCACCTTGAGCCGCTCCTCCGCCTGCGCGTCGATGGTGTCGGGCACGAGGAGATAGCAGTAGGCCCGCCGGTGGCTCCGCCCGACCCGGCCACGGAGCTGGTAGAGCTGCGCCAGCCCGAACCGGTGGGCATCGTGGATCACCATCGTGTTCGCGTTGGGCACGTCGAGGCCGGACTCGACGATCATGGTGGAGACGAGCAGGTCCACCTCCCCCCCCACGAACCGGCGCATGACTTCCTCCAGCTCGTCGGCCGGCATCTGCCCGTGGGCCACCCCCACCCGCGCCCTCGGGGCGAGCGACCGCGCGCGGGCGGCGATGGTGTCGATCGTTTCGATCCGGTTGTGCACGAAGAACACCTGCCCGCCCCGGTCGAGCTCGCGTGCGAACGCCTCCTCGAGCAGGCCATCGTCCCACGGCTCGACAAACGTGAGGATGGGCGAGCGGTCGCGCGGCGGGGTCTCGATCAGGGTGAGGTCGCGGAGACCGGCGAGCGAGAGATGGAGCGTGCGGGGAATCGGGGTGGCGGTGAGCGTCAGTACGTGCACCGACAGCCGGAGCTGCTTGAGCCGCTCCTTGTGCTTCACGCCGAAGCGATGCTCCTCGTCCACGATGAGGAGCCCGAGGTCCTTGAACTCGACGTCTTTCGAGAGCAGCCGGTGGGTGCCGATGACGACGTCGGTGCTCCCGCTCTCCAGCCGTTCGATCGCCTGCTTCTGCTCCTTCGCGGTGCGGAAGCGCGAGAGCACCTCGACCTTCACCGGGTAGTCGGCCAGCCGCTCGAGGAACGTGCGTCCGTGCTGCTCGGCCAGAATCGTGGTGGGCACGAGCACCGCCGCCTGCTTGCCGCCCTGCACCGCCTTGAACGCCGCGCGCACCGCGACCTCGGTCTTGCCATAGCCCACGTCGCCCACCAGCAGCCGGTCCATCGGGCGCGGACGCTCCATATCGGACTTGACCTCGACCGTCGCCTTCCGCTGGTCCGGCGTGTCCTCATAGAGGAAGCTGGACTCGAGCTCCCGCTGCCAGCGGGTGTCGGGCGGCACCGGCGTGGCCGAGGCCACCTGCCTCCGGGCGTACAGATCGAGCAGCTCGGCGGCCATTGCCTTGATCGCCTGCCGGGTCTTTTCGCGGACGCGCTGCCACGTCGAGCCGCCCAGCCGGTGCAGCCGGGGCGGCGGGCGGTCGCCGTCCTCGCCGGCGGCGCGGTAGCGCTCGAGCTGGTCGAGCCGGTAGAGCGGCACGTTGAGCCGGTCGCCGCCCTCGTACTCCACGACGGCCACCTCCAGCGTGGCCTCGCCGACCCGCACGGTCTCGATGCCGCGGTAGACCCCGATCCCGTGATCGAGATGCACGACGTAGTCGCCCGCCGACAGCGTGCCGGTGGCCGCGGATGGTGCGGCCTGGCGGTAACGGCGGGCCCGGCGAAGGCGCCGCGCGCGGCGGAAGATCTCGTGGTCGGTGAGCACGCGGAGCGACGGCATGACGAAGCCGCCGTCGAGCGCGCCGATCGCGAGCTGCGCATTCGGCGCGCGGCGGCCGCCTTCCTCGAGCAATTCCTCCAGCCGCTCCAGCTGGCCCTCGTTGTCGCAGAGGATCAAGGTCGGCGGCGTGCCGTGGAGCAGCGAGCGGAGCCGGTTCAGGTCCCGGTCAATCCGCTCCGGCGGGAAGAAGCCGAACTGGAGATCGGGCGCGGCGTCGCGGGTGACGAGCCGCGCGAACTCGCCGAGCCGCTCGCGCCAGCGTCCCGGCTCCTCGAAGATCGCGTCGCGGCTGGGCACGTCCTCGCCGAGCTTCCGGGCGATCTCGAGGTGATGCTCCGCCTCGCGCCACGCGCGCGCGACCTCGTCGGCGTCGGGCCCGGCGGCTTCCTGCACGAAGAGGGTGTCGGAGGGGAGGAGCTCGAGGAGGGTGCGGCGATGAGCCGAAGAGCCGAAGAGCAGAGCGCCGGTCGTGATCGGAAGCACGCTAACGCCCCTGAGCTCCTCCCCCGACCGCTGGCTCGTCAGATCGAATGCCCGGAGCGACGCGATCTCGTCGCCCCACCACTCCACCCGCGCCGGAGCGGCCATGCCGAAGCCGTACACGTCCACGATCCCGCCGCGCACGCTGAACTCGGCGACCTCGGTGACCGTATGCACCCGGCGGTAGCCCATGGCCTCGAGCGCGCCCGCGACCTCGCTCAAACCCCGCCGCTCGCCCGGCCCGAGGGCGAGCGTGAGGCGTTCGAGCGCGGCCGGCACCAGGGTGCGCTCCGCCGTCGCGCGCGCGGTGGTGACGAGCAGCCGGAGCCGGCCCCGCAGGAGGGCCGCCAGCGTCTCCGCCCGTTCGCCTGCGATCTCGTAGTGCGGCTCGTCCTCGCCGAGCGCTTCGCGCTGGGGATACAGCGCGGCCGGCTCGTCGGTGAGGAGGGCGAGGTCGCTCAACCAGCGCTCCGCATCGGCCGGCGACGGCGCCATCACCACGAGCAGGCGCTGCGGGAAGCGTTGCGCGAGCCACGCGGTGAGGAGAGCGGCGCTCGACCCGGGCAGCCCGCCGAGCCGCAGCGCGGTGCCGCGCGGGGGCAGCCGCGAGCTCAGCTCCTGCGTGGCGGGCGTACGGCCGAACGCGTCCAGCACGGGACGGAGACTCACGCCGGACGCCTCCACGCGCTCGCGAGACCGAGCTCCGCGAGCGCGACGGCGAGCGCAAGCCAGAGGAGCGGGCTCCGGAGGTCACCCCGCGCCGCCGCCTGGAACACAGCGCTGGCCGCGTCGGCGGGGTCCACGATGCGCGCCGCCGGCCACAGCTTCCCGAGCTGTACCTCCGGCACCGGCGCGAGCCGCGATTCGCGGGGGTCCACGTTGACCGCGAGCCCGCCCACCGTATCGGCCCCGGCCAGGAGATAGTGGACACCGACCGACGCGGGCCGGAACGGCGCGCCGCCTTCGGCGCGCCATCGCTCATCGCCGCGGAGCACCTCGGTCACCCGGTCGGGCAGTGGCGTCGGGTCGCCCGGCGCGCCGTCCATGAGCGCCACCTCGCCCCGGGCCGCGCGGTTGAGGAGATGGTCCATGAACGGCATGAAGCCGGCCGACAGCGGGAGTGTGGTCCACTCGGGCTCGAGCCGGCTGCCGACCAGCACGACGTCGCCGCTCCGCACGATCCAGGGCTGGCGGTTCACCCGCGCGATCACGCCGGTGCGCCCGCTCGCCCCCGGCTCCAGCGCGTAGCGCCGCGTCACGCGCTCGCGGCCGAGGCCGGGTCCGCTGTCGGTGATCTCGGCGCCGGTGACGAGTGTCCCGAACGTCCAGCCCACGCCGCGCCGCTCGAGCGCGCGGTTAAGGGCGCCGAGCTCGGCCGGGTCAACCGGCGGCTCGACGATGGAGCGCCCGGGCCCGAGCCGGCCGACGACGAGCTCGTCGCCGCGGGCGATCCGCCGATTGTCCTCGAGCACCGCGCAGGCTGCGGCGACGTAGCGCCCGCCAGCCTCGCAGCGCGCCCGCGCCACCGGCGCGATCCGCACCAGAGCGAGCCGGCGGTCGTCGGCACGGAGCTCGTCGGGATCCAGCTCCGCGGTGACCGGCCACCAGCCACCCGGCGCACCGGACAGGGTGAGCGTCGCGCTCCCGCCGGCGATGGCAAGTCCCTGGCGGGCGGCGCGCTCGCCGAGCCGGGCGGAGAGCGCCGTCGGCGGTCCGGAATCGCCGGCGAGCGTCACGACGAGGCGGCCGCCGTCGGACGACCACGGCTGGCTGCCGAGGCCGAGCGACGCGATGCCGACGTTCGGTTCCGGCGCATCGTCGGGACGCACCACGAGCACCGGCGCGGCGGGTTCCGCGGGCGACACGGCGGTGGCCTGGAGATCGGAAAGCAGGACGATCTCACCCGGGCGTCCCGTCACACGCAGGAGATCGTCCGCGGAGCGGAGCGCCTCGCCGAGATCCAGCCGGCGGGGCGACGACTCCAGCGCCGAGACGAGCCGGCGGAGCTCGCCCGCGTCACCTCGTCGAGGGACGCCGTCGGCGGCGAGCAGCCACACCTGGTCGTCGGGTGTGGCGCGCGCGAGCACCGCGCGGGCCGCCGCCTGGAGCCGCGCGAGCCGCGGCGCGCCGTTCACGAC
>JBOHSN010000161.1:0-4707 GCA_050733215.1 Gemmatimonadales bacterium
CGCCGGACGAGCGCACCGGCATCAGCTCGCGCATCGGCCTCGACGAGGCGGCCCGGCAACTCGGCGGCCCGCTGCACGCGATTGACGGACTGTCGCGCCAGGTGGTGGGGCTCGTCTCCGGCGCCAGCGTGGAGGGCGCCGACCCCGCGCGCCCCGTGGTCCGCGCGGTCTATGTTGATCGGTCGTCAGGTACGATGCTGTTCCTCGACCAGCAGATGGCGCAGCCGGGCGATGGGCCGGCTACCCCGCAAACGGGCAGCGGTGGACGTCAGGTGTGGGTGAAGGACGGCGTGCTACTCGTCCTGCATGGAGATGTGAGCGCCGACTCGCTCAGGAGCCTGGCGCGTCGGGTGCGGTAACGCCCTCCGCATCGAGGGTGACCCGCACCAGCCGCGCCAGCTCTTCGCCGGCGAACGGCTTCTGCAGCAACGCCAGCCCGGGACCGCCATCGCCCCGGCGGACGATCTCCTCCTCAGAATAGCCCGAGATGTAGAGCACCCGGAGCTCCGGACGGCGCTCGCGGAGCTCGGACGCGAGCGCCAGCCCGCCCATCTCCGGCATCACCACGTCGGTGAGCAGCAGATCGATGCGCTCGGGATGGCGTTCGGCCTCGAGCAGCGCGTCCCTCCCGTGCCGTGCCTCGAGCACGTGGTAGCCATGCCGTACCAGCACCCGCCGCACCAGCTCGCGCACGCCTTCCTCGTCCTCCACCACCAGCACCGTCTCGCCGTGGCTGGCGATGTCGGGCAGCGGCTGCGACTCGTCGGTCGCGCTCTCGTGTCGCGGCAGGTAGACCCGAAGCATGGTCCCCTGCCCCGGCTGCGTCAGCACGCGCAGCACCCCGCCGGCCTCGCGCACGATGCCGTACACGATCGACAGACCGAGCGCGGAGCCTTCCGGAAGCGGGCCGTCGTCGGCGTGGGTCCCGCTGCAGGTTACGGTGATGGCGACGTATCGCCCGGGCCGCACGTCGCGCCGCCTGGTGTCGGTGCCAACCCGGCGCTCCGCCGTCTCGATCACCAGCTCACCGCCGACCGGGAGCGCCTCGCGGGCGTGCAGCACCAGGTTCACGACCACCTGCGCCAGCTTTCCGGGGTCGATCCAGACGGGCCCGGCTTCCGGGGCCAGCACGATGGCGAGGCGGGTTTCCGCGCCCGCCAGGCGCTCGATCAGCATCGCGAGATCCTGGATGGCTGCGTTGGGGTCGACCGCGCGGGGGGCGGCGGCTCCCCGCGAGCCGAACGCGAGGAGCTGCCGCGTCAGCACGGAGCCTCGTACGGCCGCGCGGCGGATCTCTTCCAGGTCGCGGCGGCGCGGATCGTCACTCGCAAGGTCATGCGCGAGCAGCTCGCTGTAGCCGTGCACGGCGGTGAGCAGATCGTTAAAGTCGTGCGCGATGCCCGCGGCGAGCACACCGATCGCCTCGGTGCGCTGGGCGCGGCGGAGTTGATCCTCGCTCTCGTGCAGCGCCGCGATCGCGCGCGTCCGATCGGTGATGTCGTTCGCGAGCACGAGCCGCGCGCTCCGGCCGCGGAAGGTCAGCTCGTGGGAAGTGAGCTCCACGTCGAGCACCGACCCGTCGCGGCGCTGGTGCCGTGCGCGGGCAACGCCGGGGCGGTCCGCCGCCGGCCCGGAATGCGGCTGCGCCGGCTCCGCTTCCGGATGCAGGTCCATGATGGTCATCCCGAGCAGCTCGTCCCGGCGGTATCCATAGCGGCGCACTGCCGTCTCGTTCACGTCCAGGAAAGCGAGCGTCTCGACATCGAAGACCCACATGGGCTGCGGGTTCGCGTCGAACAGGAGCCCTGACCGCACCTCGAGCTCGGCTCGCTCGCGGAGCAGACGGGCGTGCGCCACCGCCAGCCCGATGCGCGCGCCGAGCTCGAGGGCATCCGACGTCTCGTCGGCGGTATGGCCCCCTCGCCCCTCACGAACGAGCACCATGCGTCCCACCGTCCCTTCGCCCGCCGCGAGCGGCACGATGAGAGCCGTGCCCTGCCCGAGCTCGTCGTCGAGCGGCACCACCGCCGGACCGGCGCCGCGGCGCCGCACGGCCGGCCACTGGCGCTCGCAAAGGGTGCGCGCCAGGAGCTCCTGCTGAGGGCGCACGTGCGCGGAGCCGGCGCAGAGGAGCGTCCCGTCCGGCTCGACCAGTTGCAGGAGGCAGCAGTCACCGAGCGCCGGGACCACGGTCCGGGCCACGCTCTGGAGCGTCGCTTCCACCTCGGTGGTGAGGGAGATGCGAGCGGCGACCTCCGCCAGGAGGGCACGGCGGGCGGCCAGCGCCTCGGCGGACGGCGTTCGGGCCGCCGAATCCACGGTCAGGAGCGAGCGCCTGGCCAACAGCAGGGCGACCAGCGGCGCGGCCACTGCGACGGCGGCGAAGCTGAGGGCTTGCTCGGTCCCATAGGCGAGCCGCCCGCCGAGCCCCGAGTAGTAGTGCGCCCCGTAGAGCACCGTGACGAGGGCGCTGACCAGCGCGGAAGGGAGTCCGGCCCGGAGCGCGGCAAAGACGACGCTTGCGCACAGCAGTGGGATGGGGTTCGGAACCGGCGCGCCGCGCCGAGCGAGCAGATCGGCCGCGATCGCGATGGACAGCGTAATGAGCGGCCCCAGCACGCTGAGGCCGATCCGCTGCCATTCCACGGCCTCGAGCCGGCGATACATCCACCGGTTCCGATCGGCCGCGGGGCGATCGGTGCTGGGAGCTGCGCCGGAGTCGGCCATACCTGGGGAAGTGTTCGGTATGGGCGTCGTTCGGGCCGTGACCCGGCGCACACCGGCCTAAAATGCAGAACCGGCCGACCCCGTGGATTGAGTCGACCGGCCCCTCCTGCCGCGGCCACCGCCCTCACCGGAGCGGCGGCCGCATAGCCTCAGTGCGGCTCAGCGTATCTCGAGCGTCCGGCCATAGTCCTCCAGGGCGAGCTGGTGGCGTCCCTCCTCCGGCATGGCAAAGTCCACGCTGTGGACCGCGTCCCGGTACATCCCCTCGAGCGCCTTCGTGAAGCCCGGGGCGCAGCTTCCCTCCATCCTTACGCGGGTGGTCCCCGGCACCGGCTGCCAGACCAGGGCCATGATAGGCCGGCCGTCGGAGGCGTACGAGATCTCGCCGGTCGCGCCCACCTCCCCCTCGCCGCGGAGCACCGCGCCGCAGGTTGCTACGGCGGGTCCGTGAGTGCCGCAGAATCCGAGTCGTGTCTGCCGAAGCAGGCGACCCGCATACCGGTTGGTGCCGACCCGCCGCAGCGACCCCTCGAGCGTTTCGAATGCCCGGTTGTTGCACTGATCGGTCTCCCCCCTGGGTATAGGCCAGGCGCTCTCGATGCGCACCTGATACCTCGGCCGAAGGACGACGCGCGCCGCGAGCGGCGGGGTGATCCCCGTGAGCGTGGGCGCGGCGAGCGCCTGGGCGCCGGTCTCATCGGCGAGCATCAGGGTGGCGATTGCAGCGGCCGATAGCATCAGCCTCCGCCTGCGAATTGAATCCATGCGAGCTCCCATCCTTGAGTTCCGTTCCCGGCCGCGACGGCTGCCACGACAGCCCTCATCGCGAGCGGCTGCCTTGCTCACAGGCAAGCGGCGTTCCAGCGGGCGCGCGCTCGCACGCGAGCCGCGCTCGAGCGGTCAACAGGTTGGCTCTGATGAATTTGCGGAAGCGGTGCGGCATCGCTCAGCGCGGCAGCGGGATGACGCAAACGTCGGAAGTCACGCCGGGACGACGTGATGGGAGCGACAAGAACGTCAGCCGCGGAACCGCGCAGGATCGATTCCGTGCTTCCGGATCTTGTAGCGGACGATCCGCTCGGTGGTTTCCAGCAGGCGCGCCGCCTTGGCGGAGTTGCCGCGCGCGGTCTTGAGCGCATCGAGGATGAGGTCCTTCTCGTACGCGGCCACCGCGGCAACCAGCGGGCGCGCCGGGCCGGTGCCCGTCGCCTCGGCGGTCTGGAGCGTCGGCGGCAGGTGATGCGCATGGATCACGCTGCCGTCGCAGACGACCACCGCGCGCTCGATGGTGTTCTCCAGCTCGCGCACGTTGCCCGGCCAGTGATAGCTCATCAGCATGTCGATGCACGGCGTGGAGATCCGGCGAATGCTCTTGCCGTGCTCCCGGGCGTACTTCTCGACGAAATGATCGGCCAGCAGCAGGACGTCGGGCTTCCGCTCCCGGAGGGGCGGCACGAAGATCGTGAAGACGTTCAGCCGGTAGTAGAGATCCTCCCGGAATGTCCCCTCCGCGATCGCATGCTCGAGGTCCGTGTTCGTGGCGGCCACGAGCCGGACGTTGGCGCGAAGCGTCTCGGTGCCCCCGACCCGCTCGAACTCACGTGCCTGGAGCACCCGCAGGAGCTTCACCTGGGTGGCCGGGTTGACCTCACCCACCTCGTCGAGGAACAGCGTTCCGCCCTCTGCCAGCTCGAAGCGCCCCTTCTTCCGGGCGTGCGCGCCGGTGAAGGCGCCGCGTTCGTGCCCGAACAGCTCCGACTCGATGAGACTCTCGGGCAGCGCCGCGCAACTCACTCGCACGAACGGCGCCTTGGCGCGAGGCGAGTTGTAGTGGAGGGCGTGCGCGATGAGTTCCTTCCCGGTACCCGATTCGCCGCGCACCAGCACCGTCGCGGTAGTGGCCGCCACCTGCGTGATCTGCTCGCACACGCCGCGCATGGCGCCGCCGCTGCCGATGATGTGATCGAAGCGGAACTTGTC
>JBOHSN010000162.1:0-4611 GCA_050733215.1 Gemmatimonadales bacterium
GCCCGGTGCAGCTCCCGGTGCGCCGGCCGACACCGTCCACGCGCCGCTGCCAACCGGGCAACCTGCGGCCGGGCCGCGGAACGCCAACGTCCTCAACCCCGAGATCAGCGCGACCGGCGATCTCCGGCTGCTCGCGCGGGACGAAGGGCCGCAGCGCGATAACGCAATCCTCCGCGAGGTCGAGCTCTCCTTCCAATCGGCCCTCGACCCGTACTCCAAGACCAAGCTCTTCCTCACGTTCGAGGACGAGGAGATCGGCATCGAGGAGGGCTACATCTACTACAGCGGTCTTCCCGGCCGCATCCGCGCCGACGGCGGCAAGTTCCGCCAGGCGCTCGGCGACCTGAACCGCTGGCATCTGCACGCCCTGCCCGAGAACGAATATCCCCTGGTGTATCAGCGCTTCCTGGGCGAAGAAGGCCTGACCGGCATCGGCGTGTCGCTCTACACCACCCTGCCGGTCTCGCTGGCCGGAGGGACCCACGAGGTCTGGCTGCAGGGAACACTGTCGGAGAGCGAGCCGCTCTACGCGGGCGGGCGGCAGCCCACGCTGCTCGGCCGGGTACAGAACTTCTGGCAGCTCTCGCGCAGCAGCTACGCCCAGATCGGCTTCACGGCCACGGGCGGCAACAACAGCGAGGCCGATCTCCAAAGCCGGCTGCTGGGACTGGATTTCCGCTTCACCTACCGCCCGCCCGAGGCGGGCACCCGGCGCGACATCACCTTCCGGGCCGAGGGTTATCGGCTCCATGCCACCGAGCTCGGAGCGACCACCAATCGCTACGGGACCTTCGTCGATCTCACCGCCCGGCTGAGCCGCCGCTGGATCCTCGGCGCGCGCTACGACTGGGTCGAGGCGCCGCGCGGGCCGGACGACACGGAATGGCGGATCACCCCGACGATTACGTGGTGGCAGAGCGAGTTCGTCTACCTCCGGCTCCAGGGCGAGCACCGGAACAGCGACCTCGAGGGCACCCGGAATCTGCTCACCCTCCAGGCGGTCTGGGCGGTGGGTCCTCACAAGCACGAGACGTATTGAACGCATAGGACTGGGAAAGGATCGCGAGATGTTCATCGCCGCACTGCTGCTCACGACCACTCTCGTCGGCCCGCCCGGGTCGCCGAAGGCGGCCGCGCCGCTCAAGGTGGTCACCAGCCTCCCGACTTACGCCGCCATCGCGCGGGAGATCGTGGGCGACCGCGCCACGGTCACCGCCATCGCCCAGGGCGACGAGGACCCGCACTTCGTGCAGCCCAAGCCGAGCTTCATTGCGCTGCTCCGGGACGCCGACCTGTTCGTCACCACCGGGCTCGACCTCGAGCTGTGGGTGCCCGCGCTGCTCGATCGCGCCGGCAACCGGAAGGTGGCCGAGAACGGACCGGGCTACGTCCCCGCGTACGCCGGGATCCACCTGCTCGAGATTCCCACGTCGGTGAGCCGCTCCGCGGGCGACATCCACGCCGACGGCAACCCGCACATCCACACCGATCCCCTGAATGGCATCATCATCGCCCGCAACATCCTCGCGGGACTTCAGCGGGTGGCGCCGAAGGACGCGCCCTACTTCGCAGAGCGCGAGAAGGCGTTCGAGCGCCGCGTGCTCGAAGCCACGATGGGGCCCGAGCTGGTGCAGATCCTCACGCCGGCAACGGCGTTCAGCCTGCTGGAGAGCAACAAGTTCGACGACTTCGTGAGCCGCCAGCAGTACCAGGGTCGCCCGCTGGCGGACCGGCTGGGCGGATGGCTGGGCGAAGGCCGGGTGCTCCGCGGGAAGGAAATCGCCTGCTACCACAAAGAGTGGGCGTACTTCAGCCAGCGGTTCGGGGTGACCTGCGTGACCTACATCGAGGCCAAGCCCGGCATTCCGCCGACGCCGCGGCACGTCCAGGAGGTCATCGCGCTCATGCGGGAGCGCAAGATCCCGGTGCTGTTCGCCTCGAACTACTTCGATCGCCGGCAGATCCAGCGGGTGGCGGAGCGGACCGGCGCCAAGGCGGTCATCGTCTCCGAGAACGCCGGCGGCATGCCCGGAACGGACACCTACTTCGGCCTCGTGGGCAGCTGGATCGACGGCCTTACCTCGGCGTTGCGGGCCTCCACCTCCAAAGCCGGAGCGTCGTGATGGATCTCAGCCTCTTCCTCCCCCCACTGGTGGCGTGTCTCGTCATCGTGGCGATCCACTCGTACCTCGGCCTGCACGTCATCGCGCGAGAAGTCATCTTCGTGGACCTCTCGCTCGCGCAGATGGCCGCGCTCGGCTCGGCCGTGGCGATTCTGGCCGGAGGCCAGCCCGACTCGACCGCCGCGTTCGTCTACGCGCTTGGCTTCACCACACTCGGCGCCGTGGTGTTTGCGCTTACCCGCACCGCCGGACACGGGCGGGTGCCGCAGGAGGCGATCATCGGCATCGTGTACGTGGTGGCATCGGCCGCGGCGCTGCTCGTCGCCGACCGGACGCCCCGTGGCGGCGAGACCATCAAGGACATCCTGGTAGGCAGCCTGCTGTGGGTCACGTGGCCGACCATCGGCCGGCTCGCCGCCGTGTATGCCGTCATCGGGCTGTTCCACTGGGTGCTCCGGCGCCGGTTCCTGACGATTTCGTTCGAGCCGGAGACGGCGATCGCGCAGGGGTGGCGGATCCGGTCGTGGGACTTCCTCTTCTACCTCTCCTTCGGGGTCGTGATCACCTTCTCGGTGCCGATCGCGGGGGTGCTGCTGGTGTTCTCGTTCCTGGTAGTGCCCGCGGCGATCGCGTTCCAGTTCGCGCGGAGCCAGGGCGCGCTCGCTGTCGTCTCATGGGTCGCGGGCGCGCTCGCGTCGGGGGCGGGGCTGTGGATCTCGTTTCACTACGACCTGCCCACGGGTCCGGTCGTCGTGTGCATGTTCGGGCTGCTCCTCCTCGTCGCCTACGCGCTTCGGCGCACGATGAGCCTTGCTCCGCAGGCAGATCGGGTGCTGGAGCGCCTGTGATGCACCGTTGCAGCGTGCGACAGGGGCCGTGGGTCACAGCACCCGGCCGCCCCGGAGCGTAGCGTCGATGGCGGCAGCTGCACGACCCGAATGGACGCGGGCACCTCTTTTCCACGGAGGGCCGCATGCAGCTTGTGTTGCTGGTCGCGAGTGCTCTCCTTGCCCTGCCGGCGGCGCATAGGCAGGCGCCTCAGTCTCCGAAGTTGCCGCCGGTGCTCGACCGCGCGACCCGGACACCGGTCGGCCCGGTCGAGGCCGAGATGCGGAACGTCCTTTACCACGTTGACGACCGCGTGGTGCTCGAGATCGGCCATCTCCGGGGCGCCCTTCGGCCCACCCGCCCCGACGCGCCTCCCTGGTTCGACGATCCGGCGTCCTTCACCCTCGCGATCGACACCGGCGATGTTGCGATCACGCCTGCCAGCCTGAGCGCTCTGCTCAACGACTACGTCTTCAACTACAAGGGCTCACCGCTCAAACAGCTCGAGGTTACGATCGACCAAGGCGAGCTCAAGCAGAAGGGCATCCTGCACAAGGTGGTCGATCTGCCGTTCACGATTCGCGCTCAGCTGACCACCACGGACGATGGCCGTCTGCGCATGCATCCCACGTCGGTGAAGGTGATGGGTCTGCCGGTGAAGAGCCTGATGCGGCTGTTTGGGCTCGAGCTGGACAACCTGGTGCACGTGCGGCAGGGACGCGGCGTCGAGATCGAGAACAACGACTTTCTGCTGGCGCCGGCGGACCTGCTTCCACCCCCCCGAATCCAGGGCAAGGTGACCGGCGTGCAGCTCGAGCCCACCCGGATCCGACAGATCTTCGGCGGCTCGGTGCGGGCCGGGGCGCGGGTTTCGCTCCGCCCCTCCGATCCGAAGGCGCCCAACTACATGTTCTACCGGGGGAAGCTGCTTCGATTCGGCAAGCTGACCATGGCGGACGCCGACTTGCAGATCGTCGACGAGGATCCGAGCGACCCCTTCGACTTCTACCTCTCGCATCTCAACGAGCAGCTCGTGGCGGGCAAGAGTCGCAACCAGACCGACTTCGGCCTGCTGACGTCGATGCCCGACTACGCCGATCTGCGGCGGTCCACCCAGAAGGCGCAGAGGAGCGGGCGCTCCGCCCGCGTTCCGGACCAGGCCACGTCTGACCAGTGATCCGAGTCCTCTTCCCCGGTCTGCTCCAGTTCGCCGATCTCGCGCTTCTGCTGCTCCGGCTGATGGTCGCCGTGGTGTTCTTCTCCAGCGGGCTGAGCCATGTCCGCGAGCCGGTGGCCCGCGGCAAGAGCATCGGGATGAGTCCGGGCTTCACCCGCGTCGTCGGTCTCGCCGAGTTGGCCGGCGCCCTGGGCGTGGCCTTGGGGGTGCTCGTTCAGCCGGCGGCGCTCGGCCTCACCCTCATCATGCTTGGCGCGATTCAGAAGAAGATCGTTGTCTGGCAAACCGGCTTCTGGGGTGAGGGCAGCTCGGGGTGGCACTACGATCTGCTGTTTGTGGTGGCCAACCTGGTGATCGCAACGACGGGTGGGGGACGCTACGTCCTCCTCGGCTGACAGCCGAAGACACGGCCTGCCCCCGCTGGACTCGCCCAGCGGTTGCCTGGCCCGTGGTCGAACTTGAGCTCCGCCGCCAGACTAGGCC
>JBOHSN010000163.1:0-4387 GCA_050733215.1 Gemmatimonadales bacterium
ATCTCGGTCGGCAGCGTCATCGACTCAGTGTCGCGCACCGTGCCGGTGATCTACGAAGTCGCCAATCCGGACGGCGCGCTCAAGATCGGCATGAACGCACAGGTCGCGGTCGGCACCGGCCGGCAGGTGGAAGGCGTGGTGATCCCGTCCTCGGCGGTGCTGGACGAGGACGGCCGGCCTGTCGTGTACCTGCAGCCGGAAGGCGAGCGGTTCGAGAAGCGCGCCATCGAGGTCGGCGGTACGAGCGGCGAACGGACGCTGGTGCGCTCGGGCGTCAAGGCTGGCGAGCGCGTCGTCACCGGTGCGGCCTATCAGGTACGCCTGGCCTCGCTATCGACGAGTGTCCCTGCCCACGGCCACGAGCACTAGGAGCGGATCATGCTGAACAAGCTCATCGCCTGGTCGCTCCGCAACCGCATCTTCGTCCTCGTCGCTGCGGCGGTCCTGCTCGCCGCCGGCTCCTGGACGGCGGCACGCATGCCCGTGGATGTGTTCCCCGACCTTACCGCGCCGACGGTCACGGTTCTCACCGAGGCGCACGGCATGGCGCCGGAGGAAGTGGAGGCGCTCGTCGCTTTCCCGATCGAGACGGCAGTGAACGGTGCCACGGGCGTCCGGCGTGTGCGGTCCTCGACGGCGCAGGGGATCTCGGTCGTCTGGGTCGAGTTCGACTGGGGGACCGACATCTTCCGGGCCCGCCAGATCGTCAGCGAGAAGCTCCAGACGGTCGCGGCCGGCCTGCCAGCGGGCATCAGCGCCCCAGTGCTGGCGCCCGTGTCGTCGGTCATGGGCGAGATCATGATGATCGGGATCACCGGAACGCAGTCGCCGCAGGAGCTCCGGACCGTGGCCGACTGGACTCTCCGGCGCCGGTTGCTCGCGGTGCCGGGGGTCGCGCAGGTGATCCCCATCGGCGGCGAGGTGAAGCAGTACCAGGTGCTCGCCGACCCGGCCCGAATGCTCGCCACCGGGGTGTCGCTGGATGAGGTGGTGCGTGCCGCTGCCGGCTCGAACGAGAACGCCTCGGGTGGCGTCTACATGGACCGCGGCCAGGAGTACGTCATCCGCGGCATCGGCCGGATCCAGAGCGCCGAGGACGTGGAGCAGACCGTGGTGGCCGTACGGGGCGGGGTACCGGTGCTCCTGAGCCAGGTGGCCGATGTGGTCGTCGGTCCCGCGCCCAGGTACGGTGACGGCTCCGTCAACGCCGAGCCGGGCGTGGTCCTCGCCGTGCAGAAACAGCCGGGCGCCAATACGCTCGAGCTCACCCGGCGGATCGAGACCGAACTGGAGGACGTTCAACGGACCCTGCCCGAGGGGATGACGATTCGCTCGGAGCTCTTTCGCCAGGCGGACTTCATCACCGTCGCCATCGACAACGTGTTGGAGGCGCTGCGCGACGGGGCGATCCTGGTCGTCGTCATCCTGTTCGCCTTCCTCTGGAACTTCCGCACCACGGCGATCTCGATCCTGGCGATCCCGCTCTCCTTGGTGGTGGCCATCTTCGCGATGAAGCTGCTGGGCATCACCATCAATACCATGACCCTGGGCGGCATGGCGATCGCGATCGGCGCCCTGGTGGACGACGCCATCATCGTCGTGGAGAACGTGTTCCGGCGCCTGAAGGAAGACCACCATCTGCCTGAGACAAAGCGGCGGCCGGCGCTGCGAGTCGTCTACGAGGGGTCCAGGGAGATTCTCGCATCCATCGTGAACGCGACACTCATCATCATCGTTGTATTTCTCCCGCTCTTCTTCCTGGCCGGGGTCGAGGGGCGTCTCCTCCGTCCGCTCGGCTTCGCGTACGTGGTCTCCATCCTGGCTTCGCTTCTCGTCGCCGTAACGGTGACGCCGGTCCTCTGCGCGTGGCTGCTCCCGAGGGCCCGTGCGGTGCGGGAAGAACGGGAGAGCCGGCTGGTGGGCTGGCTCAAGCGGCGCTATGCGCGGAGGCTGGAAGGGGTGCTCGCGAGGCCGAAGCATGTGCTGGCGGGTGCAGTGGCGGTACTCGTCGCCGCGGTGGCCTGCCTGCCGTTTCTCGGCTCCTCCTTCCTGCCCGAGTTCAACGAGGGAGCGCTCACGGTGTCCGTCGTAACCGTGCCGGGCACCTCACTCGCGGAGGCCGACGCGATTGGCCGGCGGGTGGAGCAGATCCTGCTGGCCAACCCGGCCGTCAGAAATACCGATCGGCGCCAGGGTCGCGCCGAACTCGACGAGCACGCCCAAGGCGTGAATGCGTCCGAGATCGACGTGACGCTGATGGAGGGCGTCCACAAGGAGCGTCTGTTCGCGGCGCTCCGGCGGGAGTTCTCCGCGATTCCCGGAACGAATGTGACGATCGGCCAGCCCATCGGCCACCGGATCGATCATATGCTCTCGGGAACGCGGGCGAACATCGCGGTGAAGATCTTCGGCCCCGATCTCTACGAGCTCCGTCAGGTGGGCGCCCGGGTGGAAGACGCGATGCGGACCGTGCCCGGCGTGGCCGACCTCCAGCTCGAGCAGCAGATGGACGTGCCACAGCTTCAGATCCGAGCCGACCGTGGCGCCATGGCGCCCTACGGCATGACGGTGGGGCAGCTCGCCGAGGCCATTGACGTGGCGTTCAACGGGGAAGCCGTGTCGCAGGTGCTCGAGGAAGGGCGGAGCTACGATCTGGTGGTTCGCTTCCCGCCCGCGCTCCGGGCGAACGCCGAGGCGATCGCGGCCGTCATCTTCGATACGCCGACGGGACAGAAGGTGCCCCTGTCGCAGCTTGCCGCGATCACGGTGACCCGGGGCCCGAACACGATCTCGCGCGAGAACGTCCAGCGGAAGATCGTGGTGCAGGCCAACGTCGCCGACCGCGATCTGGGCAGCACCGTCGCCGACATCCAGCGGGCCGTCGCCGAGCGAGTGACCTTGCCGCCGGGATACCATGTCGTGTACGGCGGGCAGTTCGAGAGCCAGGCGGAGGCGACACGGGTGCTCGGCGCGCTGTCGCTCCTCTCGATCGCGGCCATCTTCCTCATCCTGTTCGCCGAGTTCCACTCGACGCGGACGGCGGTGCTCGTGATGGCGAACCTTCCCTTGGCGCTCATCGGCGGCGTCGCGGCGGTGCTGCTCACCAGCCGCGTCGTCAGCATCGCATCCCTCGTGGGCTTTGTGACGCTGTTCGGGATCGCCACGCGAAACGGCATTCTGCTCGTCGCGCACTACCGCCACCTGCTCGCCGAGGGGGTGGCGTTCCGCGAGGCGGTGGTCCGCGGCTCGCTCGAGCGGCTCTCGCCGATCCTCATGACGGCGCTCACCGCGGGGCTCGCGCTCGTCCCCCTCGCGCTGGGCGGCGGGGAGCCCGGCAACGAGCTCCAGACCCCCATGGCCATCGTCATTCTCGGTGGCCTGCTCTCGGCCACGGCGCTCAACATGGTGGTACTGCCGGCGCTCTACTGGCTGTACGGCGAGCGAAGTGTCGCCTCGGTCGAAGAAGACGAGCCGGCGAAGTGGGTGCCGGCGGAGCCGGCCGTGGCCTCGGCGGGGAGTGTGACCGGCTGACTCCGATGGCCCCTCCTCCGGGCCTGCTCGCCAACCCAGCCTTGCGGCGCCTCTTCCTCGCCCAGGTGGCCTCGCTCCTCGGCAGTGGGGTCACCAGCGTGGCGCTCGCCGCCTTCGCCTATGACCTCGTGGGCGGGCGAGCAACCGTCGTCGTCGGGACAGCGCTGAGTCTTCGGATCCTCGCCTTCGTCACGCTGTCGCTGATTGCCGGCGTGCTGGCAGATCGGGTCGACCGCAAGCGCCTACTGGTGGGCGCCGACCTGGTGCGGGTGGCACTGCTCGGACTTTTCCCGTTCGTCGACGCTGTGTGGCAGGTCTATGCCCTGATCTTCGCGGTCAACGCCGCGACCGCGTTCTTCACCCCAGCGTTCGAGGCGTCAATCCCGGAGGTGGTCGGCCCGGCGCACTACACGCGCGCGCTGTCGCTTTCGCGCGTGGCGGTCGATCTCGAGGCCGTGGGCGGCCCACTCGTCGCCGGGGCGCTCATCGCCGCGGTGGGGGTGCGGTGGACGTTCTGGTTCGATGGCCTGACCTACCTCGTCTCGGCCGGGCTGCTCCTCGGCACGCGGGTGCCAAAGCGGGGTGCCCCGGCCGAGCGGATCCGAGCCCGCGATCTGCTCCCCGAGCTCAGCCTGGGCACCCGCGTGCTCCTTCGGGACCCCGCGCTCCGGCGCGCGCTGCTGTTGCACGCCGCGGAAGCCGCGGCGGGAGCTGCAGCAATCGTCGCCACCGTCGTGTACGTCCACGACGTGCTGCAGCGCGGCGACGCCGCCTTCGCGGGGGCGATGGCGTCGCTCGGCGTCGGCTCGTCCGTGGCGGCGCTCGTCGTCGGCCGCCGCACGGTACGGGTGCCGGA
>JBOHSN010000164.1:0-4383 GCA_050733215.1 Gemmatimonadales bacterium
CTGCCGACCGAGATGGTGCGCCGCGCGCGCCGCGCGGCGTCGCTGCCCGGCACCCGGAAGCTGGCCGTGCTCTTCGCGCTCACCCGCGCCGCCTCGGCGGCCGGCACATTGGCCTCTAGCCAGACCACGCCCGGGTCCACGACCGTGAACAGCTCGGCCCCGGCATCGACGCGGCTCCCCGGCGCGAGGGTTCGCGAGGCCACCACGCCCGCCAGGGGCGCACGGATGACCACCCGTCCGTCCGCCCGGGCGGTCCCGCTCCCGCCGAACGCGGCGAGCGCCTCGCGGGCGGCCGTGAGCCGGATTTCCGCCTCATGGAGCCGGCGCTGCGGCACCGCCTCCACGGCGTAGAGCCGCTGGGCCCGGGCATGCTCGTCCTCGGCCTCACGAAGCTCGGCCCGTGCCCGCGCGTACGCGCTGCCGCCTTCGCCCAGCGCGGGGGTGAGCACGGCGAGGACCTGCCCCCGGGTCACCCGCTGGCCCGGCGCGGGCGCCCCCTCCAGTCCGCTCGCCTCCACGACGCCGGCCACCGGTGCCGAAATGCGCGCCATGCGGCCCGCGGCGGGCACGATCTGGCCCGTAGCCTGGAAGGATTCGGTGATCTGGCCCGCGGCCGCGAACGCGGTGCCGAATCCCGGGGTTTTCCACTGCTGCTCCTTGAGGAAGGCGATGCCGGCATCTTCCCCGCCCTGCTCCTTCGGTGCCTCGGCCGCATTCGCATAGACGCGAAGGCCGGGGGCCTTGATGACGTCGCGTGCCTGCGGGCTCTCGACCGTGATCGTGAGGTCGTAGACGCCCGGACGCGTGAACGCGGGCGCCGGGCCGTAGATGCCGGGCGATCGCGGCGCCTCCTGCACGACCACGAGCGGCTCGCCGCCCTCGCGCGGCTCGAAGCGGAGCGTGATCTTGCCTGACCGGAGCGGCGCGAAATCGGTGAGATCGGTCAGGTGCACGGCGAACTTGTCCGGCGCGCCAACGATCAGCGCCGGGTGCTCCATGAAGAGCTCGGTCGAGTCGGTCCAAAGCGTGATCGCGCCGCCCGCGGGCTCTCCCGCGCCGCCGCCCGTGGGCTCATCCTGCGACTGGCCGTCACCGCACGCGACGATCGCCGTCCCGAGCAGCACGGCCACAAGCGGCCAGGGCCGCTGATACCTGAATCGCATAAGGATCCTCAGAAGAGCATGGCGCCGGTGGCGCGTTCGAGCGCGGCGCGCCGCGCGATGTATTCAGACCAGAGCGTGACGTACGTGGTTTCGGCTTCCTGGTAGGCGCGGACCGAGTCGAGCCATTCGAGCAGGCTGATCTCCCCCTCGCGGTACGCCGCCTCGGCGGCCCGGCGTGCCTTCTCGGCGTCCTCACCGAGCTGCCCGGCCAGCAGCGCGAGCTCGCTCGTGAGCGCCTGATGCGCGCCGAACGCGGCGCGCACCTCACGCACCGTTTGGCGTCTCAATCCCTCGACCTCACTGGTTCGGCGCTCCGCCTCCGCCCTGGCCGCCGACACGGCGCCAGCACGGCGATCCCAGAGCGGGACCGGAATGCTCACCCCCGCTACGAATCCGCCGAGCGACCCGGCGCCGGCCTGGCGCTCGTGCTTGTAGCCGCCGCTCAGCACCGGAGTCGGGATGCGTTCGGCCGCAGCGAGCCGTGCCTCAGCGAGTCCGGCATCGGCCTCGAGCCGAGCGGCCAGGAGTTCCGGTCGCTGCGAGAGCGCGAGCGCAACGAGCGAATCCACCGGCAGGGCGAGCGGTGCCGGCATCGACGCGTCCACGAGCTGCAGAGCGCCGGCCCCGCCAGCGGAGTCCGCCAGACCGATGAGTGACGCCAGCGCGTGAGCCGCACTGTCCCGCGCCATCACCGCCTCAAGCCGGAGCGCCGTATAGCGCGCAGCCTCGAGCTTGAGCCGGCGGTTCTGGTAGCCGGAGACATCGCCGCCGGCGAGACGGGCTTCGCTCGCGCGCGCGGCCCGGGCGAAGGCGGCTGCGGCCTGCTCGACCAGAGCGGCACGCCGCTCGGCCGTCACAGCCGTCGCGTATATCCGAGTGACCTCGAAGTCCACGCGTGCGGCCGTAGCTGCGACGCGCGCCTCGGCAGCCATGCGCGCGAGGCCTGCCGCCTGGCGGCGGGCGCCACGCTGGCCACCGACCTCGAGCGGCTGCTCGAGGCTCAGAATGTCCTGCACGTCCGATTGACCGCTGCGGGACGTCTCCTCCCGGCCGTACGAGAGCGTGGGGTTGGGCCACGCGCCGGCCTGCCGCTCGCGGCCCGCGGCCGACGTGACCACGTGCAGCGCCGCCTCGAGCTCGGGACTGCGTTGGCGCGCCATCTCACGCGCTTCGACAAGCGTGAGCGGGCGCTGTGGAGAGGACGGCTCCTGCGCGCCGCCGGAGCGGGGAAGAAGCCAGAGTGCACCAGCGGCGCACGCGGCGACGGACAGAGCGATGCGCATGATGTTCCTGTCGGACGATGGTCTGAACCGTCAGCGGACGGCGAGAACGCTCCGGCGGAGGCTTACCCCTGTGGAGCCGGCCGGTACGAGCACGCAGGACCGTCAGCGCTCGACTGGAGCGCGACGGCGACAGTCAGACTTGGGGAGGAGCGCGGGAAGGCGGCGGCGGACCGTGGCCTCGCGCGCCGGGTGACAAACCGGTCGTGAAGCCCAGCGGGAGCGGGCGCTCCACAGATACGTCATCCAGCACGAGCGCCATCGCCCGCACGACGATCGCGTGCACCAGCAATGGCTTCGCGGATGGCACTGCAAGCAAGTCGAGGTGGGGATGATCGGCGTCACTATGCCCGCCCGTCATCACGACATGGCTGCCGCTGCCGCTGTGGCCGTAGTCGGCAAGGTCGGTCGAGCGGTCGTGCTCGGCCGCGTGGTGATGTGCGATAGCGTGACCCGCCCCAGGAACGAGGAGACTCAGGCCTAAGAGCAGCGAGATCAGTAAACCCTGGAGGTCGGACCGACGCGTAGACCGCATTGCTCCAAGATAACCGCAGCGGCAGACCGGGCCATCGGCGCCAAGGGAGGGGGTGGGACTGGGCGGAGCCCCGCTGGTACCGCCATCGATGCGTGGGGCGTTTGTGTCCTTGCCGAAGTTGTTCGTTGCCCCCAAATCGCGAATGCGGCGTCGGTGGAGAGTGTCAGGCGACACACGCGTCGCCGCGGCAGACGAGCCGACCGCGGTTGCTCGCGACCAACCGGTAGAGCCGGGGCCCGATCACACTGGACAACGGCGCATAGACGATCGGCAGGAGCGGCCACAAGACGGGGAGCAGGCGGGCCAGCGCCCGAAACGCGGCGAACCCCGAGTACACGCGCCCGTCGGGGGCCACGAGATGGAGCGCGGTCCGGGCTCGGTCCGGCGACAGCCCAGGGGCTACCGCCGCCGCCGCCGCCCAGTCCCCCTCGAAGTCCACGGCGCGAAGCCGTTGTCGGAAGTCGAGGTAGTCCAGGATCACCATGCTGCGGATGCAGAGCGGACACAGGCCGTCGTAGATGACGGTCCAGGGCGCCGGCTTCGGCCGCCGGAGCGCGCGCGGCCAGGTGTTTCTCAAAGACTCGATGAAGACGACGTACAGCACGACGAAGGGAAAGAACGGCGCACGCTGCAGGACGAAGATGCCGGTGTGGAACGCCGTGCCGATCAGCCCGTACGGCCACGCGAGACGAGGGACCAGGACCGCCAGCGCGAACGTCAGCTCGAACAGCACGGTGCCCACCGCCAACAGGCTCGCGAGCGCCGGGTACTGCGCGAGCGTGAGCCCCAGGCCGCTGCCGAAACGGACGCCGTCCTGAATGAAGTAGTACGTGAGCGTGTAGCCGTTGAACCACTGCAGCCCGCCGTGCCACAGCTTCGAGATGCCGGCGGACAGGTAGGCCAGGACCAGGAGCCACTGGGTCGTCCGAAGCGGCCACCGGGCATACTCGCTCAGCTCGGCTTCCGGACGGACCGGCTCGAAGCGCCCGACCCCGAGCGAGCGGTCGACGCGCCGGCGGAGACCATCCAGGCTCAGCGCATCGCCTGCCTGAGAGCAGGCCAGCAGCCACAGCGCGATGATGAAGATCGTCTCGGGGTGGTGGACCTCCCCATACGAGTAGTTGTGGGCGGTGAGCAACGTGAAGCTCGCCGCGAGCGCGAAGAGGCTCAGCCTGGTGTACGCCCCGACCAGCACGCCTACCGCGGCGATGACGGTGAGCGCCCAGACAGCCTGGAGGAACATCGGCTCGGGCCGTACGCCCCACTCGCCGAAGGGCAGCATGAGCACCTTCAGCGCCGGCAGCGGCCGAAACGTGGAGGGATCGCCCTCGGCCATGCGCGAAATCCGGCCGCGATCGGGCAGGAAGAACAGCAGCATCGCCGCGGCCATCACGATCCGCGTCGT
>JBOHSN010000165.1:0-4278 GCA_050733215.1 Gemmatimonadales bacterium
CGAGCGACTCACCCCCGACGCGGCGCGACCAGATGGGAGCTCGGCCGTGAGATGGTCGCGCGTATGGACACCGACCGCGTCGTTGGCGGCATTGGGCCTCGCCGGTGCGGTTGCGCTGGTGGGCCTCGCGGCCGTCCGCGCCACACGGCTGGAGCCGCTCCCTGCTCCTGCTCCTTCGACCCCCGCGAATCCTGAGGAGCCGATCGGCGGCTCCGTATTCGCCTCAGCGCGCGATGTGGTGCGTCGCGCCGTCGCGCGTGACCCCTTCCGTCCCGAGCGCCGACCGTCCGACACTCGCTTCCGGATGCCGGGCGACGCGGTTGCGGGCGAGAAGCCATCACCTCCTTCTGAGCAGGATGCGGCTCTAAAACTGATTGGCACTGCGGTCATGGGAGCCGGCAAGGGCTTCGCCATGTGCCAGAGCGGGGCACAGCCGCCCCGGGTAGTTCGAATCGGGGAGTCGTTCGCCGGCTATACGTTATCGGCGATCGACCGCGGACGCGCGGTATTTCGCGATCCGCGCGGGCGCGTGCTGGAGCTGAAGGCCCCGAAGGTGGGAAGCTGACCGATGCGCCGGCGACTCATCCTGCTCGTCGCGCTCGCGTTCGTGGTGCCCGCGATCGCCGCTCACGCTCAGGAGCCCGAGCCGGTCCGGGTAACGGGCGAGGGCGTGCTGGTCGACTTTCAGGATGCCGACCTCCGGGTCGTGATCACGGCGCTCGCCGAGGCCGGAGGGCTGAACGTAGTGTACGGCGACCTCCCGGCCCGCCGAGTGACCCTCCGCATGCGCCAGCCGGTGCCGAAGGAAAACCTCCTCGCGCTGCTCCGGAGCCTCGCCCAATCCAACGGCCTTCGGGTCACGGAGGACGACACGTTCATCCGGCTGGAGCTGGCGGGGCAGGTCCCGGCTGCGGCAGCGAAGGACACGGCCGCGGCGAGCGAGGAGCTCCGATTGTACGTGCATCGGCTGAAACACGTCCGCGCCGCGCGACTCGCGAGCACGCTCCAGACCCTGTTCACCGGCGCGGCACGGCCGGGGCTTCGCGACGTGGGATCGGGCACGGTGCCGCTGTCGGAGAGCCTGCGGCAGACGCAAGGCGGCGAGTATCTCCGGAGCGACACCGGACGGGCGGTCACGGTCGACGTCGCGCCCGCGAAGCCTCCCAGCCTTCCGGGGCAACTTCACGGCGACATCCAGATCGTGGCCGACGAGACCACCAACTCGCTCCTGGTGCGGGCCCAGCCCGCCGATTGGGCCGTGGTGCAGGAGGCGATCGCGGCGCTCGACCTCCGGCCGCTCCAGGTGATGATCGAGGTCGTGATCGCCGAGGTGCGGCGCACGAGCGAGACCGAGCTCTCGCTCTCGGGCACGATCGCGGACTCGAAGACCGATCCCGCGGTGAGAGGCACCATCGCCGGGAACACAAGCGGTAACCTGGTGCTCGAGGCACTGCGCGCCGGGAGCCTCGACGTGAGCCTCGCGCTCTCCATCCTCTCCTCGCGCGGCGACGTACGGATCATCTCCCGGCCGATCATCCTCGCGCAGAACAACCAGGAGGCGCGGATCCTGATCGGGTCGGAGCGGCCGTTCATCCAGGTGTCGCGCTCCCTCCCCACCGATGCGGCGGTGCGCGACCAGGTGATCCAGTACCGCGACGTCGGCACCAAGCTCACGATCACACCCACGATCAACGAAGACGGGTACGTGAATCTTCAGGTGCTGCAGGAGGTGAGCACGGCGACCGCCGAGACCCAGTTCGGCGCGCCGGTGATCAGCACCCGCGAGGCGGCAACCCACCTGTTCATCAAGGATGGGCGGACCGCGGTGCTCGGCGGCTTGATCGACCGCCAACAGGAGCGGTCCAAGACCGGTATCCCCATCCTGATGGAGCTGCCGCTCGTGGGTGGGCTGTTCGGGACCACTCGCAACGTGACCTCAAACAGCGAGCTCTTTCTCTTCCTCACCCCTCGCATCGTCGCGACCGACGAGGACACCGAGCGAGTGAGCGATGCGCTCAAGCAGCAGGCGCCGTTGCTTCAGCAAGCCCTGCAGGGAGATACGGCCTCGTCGGCGCCACCTGAATCTTCGCCGCGCAACCCGCTCCAGCCATGATCGACCTCGATGTCGTCGAGCGGCTGAGCGAGCATCTACGGCCGACGTACCTCGAGTACTACGGCCTGTTGCCGATCGAGCGCACCAGCGCCTGCGTGCGGCTCGCGAGCTGGCACGAGGAGCCCGACGTCCAGGCGCTGGATGACCTGCGGCTGCTGCTCGGCGCGGAGCTCGAGGTGGTTCGAGCTCCTGAGGAGCAGCTCCGCGCGGGGATTCGGCGCGTGTACGGGGCGGGGCCGCTCACGGCCGAGGGGGTGATCGCGGGGTTCGGTCAGGGGGCGCAGGTCCGGCCCATCGACGAGCTGGCGCTCGACGACCTCGTGAGCCTGGCCAACGAGGCGCCGGTGATCAAGCTGGTGAACCTGCTGCTCCTCGAGGCACTGGAGGCACGGGCCTCCGACGTCCACATCGAAGGCTATGCCGACAAGCTGCGCGTGCGTTACCGCATCGACGGCGTGCTCCAGGACGCGCCGTCACCGCCGTCGCACCTGATGCCCGCCGTGATCAGTCGGCTCAAGATCATGGCCGATCTCGACATCGCCGAGCGTCGCGTGCCGCAGGACGGCCGCATCCGACTCCGGCTCCAGGATCGGCCAGTGGATGTCCGTGTGGCCACCCTCCCGACGCTCCACGGGGAGAGCGTCGTGCTTCGGCTCCTTGATAAGGATGAAACGCGAACCTCGCTCGAAGATCTCGGCATGGCCGAGGACATGCTCGAGGCCTTCCTGCGAGTGATCGCCCGCCCGCACGGGATCGTGCTCGCGACCGGACCCACCGGCTCGGGCAAGACCACGACCCTGTACGCCGCCGTGGACCGGATCCGCACCGGACGCGAGAAGATCCTGACCGTGGAAGACCCGGTCGAGTACGAGCTCCCCGGCGTGCCCCAGGTTCCGGTGAACGAGAAGGTGGGTGTGACGTTCGCGACCGCGCTCCGGGCGCTCCTCCGGCAGGACCCCGACGTCATGCTCGTCGGCGAGATCCGCGATCCGGAGACGGCCGAGATCGCAACCCACGCCGCGCTGACCGGCCATCTGGTGCTCTCGACTCTGCACACGAATGACGCGGCGAGCGCCCTCACGCGGCTGGTGGACTTGGGCGTGGCGCCATATCTCGTGGCCAGCACGGTCCAGGCCGTTCTGGCTCAACGGCTCGTCCGAACGCTCTGTGTCGATTGCAGGCAACCGGCGCCGATGCACGGCGCGAAAGGATGCTCGAGCTGCCGAGGCAGCGGGTTCAGGGGCCGGATGGGGATCTACGAATTGTTGATCATGGACGCTGACCTGCAGGCCGCGGTCATGGCCGCCCGCCCCGCGGCGGCGCTGCGCCAGATCGCGTTAGGCGGCGGCATGCGGAGCCTGCGGCAGGACGGAGAGCGGCAGGTGGCACTCGGACGTACGACGCCAGCCGAGGTGCTGCGAGTGTGCCAGGAGTGACGCTCCGGTTCTGCTGCTGCAGCTCACTCCGCCCCATCCACCCCCGCTCGTCGCGTTGATTCGCGCTTTGCACCGCCGCGGTGCTGCTGCGGTAGAGGCAACAGCAGCCGCGAATGAACGCGAATACACGCGAATACGACAACTGAAGCCGCAGATCATCCGCGGCCTTTGTTGTTGTTCATTCGCGTCAATTCGCGTTCATTCGCGGCTTCAAACGCTCTGCGTCTTCGGCTTCCAGAGCGCCGCATCGAGGATGGACCAGAGGTGGATGATCCACCCCAGCAGAATCCACCACAGCACCGCCGCCATCACGAACATGATCCCGGCCAGGATCAGGCGGCCCTGGAGCAGCTGCCCGAGCCCGGGGATGAAGAAGCTCGCCAGCGCCGCGATGACGTTGCCAGTTGACCCTTGTCCTCCCATCGTCTCTCCTCCCTTTGACCCTACCGCCCCTACCGCCCCTACCGCCCCTACCGCCCCTACCGCCCCTACCGCCTTCGTAGCGTCACGTCTTCCGATCTCACGTTTCTCCCCACCAGCAGCACGAGCAGCCGGGATTGGTAGCCTGGCGCGCTCACCCGCACGTACTGGGTGCGGCAGTTGTCCATCAGCGACAGGTCGAACCGGAACTGGTAGTCTCCGTTGTCGTCAGTGAACGCCGTGAACGGCGCCCCCACCATTTGGAGATGCGCGCCCGCGAGCGGCCGACCGTTGTCGCCCCGGTAGATG
>JBOHSN010000166.1:0-4181 GCA_050733215.1 Gemmatimonadales bacterium
CGGCGGTAGAGTCTGGCGGGAAAGCAGAAGGGCCGCAGGGCGCATGCGCCGTGCGGCCTTCCGTACCCGACCAGCCAAACCTTACCGCCCTTACCGCCTCTACCGCCCTTACCGCCTACCTAGCAGTCCTAGCTTTTCCCCTACCTTCTTGAAGGCCCGCAGGGCCGTCGCCAAGTGGTCCCTCGTGTGTGCTGCCGAGACCTGGCACCGCACCCGCGCCTGTCCCTGCGGGACCACCGGGAAGCCGAACCCGGTGACGAACACGCCTTCCTCCAGCAGCTCCTCGCTCAGCCGGATGGCGAAAGCGGTCTCGCCGACAATCACGGGAACGATGGGTGTCTCGCCCGCGAGGGGGTTGAATCCCAGGCCGCGCAGTTGATCGCGGAACCAGCGCGCGTTCTCGCGCAGCGTGGTGACTCGCTCCGGATGTGATTCGAGAAATTCGATGCTCGCGAGCGCGCTCGCGGCGACCGTCGGCGGGAGCGCGTTGGAGAAGAGCTGGGGGCGGGCCCGCTGGGTCAGATAGTCGCATACCGCCCCCGAGCCGGCGACGAATCCGCCGGCCGCGCCGCCGAGCGCTTTGCCCAGGGTGGAGGTGATGATGTCCACGTCGCCCACCAGGCCGAAGTGCTCGGCGGTGCCGCGCCCCGCGGCGCCGAGCACGCCGGTGGCGTGCGAGTCGTCCACCACGAGCACCGCGTCGTGCTTGCGGCAGAGCTCTACCAGGCCCGGCAGTGGGGCGATGCCGCCCTCCATCGAGAACACGCCGTCGGTGATCACCATGCGCACCCGGCGGTCGCGCGCCGCGCGGAGCTTCTCGTCTAGGTCCGCCAGGTCGGCGTGGCGGTAGACACCGGTCTGGCAGCGCGTGATCGCCTTGGCGAGACGGAGCCCGTCGATGATGGAGGCGTGGTTCAGCTGGTCGCTGAGCACTACGTCGTCCTCGCCCAGCAGCGTACCCGGCACTGCCTCGTTCGCATTCCAGCAGCTCACGAAGCTGAGGGACGCGTCGGTGCCGACGAGCCGCGCGCAGGCCGCCTCGAGCTCGCGATGAACGGTGAAGGTGCCACAGATGAACCGCACCGACGCGGTGCCGGCGCCGAAGCGGTCGAGCGCCGCCCTGCCGGCGGCGACCACTTCGGGCTGGTCGCTCAGTCCGAGGTAGTTGTTGGAGGAGAGGAGGATGACGTCGCCCCGGCCTTGCATCCGGACGACCGGTCCCTGCGGGCCGTCGAGATAGTTCAGCCGCTTGTACACGCCGTCGCGCCGGAACTGCTCCAGCTCGGTCTCGATCCGGCGCTCCAGCGCGCTTCGCTCCGTCACGCCGCTCATGTGCCGATCTCCAGAATGACCTTGCCGGCCTGCCCGTCGCGGATGACGCGGATGGCGTCCTCGATCCGCGCGAGCGGATAGCGATGGGTGATGACGGGCCGCGGATCGAACCCGTCGGCCCGGAGGAAGCGGCCCATCTGCTGCCACGTTCCGTACATCTTGCGGCCGGTCACCCCGTAGAGCGTGAGCCCCTTGAAGATCACGTCGCGCGCGAAGTCCACCTCGGTGGGACGGCTGGGCGTGCCGAGGAGGTGTACCCGTCCGCCCAGGCGCGCGGCCGCGAAGGCCTGCGCGTGCCCGGCGGGGTGGCCGCTCATCTCGCAGACCAGATCCACCCCGTCTCCCTGCGTGAGCTCCCGCACGCGCGCCACAACATCGTCCTCGGACGGATTCATCACCACGTGCGCGCCCATGCAGCGCGCGAGCTCGAGACGCCGGGGATTGAGGTCGGTGGCGACCACCAACGCGGCGCCGGCCGCGCGCGCGACGCCCGCGGCGAAACATCCGATCGGCCCGCATCCGACCACGAGCACGGT
Organism: Gemmatimonadales bacterium; assembly: GCA_050733215.1. Lineage (GTDB taxonomy): Bacteria > Gemmatimonadota > Gemmatimonadetes > Gemmatimonadales > GWC2-71-9 > DASQPE01. The sequence continues at coordinate 1,869 of JBOHSN010000166.1, forward strand.
GGCGCCGGACACCGGCGCCTCCAGCACCGTATGGAACGCGTTGCCGAGCGGGTCCATGATTGCGCCGACGTCGGTGGAGATCCCGTCCAGGCGCATGACGTTCGACGCCGGCATCGCGATGTATTCGGCAAACGCGCCGTCGCGGTCCACGCCGATGATCTGGGTACGCTGGCAGAGGTGGGCGTTCCCCGTGCGACACTGCAGACAGTGCCCGCAGACGATGTGGCCCTCGGCGGTGACGAGGTCGCCCACCGCGAGCAGGCCGCCGGCCGCGGCCTCGGCGCCGAGCTCCGCGATCTCGCCCGCGAACTCGTGGCCGATGACGAGCGGTGGCCGGAGCCGGCCCCGCGCCCAGCTGTCCCACTCCCAGATGTGCAGATCGGTCCCGCAGACACCGGCATGCCGCACCCGGATGAGCGCATCGTTGGGCCCGCAGGCGGGGATCGGCACCTCTTCGAGCGTGAGACCCACGCCCTCGCGTCGCTTCACGAGGGCCTGCATGGCGCGATGTCGTGGCATGTCGGGAATATAGAGGACCTCGGGACGCCAGCACCGGGTGGGCGGAACGGGCGTCACGGCGCATTTCCGCGGGCCGCCCTACCATCGGGGACCGTGCATCGACCAGACCAGCTCGTGGAGGAATCGCTGATTCGCCGCTTCGCATTCCCGGCCGCCGTGGCGCTCGTGACCGGCTGCGGACTGTATCTCCGGATGGTTCGGGTGCTTCCGGAGGACTTCCCGTTGAACGACGGCGGGCTGTTCTACCGGATGACCGCCGAGCTGCAGGCGAGCGGATACCGGCTCCCGGTCACGACGGCATACAACCATGCGGGGATTCCGTTCGCGTATCCGCCGGCCGGATTCTATCTGCTGGGCTGGACGGCGGCGCTCACCGGGGCCGGGCTGCTCGACCTGCTGCGCGTTGTGCCGGCGCTCTTGAGCGTCCTCACGATCCCGGCGTTTGCCGCCCTGACCCGCGCGATCTGCCGCTCGCGGCTCACGACCATCGCGGCAACGGTCGCCTTCGTGCTGCTGATCCGGAGCTGGCTCTGGCTGGTCATGGGAGGCGGGCTGACGCGTTCGCTGGGCTTCCTGTCGGCGCTCCTCTTCCTTCAGCAGCTCGTGCTGATGTACCGGGAACGGCGCCCACTCCGGCTGGCCGGCGCGGTGCTGTTCGGCGCCCTTACCGTGCTGAGCCACCCCGGCAGCGCGTGGTTCGCGGCCTACAGCGCGCTCCTGGTGTTCCTGGCCTACGGGCGAAGCGCAGCCGGCGTCCGGGATACTCTCGGGGTTGCGGCCGGCGTGGCGCTGGTGACCGCCCCATGGTGGCTGACCGTCGTGGGACGGCACGGGTGGATGCCGCTGCTGTCGGCCGCGCAATCGGGGGGTCACGAACAGCATTCGCTGGAGGCGCTGCGGTACTTCCAGTTCACCGACGAGCCGTTCGTCGGCGTCCTCGGAACGCTGGGTTTGATCGGCTTGCTGGTCTCGGCCGCACAGGGCCGCTTCCTCCTGCCGGCGTGGCTGCTCGCGGTCGCGCTCCTCAATCCGCGCTCGATCAATCAATCCGCGTCGGTACCGATGGCGATGCTGGTCAGCGTGGCCGTGGAAGCGGTCCTGCTCCCAGGCATACGCGCGGCGACGGGCGGCCGGAGCTGGCTCCGCCTGGACCCGGCGCCCCTGGTCCTGGGTGGATTAGCGGCGTACGCGTTCATGGCCGCGCTGAGCGGCGCGCGCAACCGGACTGAGCTGGAGGCACTCTCCCGCCCCAACCGCACGGCCATGACCTGGGCGAGCGCGCGGACGGCGCGCGACAGCCGCTTTCTCGTGGTGACGGAGCGTCGGTCAGGCGCCAATCCCGTGTCCGAGTGGTTTCCCGCTCTCACCGGGCGGGTGAGCGTCGCGACGCCGCAGGGGTACGAGTGGCTGCCGGAGCGGCAGTTCGACCAGCGGGTGGCGCGTCACGACTCGCTGACGGCCTGCGTGCGCCGCGACGCCGCCTGCGTGGAGGCGTGGGCGGATCGGACGGGGACGGCGTACGACTATCTGTACCTGGCCGACCCGCCGCCCTCCCCGCTGCACGCCTCGCTCCGGCGGTCGTCGCGGTACGCGGCGGTGTACGACGCCGACGGCGTGGCCATCTTCGTGCGACGCTGACCGCCCTCGCTCCGCGGCTCAGGCCAGCGCGGGAATCTCCTCTTCGGCGCCGCTGCCCGGGGACTCGGTGGCCGGCTCCACGCGGACCGCGCTGACCTTGAACGTCGCGATCCGCGCGTACGGATCGAGCTTGGGATTGGTGAGAAGGTTCGCGGC
>JBOHSN010000167.1:0-3831 GCA_050733215.1 Gemmatimonadales bacterium
GCTCGATGTCGCTCCGCACCGTCCGGGCCCGGGTTGAGAAAGGTGCCTTGGTGGCTTTAGAACCCATCAACCTGCCAGACGACATGGAGTGTGAGCTCACCCTCTTTGAGAAGCCCGATGAGGAGGGACGGTACCACGGAGCGTTACGGGTCCTCTCATATCCTCCGAGGGGACACTAACCATAGCCCGAACAAAAGTTCGGGGCTCACGCGACCTTCCCGAGCAGTTCCTTCATCGCGTCCAGCGGCAGGGGCTGTTTCTCCAGGGCAGTTCGAAGATCGCTGATCAAGGTCCACCAGGACAATCCCCACAAGCGTTTCAGCCCTCCGAACGTTTCTCGCGAAGAACCGGAACGGGTACACGCACCCCTTCAGGCCCGTGGGGGCTCAGTCGGCACTCCAGACCCAGGATGGCGGCAGGTCCCGTTTTCTTGCTGGCTGAAGAATATGGGCGTTCATTCGCCGAGTGTTGAGTGGAACCATGCGACATGGCCGTGTTCGAAAATCCAGGCGTCATGAGGGCACGCGAAGCCAGCGATCAACCTTCGTGTCCCGGTCGCTCCGCGGCGAGGGGCTCCTCTCGGCGTCGCCGCCCGAGAACCTGCCGGCGCCGTTTACGCGACTGATCGGACGGCGCAAGGAGATCACTGCGGTCCGGGATCGGCTGCGCCGGGACGACGTACGGATGCTCACGCTGACCGGGCCAGCTGGCGTCGGCAAAACGCGACTGGCCCTGGAAGTGGCACGGGGGCTTCTCGACGACTTTCCCGACGGGGTGGTGTTCGTAGACATCGCTCTGATCCGCGACCCGGAGCGCGTTGTCTTCGAAATCGCTCAGGCGTTGAAGGTTCGGGACTCTCCAGACTGGCGGCCTCTGGCCACGCTCCAGGAGTATCTTCGCGATAGGGCACTGCTGTTGATTCTGGACAACTTTGAGCAGGTGCTTCCCGCCGCACCTGATGTAGCTGGACTGCTGGCGGCCTGCCCGCGCCTGAAGGTCCTGGCCACCAGCCGGGCGGCGCTACGGCTCTCAGCGGAACACGAGTTTCCGGTTCCGCCTCTGGCACACCCGGATCCCGACCGCCTTCCCCCGTCGGATGCGCTTGCCGCCTATCCTGCGGTTGCCCTCTTCGTGGATCGGGCGCGATCGGCCAGACCGGAGTTTGCGCTCACTCCTCAGAACGCGCGGGCAGTGGCGGAGATCTGCCAGCGCCTGGACGGTCTCCCGCTCGCACTGGAGCTCGCCGCGGCCCGGATCAAAGTCCTCCCGCCGCAGGGGATCCTCGGACACCTGCAACGGCGGTTAGAGCTGCTCACTAATGGGCCCATCGACTTGCCCGCACGACAGCGCACACTCAGCGGAGCAATCGGCTGGAGCTACGACCTCCTGAGTCCCGGCGAACAGTCGCTGTTCCGGCACCTCGCCGTCTTTGCCGGCGGCTGCAGTATTGAGGCAGCGGACGCGGTTTGCAACGCAGCGCGCCCGCATCACATCCTGGACGGCCTGGCCCCACTGGTCGACAAGAGCCTGCTGCGGCAAGAGATACGGCCCGATAGCGAGCCCAGGTTCGCGATGCTGGAGACCATCCGAGAGTACGCGCAGGAGCGGCTGGCGGCCAGCGGCGAGAGCGACGTCGCTCAGCGGCGGCATGCCGGCTACTTCATGGCACTGGCAGAGCGTGCGGAACGGGAGTTTCAGGGCCCTGAGCAGAGCACCTGGCTGGCCCGGCTGGAGGCGGACCATGAAAACTTACGGGCTGCGTTGACCTGGTGCCTCGGCGAAGACGGTGAAAGGGAGATTGAACTGCGGCTCGCCGCGAGCCTGGTCCCGTTCTGGGAAATCCGCGGGTACTGGAACGAGGGCCGCCGCTGGCTGGAGGCGGTGCTGCACGACACGAGCGGAGCGTCATCCGCTGCAAAGGTGAAAGTGCTCAACGGCGCCGGGATGCTGGCTTTTCAGCAGAGCGATTTCGCGCGGGCCGCGGCGTTGGCGGAGGAAAGCCTGTCTCTCGGTCGAGCCCTTGGCGACAAGTGGGGCACGGTGTGTGCGCTGAACATCCTCGGGTTCTACGCCTGTGCCACAGGCGACTACGACCGGGCGGCGGCGCTGGGGTCGGAGAGCCTGACCATCTGCCGGGAGCTCGCCGATCCTTTGGGCATTGCCGACGCTCAGCACATTCTGGGATTGGTTGCACGTGACAGGGGTGATGATGCCCAGGCGGCCGCGTTGCTCGAGGAGAGCCTGCGTCTCAGCCGCGCCCTCAATGCCAGGTGGCGGGTGGCGATCAACCTGATCGACCTCGGCCTGGTGATGCGGGAGCGCGGTCAGCTCGCTCGGGCCGCAGCGCTGATCGAGGAAGGTCTGCAGCAATTCCGCGCATTGGGTCACAGGCACGGGACGGCCACAGCCCAGAGCCATCTCGCCACAGTGGCCTGGCACCGACGACAATACGACCGGGCAGCGGCGCTGTTCGGCGACAGCCTGATTCTCCGCAGGGGGCTTGGAGAAGTGCGAGGCATCGCCGTCTGTCTGGTGGGACTGGCCGCGGTCGCCTGCGCAACACGGCAGCAGGACAAGGCGGCCCGCCTCTTTGGCGCGGCGGAAGGCCTCAGGGAGTCGATCGGGGTATCGCTGCCCCATTTCATCCGCGGCGACTACGACCGGCTGGTGGCCATGACGCGCAGAGACCTCGCAGACGCGTTTCACACCCGGTGGGCAGAGGGCCGGACCCTGACGGTCGACGAGGCGGGGGACTACGCCCTCGCGAACATGCCGGCCATCGAGCCGCCGGCCTCCCGAGCGCGCATGCCGCTGACCCGTCGGGAGCAGCAGGTCGCCATGCTGGTCGCGCAGGGGCAAACCAACCGCGAGATCGCCGCGACGCTGGAGATTACCGAGAAGACCGCGGAGAACCACGTCCAGCACATTTTGAACAAGCTGGGCTTCCGCTCCCGCGCACAAGTCGCCGCCTGGGCGGTCAAACAAGACCTGGGCACGCGCCTCTAGCCTCGCCACAACGGCTGTCCTTATTCGCGGTACCGGCAACCCGCCCGGCCTCAACCCACCCACACGTGAGCCGGTGGCTGGCGCCCCGGTCTTCAGGTTCCTGGGCGGATGCAGAAATGGGTACCGACCTGAGGGATTTCCCCGATGACGGCTTTCAGCAAGTGCCGTACCGTGTGGCCATCGCCGTGCGGTGAGGGTTCCTCGTGGGTCACGCCGGACGGGGTAAAGGGGGAATACCTGGTGAGAGGGTTGGGACTGCTTCTTTCCTTCGTGCTCCTCGGGACCGTGGGCGTTCTCAAGCCTGCGGCTGCGCAGGAATCATGTCGGATCGAACGAGTCACGTACCGCGTGGAGGGCTTGCAGTTCGTCGGCTGGATCATGAAACCCGCCAGAGAGGGCCGGTTCCCCGTCGTCGTCTGGAGCCACGGCGCACGATTCGCCACCGCTGGGGCGCAGATCATCAATGAGAACACCCCCTGCCTGGCGTTCCTCCTGAGCAAGGGGTGGATGCTCTTCTTCACGCAGACCCGAGGATATGGCGCCTCGGAGGGTCCGAACCCCGAAGCGGCCTACCGTGAGGCGCGGGTGGCCTTCTTGAATGGGCGGGCGGATGACATCAACGGCAGCGTCGAGTGGCTGAGGACTCGGTCCGACGTCAACCCCGACTGCATCGCAAATACTGGGTGGTCGTCGGGAGCGGTGACCGCCCTGCTGGCCTCAGTGAAGAAGCCCGCGCTGTATCGCGCAACCATTGCCCAGGGCCCGGTTGCCATATGGGCCCCGGACCTCGACCGCTTCGTGGGATTCGGCGACGTGATCCGGTCC
>JBOHSN010000168.1:0-3827 GCA_050733215.1 Gemmatimonadales bacterium
GTTACGCTAGCCGCGCTTCCTCTCCCGCGGTTCCCTCCCTCTCCCGCCCTCTCCCTCCCTCTCCCTCCCTCTCCTCCCTATCCGAACGCGATTCCCCCCTTCCCATAGCCGCTCCCCGGCTCGCGCCGCTCCGGCTTGGCGCGGGTGTAACCCAGCTCCTCGTTGCGGGTGATACGCTTGTGCGCGGCGAGCCCCTCCAGCACCAGCTCGCACGCCGCGATGGTGCGCTCGGCGTCGTCCTGCGGGGCGAGCCCGCCATCCGCCGCTGCCTCCACCAGCCCGGGCACCATCGCGAACCCCTTCAGGCACACCTCCGCCCGCTCGTCGCCCGAGACCTTGAGCGCGCCGCCCTGATCGAACCAGGCGACGATGCGCGTGAAGTCGGCGCCGCCGAGCCGCTCGTCGAGCACCCGGCCGGCGGCGCGGCGGATCAGCTCGCGCGCGATCGTCTCGCCACCCTGGAGCTCGCCCTCGTACTCCAGCTCGAGCTTGCCGGTGATGGACGGAATCGCGGTGTAGACGTCGCTCACCCGCGGCACCACCCGTCGGGAGCCGTGCGCCACCGCGCGCCGCTCGGCGTTGGACACGACGCTCTCGAGCACGCTGATCGGCAGCCGCTGGCTCACGCCGGAGCGCTTGTCCACCCGCTTGTCCTCCCGCGCCTCGAACGCGATTCGCTCGACCAGCTCGAGCACGAAGTCGGGCACATCCACGCTGAGCTCGCCCCGTCGGGTCCAGGCCTCCTGCGCGGTGATCTCCATGCCCAGCGGCACGGTGCGCGGATAGTGGGTGACGATCTCCGACCCGATCCGGTCCTTGAGCGGCGTAATGATCTTCCCGCGCGCGGTATAGTCCTCGGGGTTCGCGGTGAAGGCCAGCAGCACGTCCAGCGGCAGCCGCACCGGGTAGCCTTTGATCTGGACATCGCCTTCCTGCATGATGTTGAACAGGCCCACCTGCACCTTACCGCTCAGATCGGGCAGCTCGTTGATGGCGAACAGTCCGCGGTTGGCGCGCGGCAGCAGCCCGAAGTGCATCGTCAGCTCGTCGGACAGCAGGTGTCCGCCGCGCGCGGCCTTGATCGGGTCCACGTCGCCGATGATGTCGGCGATGGTCACGTCGGGCGTCGCGAGCTTCTCGACGTAGCGCCCCGACCGGTGTACCCAGGCGATCGCGGTCGCATCGGCGCACTCGGTCAGGCGGTCGCGCGCGAACTTCGAGATCGGCGCGAACGGATCGTCGTTCACCTCGCTGCCGGCCACGATGGGGATGTGTTCGTCGAGCAGCTCGACCAGTTGCCGCAGGATGCGGCTCTTCGCCTGGCCCCGGAGGCCCAGCAGAATGAAGTGGTGCCGCGCGAGCAGCGCGTTCACGAGCTGGGGAACGATGGTGTCGTCGTAGCCGACGATGCCCGGGAAAAGCGGCGCCTCCCGTTCGAGTTGCCGGAGCAGATTGGTCCGGATCTCGTCGCGGACCCGGCGGCTGCGGAGCGGCGGCTCGGCCCAGCGGCTGTTCCGGAGCTCCCCGAACGTGCGCGGGTGGTTTACAATCGAAGTCACTCTATCTCCTGAGATGAATGCGGGGCGCCCGTGGGCGCCCGTGGGCGCCTGTGGGCTCCCGTGGTAATCTAGTTCCGGCCGGGCGCTGTTCGGCTTGACAAACTATCCGGCGGATATAGGTTCGCACGCCAAGTATTCCTGCGACAGAGCGACACCCTGGCCCCGCGTTCCGCGCGCCGTATCCTACAATTCTGTAAGGAGTAACGCATGACGAAGCGAATCTGGTTGGCCGCGTTTCTGGCTCTGGCCGGCGCGTGCTCCGGCGAAAAGAAGACGGAGGAGGCGCCCGCCACCTCCGAGACCATGGCTCCGGCCGACACGGCCATGACCATGCCGGCGGACACCATGGCCCGGGATACCGCGCGGCCCTGACGCGGCGAGCCGCACTGTCGCACGGGCCCCGGATCTCCGGGGCCCGTGCGCGTTCATGGCGCCAGGTCGTCCGGGGCGAAGGGCAGGGCGAGCACGGTGGCCACCTGACCGCCGGCCACCACCTCGGTGCCCGGGTCGATCTCACGCCTCAGGAGACCGAGGCCGATGCGGCGGTCGTCGAGCGCCAGGGTCGAGCGCACCGATCCCACTTCGCGCTCGCCCGCCGTGATCCGCTGATCCGCGAGCGGGGCCGCGTTGCGCCAGACGAGCCCGCGGAGATGGCGGTTGGCGTGGCCGCGGAAATGGAGCCGCGCCACCGTCTCCTGGCCCACGTAGCACCCCTTGGTGTACGACACCCCGCCGATCTCGTCGTAGCGCACTTCCTGCGGGAGGGTCCGCTCGTCGATCTCGGCGCCGAGGGCGGGCCAGCCCGCGACGATGCGGGCCGCGTTCAGGTCCTCCGCCGTACCGCCGGTGGCGCCCGCGTCGAGCACCGCCCGCACGAAACTCCCGATGGCGAGCCCCGGTCCGAGCGCGATCGCCGTGAACGGCGCGCCTTCGGGTGCGAGACCGACCGCCAGGGGTCCCGCTTCGGTCTCCACCATGGACACGCGTCCGGCCGCTTCCGGCAGCGGCTTAAGGTTGGAGCGGGCCAGCGTCGCGAACGCCTGCCCGCCGATGAGCCACGCGGCCTCCACCTGCCCGGTGGCGTCCGACACCTTGGCCAGCCGGGGCGGCAGATTCCGTCCCAGCAGCTCGCGGGTGGCCTCGCGCCCCCGAAGCGGCGCCACGAGCGCGAAGCGCTCGGGGAGCCGCAGCACCCAATGATCCACGACGATCATGCCCTTCGGGGTGAGCACGGCGCCGTACACGAGGCTGTGCTCACCCGGCTGCACGAGATCGTTGGTGAGGAGACCCTGCAGGCACGCCAGCGCGCCCGACCCCTCGACCCAGAAGACCGCCGGCTCCCCCGTGACCACGGCGGCTCCGTGGCGCAGCCGTTCCAGACGGTCGGGGTCGTAGGCGAGTTCGGCGAGGGACATGGCCGGAGTATAGATGGTCGGATGGTCAGATGGTCAGGGGCGCATCGCCCCCACCGTTGCGCGGAGTCCATCCGGCCATCGGACCAGCGGACCATCCGATCATCAGTAGATGCCCCCCGCCGCATACGACCGGTCCAGCAACTCCACCGGATGCAGCACCGGGATCGTCATCCCCACCGCACGGAGGCCGGCGCCGATCTGCATCAGGCATCCCGGATTGCCGGTGGCGACGGCGTCGAGCGGTGGCTCTGCGGCGCGGAATGTCCTGATCTTGTCCGCGAGCACGCGCTGCGAGAGGTCGGGCTGGATGAGGGAGTAGATCCCCGCGCTGCCGCAGCAGCGGTCGGTCCCCGGGAGCAGGCGAAGTTGAAGCGCGGGGATCGCGCCGAGCACCGCGAGCGGCGCGGCCTGCACGCGCTGGGCGTGCTGCAGATGGCACGGTGCGTCATACGCGACGGTGAGCTCCAGCGCGCCGCCCTGCCGGGGGCCGCGCTCGGCCAGGAGCTCGCTCACGTCGCGCACCTTGGCGCCGACCTGCGCCGCCGCCTCGCTGCCGAGCAGGTGGCCGTAGTCCTTGAGCAGCGCGCCGCAGCCCGCGCTGTTCACCACGATGTAGTCGGCGGATTCGGCGAGCGCCGCGACGTTGCGCCGGGCGAGCGCGCGGGCGGCGGCGCGGTCCCCGGCGTGCTCGTGCAGCGCGCCGCAGCAGGCCTGCCCCTTCGCCTCCACGACGGTGTAGCCGTTTGCCTCGAGCGTGCGTCGGGTGGCGTCGTGCACGTGACGGAAGAGGGTGTCCATCACGCAGCCTCGGAAGAGGCAGACCGTGGCGGGAGAGGGAGGGAGCGGGCGGGAG
>JBOHSN010000169.1:0-3751 GCA_050733215.1 Gemmatimonadales bacterium
CGTCTCGAGCTCGCGCCGACCCTCGCCGGCGCCGGCCACCGCATAGCGCACGTCGGACTCGCTCCCGGTCAACTGGGCGAGCGCGCGCAGCACGGTGTCGATGCCCTTGTGCGGCTCGAGCCGCGACACCGACAGCAGCCAGCGCGCATTCCCGTCCAGCCCGTAGCGGGCCCGCACGGCCGCGGTGGATACGCCCGGATGGAAGAACGCCGGATCGGTGCCGAGCGGGACGGTGCGGACCCGCCCATCCATCGCATCGAGCTCGAGCTCCCGCAGCACCGACTGACACAGCCCTCGCGTCCACTCGCTGTTGGCGACCAGCACGGCCGCGGACCCGAGCAGCGCCCGGGCCGAGCGGCGCTTCATCGCCGACCGGTGGATCTGGTGCTGGAGCACGAGGAGATCGGCGCCGTGCAGCAGGATACCGAACGGCGTTCCGACGCGTTCGTGCGTCCATTTGCCCGGGTATCCGGCCGGCGTGATGTCGCCGCACCAGATGAACCGCGCCTCGTGGGTCCGCGCGAGCTGAGCGACCCGCCGCGACCAGAGGAGCAGTCCCTGGAGTCCGCGGAGCCGGCGCAGGGCAATCGGAAGGCGATCGACCTCGCACGGGAGCGCCTCGTCCACTTCCTGGCTGTCGGGATGCTGCCCGGTGGACACCACGATGGGCGCGGGGTACCGGCGAGCGACCTCGGCCATCCAGCGGGCGATGCCGCCGCCGGCGGGCGGGAAGCTGGACGCGAGCAGGAGGTCCGCGCCGGTCGCACTCGGGCGCATCATCCGCGCCTCGGCGTCAGCAGCGCGATCGGCAGGATGACCTCTTCGGGCGATACGCCGCCGTGGAGGAAGGCGCCCCGGTAGCGCGCCTGGTACTCGCGCAGCTTCGTGGGATAGACGAAGAACCGATCGCCGGTGGCGAGCAGCAGGCGGACGCCGGCCCCGCGTGACGGGAGGCCCCAGGCAGGCAGGTCGTCGATGGCGAGCGCCGCATCGCTGTCCTGGGCGCGAAGATCCTCACCGAACTTGTAGCGCAGATTCGACGTGGTGTCCCGCTTTGCGTACACCGTCGCCGGCGTGTGGCAGTGGATGGATCCGTGGTCGGTGGTGAGCAGGACCGGCACCTGCCGGCGCTCCGCTTCGCGGAGCGCGTCCCACAGCGGGGAACGCTCGAACCAGGTGCGCGTGAGGTTTCGCAGCGACGGCGTGTCCCGCGCGACTTCGTACAGGGTGAGGTTCTCGGTCCGGCCGTGCGTGAGCTGGTCGATGAAATTGAACACCAGGGCGGTGACGCCGTCCTGCGCCAGGTGGCCCGGCAGCCGCTTGAGCAGGCTCTCTCCGTCGGCCGACGTGAACACCTTCTCGTAGCGGATCGGCACCGGGCGGCGGCAGACGGTGCGCAGATGTTCGCCGAGCAGGTCCGCCTCGTGCGCGTTCAGGCTGAGCTCGTCCTGCTCGCTCCACCACCGGGGATAGCGCCGCGCGATGTCCACCGGGAACAGCCCGCTGAAGATCGCGTTGCGCGCGAACGGCGTCGCGGTGGGCAGGATGGAGAAGTAGTGGGTGGTCTCGATGTCGAACCGGCGGGCGATCAGCGGCCGCAGCACCGCCCACTGGTCGAGCCGGAGGCAGTCCACGACCACCAGCATGGCGCGGCGGTGCTGCTCGAGCACCGGCCGGAGAAACTCCGAGCCGATATCGATCGAGAGCGGGGGCCGGTCCGCGCGTCCCTCGGTGACCCAGCGCTCGTAGTTGCTTCCGAGAAAGCGGGCGAAGTCCTGCCGGAGACTGTCCTGCAGCGTGCGCAGCGCATCCTGGAGACCCGGCTCCTCGGCCTGCGAAAGCTTCACCTCCCATTCGGCCAGCTCCGCCACCAGCTCCACCCATTCGCGCCAGCCCATGGCGTGGCCCCGCCGGTGCTCGAGCTCGCGGAAGCGGGTCGCGAAGTCGCGCGAGAGCCGCTGCTGCCGGATGCGATCGCCCTCCAGCAGCCGGGTCACCACCGAGAGTATCTGCCGCGGGTTGACCGGCTTGGTGAGATAGTCGGAGACCTCGGCGCCGATGGCGTCGCGCAGGGTCTCGGCTTCTTCGCTCTTGGTCACCATGACCACCGGGAGCGCGACATCGAGCGCCCGGATCGACTGGAACAACTCGAGGCCGCGCCGGCCCGGCATCTGCTCGTCGAGCAGCACCACGCCGTAGTTCTGGCGCTGGAGCAGCACGATGGCATCGTCGCCGTGCGCGGCGGTCTCCACGGCGAAGCCCTGCTCCTGGAGGAACAGGATGTGGGAGGTCAGACTCTCTACTTCGTCGTCAACCCAGAGAATACTCTTCGGACGAGGCATGATGGAAAGGTACGAGGGGGTGAGGGTAGGCGGTAAGGGCGGTAGGGGCGGTAGAGGCGGTACGGGAGCGGCCAGAGCCGGGAGGGCAGCAAGGCGCATGCGCCCTGACTGCCTTCCGAGCTAGGCAACTCCTCTACCGCCCCTACCGCCCTTACCGCCCCTACCGCCCTTACCGCCTACTCGTCACCTCGCAACCTTGTTCCCCTGAGGTCTTTAAGTGGTACATTACCCCTGTGCGAATCATGCTTTCGCCAGGCATTCTCGTCGTTCGGTTCGGCTCGATCGGTGACATTCTTCTGGCAACGCCTCTGCTGCGCGTCATCCGGCAGCGCTACCCGCACGCGCGGCTCAACGTTCTGACCCAGCGGCGGTACGTGCCGCTGGTGGCCGACAACCCCCACCTCGACGAGGTGATCGGCGTTGCTCCGAAGGATCCGCTGCTCGCGCTGGGGAGCCGGCTTCGCCATGCCCGCTACACCTTTCTCCTGGATCTCGAAGGCACCACCCGGAGCCGCCTGCTCCGGGTGCTGGTGCCGGGCCGCTGGCGCACGGCGCCGCAGTATCGCGTCGCCCGCGAGCTGCTGGTCCGCACCAAGGAGAACCACTACCCCGAGGACACACCGGTCGCCGAGCGATTCTTCGATGCCGCCCGCGACCTCGAGATCGAGCCGGACGGCGGCCCGCCGGAGTTCTTCATCAATCCCGAATCGGAGCAGCACGCTCTGGCCTGGCTCGAGCGGGCGCAGCTCGGGAATGGGCGCCCGTACGTGGCGTTCGCGCCCGGCGCGTCGAAGGCCACCAAGCGCTGGCCGCTGGACTACTGGGTCGCACTCGTGCGGCGGGTGGTGAACACCGGCGCGGACGCCGTGATGGTCGGCGGTGCGCCGGACGGGGCGCTCGCGACCGAGATCGCGGCGCGCAGCAGCAAGCGGGCGGTGAGCGCGGCGGGGGTGCTCAGCCTTCAGGCCACCGGCGCAGTGCTGCGTCGGGCTGCTGCGCTCGTGACCGGTCATACCGCCGCGATGCACATGGCGACCGCCGTCGGGATCCCCGTCGTGGCGCTCGCCGGTCCCACCGTGCGCGCCTTCGGCTACTACCCGTACAACGCGCCCCGCGCGACGGTGCTCGAACGCGACCTTCCCTGCCGTCCGTGCGCCCGCGACGGCGGGCCCGAGTGCCCGCTGCAGCACCACTTCTGCATGCGGGAACTCGCGCCCGACGTGGTGTTCGCCGCACTGGCGCGGACGCTCGCATGATCGGGTGGGATCCGGCCGCCACGGCCCTGCTCGAGCTGCTGCCCCGTACCGCGCGGGGCCCGAAGCGTGATGGCATCTTCGCACTCTGGCTCACGCTGCGCGTCGCGCGGGACGTGCCCGCCGGATCGCCGGGGCTGGAGCGGGCGCACCGCC
>JBOHSN010000170.1:0-3751 GCA_050733215.1 Gemmatimonadales bacterium
GCGAGCGAGTGTTCGAGGCCCGCGGCGAGCGCCGCGCCCGCGAGCCCGCCCGCCAGGATCCGGCCGGCGAACGGCCCCGGCCGGGTCCTGCCCGGCGTGAAGGGCAGCTTATCCACCACCAGCTCGCCGAGCATCAGGGCGAGCAGCACGTATCTCGCTACCGCGGAGCCGAGGAACGCCAGCGGAGTGGGCTCCAGGTGCAGCCAGCCGAAGCAGGCCGCCCAGGCGACGGCGGCCGGCGCCGTCATCGAGCGAAGCCCGGCGACGACGCCGATCGCGAACGCGAGGAAGAGAATCATGATCGCCTTGACGGTGCGAGGATCGCCTTCAACGCGCCCAACCGCTCCGCCCACCAGGCCTTCATCCGGTCGGCGGACTCCTTGTCGGCGAGCTTGCGGTGCTGCACCACCACCTGGCTCTTGGCGGGCCCCTTACCGACGAAATACAGCTCGACCGAGGTGCGGTCGGGCCAGGTGACGCGCATGGACTTGTCGGTAATCGCGGTGCGAACGGTGAGCGTCACGCCGCCGAGCCAGCGGCGGCGGGTGCGGGCATCGTGGAAGGCCCGATACAGCCGGCCGAGCGGGGCGGCGATCACCTTGCTCTTGCTGGCCTCGTACCCGCCGCCGCGCCGCTGCCCGATGGCCCGGAGGCCCTTGATGCGTTCGTAGCCCACGGTCACGGTCTGGGTCCACCAACCCGGCACCTTGTACTTCTCGTGGACATGATCCGCGATCGCGCGGTGGGACCATTCGTGCGCCCCCACACGGTCGAGCGCCCACACCCAACGCTCCCACGTGCACCCGGTCTTCGCCTTGATCGTGGCATCGCTCATACCGGCGAGCCTGGCGTAGTCGGGCGCAGGCACCGGTCGCGGGGGCGGGGGCGTCGGTTGGCGCTGCTGCTTTTGGAGGAGTTTCGCGCGGGCGGTGGTATAGGCTTCGCCCGTCGTCTGCATGCGGGCGCGCACGAGGTGCTTGAAGTCCTTGTTGGTGGGCATCGGATCCGTCCTTTGGTCAGGCCACGGGCCCACCCCCCCAGCGGCGGCGCCGCGCGGCGACGCAAAGGAACTCGCGATGCCGATCCGGGAGTATGCCCCCCTTTGCCTCTCCAAGACCCCCGCTGGGGGAGGGTCGCCGAGGTTGGGCGTGGACCGCCGCCCGAGCGTCTAGGATGCAGCGCGCGGGCGGGACGCGCAAGACAGGCGGCGTGACAGACTGCGCATCACCCTATCGTTCGGCCGTGGGGCGACGTCGCGCCGCGAGCCGCCGGATCACCGCGGCACTGGTGAGCTCCCTGAGCGCGTCCTTCCCCACCCACCGCGCCGCGGGCTGCGGTGAGGCCGAGAGGCGCCGGGCGACCGCCACCGCGGCAGCGTTGAGCTCGGGACTCCGTTTGCCGATGCAACGAAGGGCCCAGTTCACGGCCTTCTTGACGAAGTTCCGTTCGTCGGTGGCTGCCCGCTCCACGAGGAGCAGGCCCCGGTCAAACCGCTCGTCGCCCGCAGCCTTGTCATGCGCGGTGAGACTGGCCAGCAGCGCAAAGGCCGCGCGCTTGACGAACTCGTCGCGCCGCCCGGCCCACTGCTCGACCTTGCGCCAGGCGTGCGGCGTACGATCGAACAGGTGAAAGCACACCGTATCGCAGATGCCCCAGTTGTCGAAGTCCCGGCACCAGCGGTCCATCTGTGCAGGCGTGACGCGCGCCGGCTCGTCAACGAACGCCGCCAGCATCCGAGCCTCGTACCACCCGGTCTCCCAGAGTGCGGCCGCGAGCTCGTGATTCCGCCCGAGGCGCTTGGCCATCTGATGCATCGTGCTCACCGGCACGCCGAACGCCTTGTCCGAGGGCAGGCCGTACCGCGCCATGCCGTCACGGGTGCGCTTGTTGCTACGGCGTTTCAGCGCCGCGAGCACCGCGTGAAAGTCATCCCTGGACGGATCCTTCGCTCTCTTCCCGGCCGGCCTGGCGGGAGCGCGCTTCACCTGCTCATCCAACCATGGCGGCTGGCTCCGCGCCGAACCCCTTGACCGCGGCCCTCCCCAGCCAGACGAACAGCGCCAGTACGACGAGCTGTGTCACCAGGAATGGCGGCTCCTTCTGGGTCGGTGCCGCGGCGATCAGGGCCGGAAGCCTGAGGAACAGTTGGGCGAGCAGGACGAAGACGTTCAGGTAGAGCGCCAGCACCGCTCCGACTACGTACACCGTACGCCAGGCTCCGGTGAGGTTTCTCCAGTAGCGCGCGGCGATCACGACGGGCAGGACGACGAGCGAGATGATCCCGACAGCGTGGGACGGCAAGAAGGTCACGAAGGGAAAGCCGAACCCGGTGACATTGGTCAAGACGGTCGTCACTAGAAAAACGCCGGTCCATCCGTCGAGCCGCTTCCCGGCGACGAGCCCTCCCGCGACGATTAGCCCTGCGATGATGCCGACCAGACTCAGCGCAACGTGAATCACCGTGAACGTCGTGATGCCGAAGATCATGGGCGCGTCCTTTAGGAGGGAGGCCAGCTTCGTTTCGGTCGTGACGGTGCGCCCGGTAGCGATCCGTGAGGGCCGCCTGCAGGCGAGCGAGGGAGTCGGCCGCCGGGCCTATGCTGGGCGACGGGAGATCATCAGGGGGTAAAAGTATACGACCTGCGGGATATTGTTTGGTCGTAGCGGTCACCTGCGTGCTCCTGCGCTGACACTACCGACGTAACCTGCCGTGGCTGTCCAGGATCCGGACGACCTCGTCGACCGGAAGGGCCTCCACCGTGTCACCCTTCGCACTCACCGTCTGGGCGGTGAGCATGGAGTTGTAGATCGCTTCCTCGGTCGCCTCCACGACCGCCTGAAACAGCCCGGACATCGCGTCGTTGCCGAGCTCGGTAGCGGTCAGTCGCGCCGCGCCGAAGGCACGGCGCACGCCGGGGTGGGTCGAGAAGGCGATCACGTAGTCCCCCGAACCATTGTCGAGCATCGAGCCCGTCCGGCCGAGCCCGATGATCGCCCGGGCGGCGAGCCGCTCGAGGTTGCGATCCGACAGCGGCGCATCCGTCGCCACGACCATCATGATCGACCCCTTCGGCCCCTGCGCCTCGGCCGCTCGCCGGACCCCGTGGCGGCCGAGGGCCCGGCCCACGGGGACGCCCAGCATCAGCAGGTCGCCACCGAAGTTCGACTGGACCAGCACCCCCACGGTCCAGGTACTGTCGCTGGCGACGACCCGGCGCGACGAGGTGCCGATCCCGCCCTTCCAGCCGAACGCGACGGTCCCGGTCCCCGCGCCGACGCTCCCCTCGGCGACCGGCCCGGACGCGGCACTCTCGAGGGCCTCCCGCACGTGGCGCGCCGTGATCGGCCGGCTCCGGATGGCGTTCAGGACGTAGCCGTCATTCGTCTCGCCGACGACTGGATTGATGGAGCGGACATCGGACATGCCGGGCTGGGCCAGCAGGTAGGCGACGAGCGCGTCGGCCGCCTTCCACACGCAGAGGGTACAGGTCAGCAGAATCGGTGTCTCGAGCTCGCCGAGCTCCAGCACCTGCGTGCTGCCGAGCAGCTTGCCGAAGCCGTTCCCGATGTGAATGGCGGCGGGCACGCGGTCCATGAACGGATTGCCGCCATGCGGCAGGATGGCGGTCACGCCCGTCCGCACGGAATCGCCCACCTGTACGGTCACCTGTCCCACACGCACGCCGGATACGTCGGTGATCGCGTTGTACGGACCGGGCGCGAGCACGCCGGGCCAAATGCCGAGCGCCCG
>JBOHSN010000171.1:0-3718 GCA_050733215.1 Gemmatimonadales bacterium
CCGTACGGGCGTCGGGCCACCAGCGCGCCGAGCCGGCGCTCCGGCTCGGACGCGGCGAGCTCGGGCGGCCAGGGCGCCGCCCGGACCGGGGGGTCGGGATCGAGGACGATCCCGCCCCCGATGGTGGTCACCGGGCTGTAACTCCGCAGCACAAACCGGTCGCCGCCCCGGGCCAGGAGCGGGCTCTCCAACCGCAGCCGGGCGAGCTGCGCGCCGTCCGGGACCGCGCCGCGCGGCGCGATCCGGGCCATCACTTCGGCGGTGCCGATATGAAGCCGCACCCGTGAGCGCATGGTGAGCGGACGCACGCCGGGGAGGAGGACGATGGCCACGTCGAGACGGTCGCTGGCGGTCCACGGGACCTCCGCGCGCACCACCACCTGCCCGCGCCGCGCCTCCGCGCGCTCGAGCCCGGCCAGACCGAGCGCGGTCCGCGCACCGGGCGCGCTTCGCTCCAGCGCGCGTCCGTAACTCTCGATGGATCGTACCCGCGCCTCCGCGCCACCCGGCAGGAGGCGGACGCGGTCGCCGATCGCCACCGATCCCGACCAGGCCGTCCCGGTCACGACGGTCCCCACCCCTGCGACCGAAAACGCGCGGTCGAGCGGCAGGCGGAACACGTCATCCGCCGGACGCACGGCCACGCGCCTCGCGTGCTCTCCGAGCCGGCGCCGAAGCTCCTCGACGCCCGCCCCGGTCACCGCCGAGACGGCGAGCGGGGCATCGAACGCCACCGACGAACGTCCGAGGCGCTCGGCCACCTCGCCGATCACCAGCTCCAGCCAGGCCGGCTCGACGAGATCGCTCTTGGTGATCACCGGGAGCCCGGCCGGCACTGCGAGCTGCTCCAGGATGGCGAGGTGCTCTTCGGTCTGCGGCATGATGCCCTCGTCCGCCGCGACGACGAGCAACGCGAGATCGATCCCCGACGCGCCGGCCACCATGGTCCGGACGAAGTCCTCGTGCCCGGGCACGTCCACCACGCCCGCGGTCACGCCGTCGAGGTCGAGCGGGGCAAAGCCCAGGTCGATCGTGATCCCTCGGCGCCGCTCCTCGGCCAGGCGATCCGTGGGCGCGCCGGTCAGCGCGGTGACGAGCGCCGACTTCCCGTGATCGATGTGGCCCGCAGTCCCGACGATCACGCACGTCTCCACGGCCGCCGGGTCCAGAACTCGAGGGCCGGCAGCTCGGCGCCCTCGGCGAGGTGCCACCGCACGTACCGCGCGGCCAGCCGCTCGTGCGCGGCGGCGTGTCGCGCATCGAGCGCCGGGAGCGGCGCATCGGGATCGAGCAGCAGGGTCAGATCGGCGCGGGCGTCCGCAGGGAGGCGGGTGCCGCCGCCGGATGCGGCACAGGCGACGCAGAGGCCGCCCCCTTCGGGCGCGCTGAAGGCGAGCGCACCGGGCGGCAGCTGGGCGCCGTCCCGGACACAGCCGTCAAGCGCGGGCGCGAAGCCGAGCACGCTGACGAGCTGCCAGACGGTCCGGATTCCCACCGTGCGCACCTCCGCGGGCGCAGCCGACTCGAGCGCGGCCAGCGCGTGGCGGAGCGCGTCGAAACTTTCGGCATGCGGGTCGGGCGGTGCGAACCGCACCATGAGTTCGGCGAGCACGGACGCCGCGGCATAGCGCTCGAGGTCCTCGGCCAATCGGACCGGGACCCGCGCCAGGTCGAACGCGGCCAGCGTGTGGAGCTCACGGTGATCGCGCATGTAGAGCTGGGCCTGCCCGTCGCTCAGCACCTGCAAGGACGCGCCGAAGCGGCTCCGCGGGCGGCGCGCACCCTTCGCGATGGCGCTCTGCACGCCGAGGTCGCGAGTGGCGAGGCGGACGATCTTGGACGACTCGCTGTATTTGAGCGTGGAGAGCACGATGGCGGGCGTCGAGATCGGGGGCATGGAGGAAGTTACAGCTATCCGCTATCCGCTATCCGCTGGTGACGCTCGGGCACTGCGTGCGGAGCGCCGTCCGCCAGCCGGGTCACCTGAAGCGGCCACTCGAACACGCGCGCCAGCACGTCGGGGCGGAACACCTCGTCAGGGCTGCCGTCCGCGGCGACTCGGCCTCCGGCCAGGAGCACGATCCGGTCGGCGAAGCGCGCCGCGAGGTTGAGCTGATGGGTGATCACCAGACCAGCCAGCCCGTCGTTGACCAGCACCCGGATCAGCTCGAAGAGCTCCATCTCGTGCCGCACGTCGAGCGCCGCGGTCGGCTCGTCGAGCACCAGGATCCGCGGCTCCTGCGCCAGGGCGCGTGCCACCCGCACCCGCTGCCACTCACCCCCGGAGAGCGTGTCCACCCGCCGGTCGGCGAGCGACTCGATGTCGCAGCGCCGGAGCGCGGCAGCGACCGCCGCGACGTCGGCGGCGCCTTCGGCGCTCAGCGGTCCGAGGTGTGGGTAGCGGCCGAGGAACACGGTCTGGCGCACCGACAGGGGAAACACGATCTCCTCCCGCTGGGTCACCACGCCGACGCCGCGGGCCACCGCACCGGCGGACCACCCGCGCACCGGCCTGCCGTCGAGCAGCGCCTCGCCCGCCTCCAGCGGGAGATGTCCCAGCAGCGCCCGTACCAGGGTGGTCTTGCCGCTGCCGTTCGGACCGGCGACCGCGACGAGGCGGCCGGGCTCCACGGCGAGCGACACGCCGTCGAGCGCCCGTGCGGTGGCACCGGTGTAGCGCACGGCGAGCGCTCGGGCCTCGAGCGTCACAGGTAAGTGCGGCGGAGGAGGAGCGCGAAGAGCGGCACGCCCACCAGGGCGGTGACGGCACCGACCGGGAGCTCGAGCGGCCGCACGACCGTGCGCGCCACGGCGTCGGCCAGGACCAGGAACGCGCCGCCGCCCGCGAACGCCGCCGGCAGCAACTCGCGATGGAGCGGCGTCCGAAGGCGGCGGATGGCGTGCGGCACCACGAGCCCGACGAAGCCCACGATGCCGCACACGGCCACGCTCGCAGCGGTGAGGAGCGAGGTGGCGACGTAGATCACCCGCTTCAGCCGCTCGACGTCGGCGCCGAGGTGGCGCGCGCTCTCCTCACCGAGGGTCAGCAGATCGAGCGAGCGGCCGCTCGCGAGCACCACCGCGATCGGCACCGCGGCATAGACGGTGAACACGGCGACCGCCCGCCAGGACGCGCCGCCGAAGCCGCCGAGGAGCCAGAGGAAGGCGCGGCGCAGCTCGGCCGCCTCGGAGACCGAGACGATGGCGGTCATCAGTGCGCCGGCGAACGAGCCGACGATGACGCCGGCGAGGAGCAGCACCCGCGGGTCGAGGCGCCGGCCGGAGACGACGCTGAGCCGATACACGAGCGCCACGGCGCCCGCCGCGCCGATGAAGGCCGCGAGCGGCACCGCCCAAGGCCAGTCGGGGTTCACCGCGATCGCCAGCACCGCGCCGAGCCCGGCGCCGCCGGACAGCCCCAGCAGGTAGGGGTCGGCGAGCGGATTCCGGAGCAGTGCCTGGAGCGCCGCGCCGGCGATGCTCAGGCTGCCGCCGACCAGAAACGCGAGCAGCACCCGCGGGATGCGAAGCTCGCGGACGATCGGCGCGTACGGGGATCCCGCGTGCAGGAGCCCGTCCCACACGGACGCCGGCGTGAGCGACACCGGGCCGGCGAGGATGCCGACCAGGACGCTCGCGCCCACCCCGGCCCCGAGCAGGAGCGTCGCCCGCCGAGTCCTCCCGGCCTCGCTCACCGTTCGGCCTCGCTCACCGCGGC
>JBOHSN010000172.1:0-3701 GCA_050733215.1 Gemmatimonadales bacterium
CTTCCAGCTCCGCATGCTCGATGGCCCCTCGACCTCCAATCCGGTCCACGCGCGGCGCACCTCGCCATCACGCACGATGGCCTCGGTGACGGCGAGCGCACGCTCGATCGGGATCGCGAAGCCGAGGCCGATCGAGCCGCCGGTGTTGGAAAAGATCGAGGAGTTCACCCCGACGACCTCACCGAGCGCATTGGTGAGCGGGCCGCCGGAGTTGCCGGGATTGATGGCCGCGTCGGTCTGGATCATGTCCAGATACAGGCCCGGCTGCTGGCCGGACGGCAGAATGTTTCGCCCGGTGGCGCTCACCACGCCCACGCTTACCGAGGGCTCCGCATTGCCCAGCAGGTACACGAATGGGTTGCCGAGCGCGACTACCCATTCTCCGATCATCAGGTCGGTGCTGCGGCCGGTCGGCGCTGTGGGGAGGCCTGCGTGGTCGACCTTGAGCACGGCGATGTCGGTGAGCGCATCTTCGCCCAGAACCCGCGCCGGGAAATCGGCGCCGTCGGCGAGGCTCACCGTCACCTTTTCCGCGCCCGCGACCACGTGCTGGTTGGTCACGATGATGCCGTCGGGACGGACGAAGAATCCGGTTCCGTATCCCTCCACCAGTCGCTCGCCGCCCTCCGGTACGAAGAAGAGATCCCATGGCGAGCGCGGCTGCACCCGCTGGCGGGCGGTCTGATGAATGGAGACGACCGCCGGGGCGACGCGCTCGGTGGCTTCGACCAGCGCGGTCCGCCGCCCGGCCGTGACGGTCGCCGAGGCACCGGCGCGCTGCACGTCGGTCGGGGGCGGCGTCTGCCGCTGCTGCGCGTCGGCGTTTCTCACCGGCACCGCATCGCGATCGGCGCGGCCGCACCCGGCCAATGCACCGCCGGCGGCGAGCATCAGGGCGAGGCTCGCTCTCATGTCGCCTCCGCACCGGCGACCAGAACCGGAGCGGCGTGGGTGTAGCACTCGTGCGGATAGGATGCCGCCACGAAATACAGACCCGCGGCCGGTGCGGGCGGACTGGTCGCCAGATTGTCGCCGCGGGCGACGAGTTCGGCCATGGCTCCCAGGGGCCGCCGGCCAAGTCCGATGTCTACCATCGTGCCGACCAGCATCCGGACCATGTGATGGAGGAAACGATCGGCCTCGACGTGGTAGCTCACGCCCCGTCCATTGGCGCGGTCGGTCCATTCGGAAACGACGATGCGGCAGCGGTGGTGCGGTTTGAGCTGGCCGCGGACCGCGAACGCGGTGAAGTCGTGCTCGCCGCGGAGCTGTGCGGCTGCGCTCCGCATGGCGTCTGCATCCAGCGGGCGGCCGAGCGCCCACTCGTAGCGGCGCCGGAACGGGGAGGCGCTCGCCTCGTCGGTGCCGACGTCGTAGCGGTACCGGCGGGAGATCGCGCTCTTCCTGGCATGGAAGCCGTGGCGCATGGGGGTGACGCGCTCGACCCAGCAATCGGCGGCGAGCAAAGCATTGAGGGCTCGATGGGCTTCTTCTGCGGTCCACCGGGCCGGCAAGGCGAAGCTGACGGCGAGCCCCTGGGCATGGACTCCGGCATCGGTACGACCCGCCGCGTGCGCCACGGCGCGCTGGCCGGTGAGACGCTCCAGCACCCGCTCAAACTCGCTTTGCACCGATCGTCCATCGGGTTGGCGTTGCCAGCCCTGGAAAGCGCCGCCGTCAAAGTGGAGGACCGCGAGGAAAGTCTCGAGCATCGAGCCGAAATCTAGTCCTCCCAATAGACCGGGGCAACAACCGCAAGTGCTTGTGGCAATTGACAGAACGCGGCGACACCAGATACGTTTTCGAGGGGCGAAGCCGCCCCCTTCCCGAACTCCCGCTGGCCACGTGAACACCGTCTCGATCCCGAGCTCGTCGACCCCGCTCGCGGCCGCGCTCCGCTGCCTGGCCGATGGTACGCCGCTAGGCGCTGACGACACCGCCGCGGCGTTCGCCGTCATCATGAGCGGCGACGCGACGCCGGCTCAGACCGCGGCGCTCCTTATGGGGCTCCGGGCTCGCGGCGAATCGGTCGAGCAGGTCGCCGGAGCGGCCACGGCGCTCCGCCGCGCGATGCTTCCGCTCCGCACGCCCGCCAGTGACCGGCTGGTTGACACCTGCGGAACCGGAGGGGGAGCGGTCGGCACGCTCAACGTGTCCACGGCGGCCGCGTTCATCGCAGCCGGGGCGGGCGTGCCGGTGGCCAAGCACGGGAACCGGAGCTACACCTCCCGTTGCGGATCCGCCGATGTGCTCGAGGCGCTCGGCGTGGACATCACGCTCGTGCCGGAACGCGCGGCCGCAGTGCTCGATTCGGTCGGCCTGGTGTTCCTGTTCGCACCTACCTATCACCCGGCCATGCGGCACGTGGGCCCGACCCGGCGGGAGCTTGGCATCACCACCATCATGAACCTGCTCGGCCCGCTGGTGAACCCTGCGGGAGTGCGGCGGCAGGTCATCGGGGTAGCCGATCGCGCCCGGGCGCCGCTGCTCGCGGGCGCGGTGCGGGACCTGGGAGCCACCCATGCGCTGGTGGTGCACGCCGAGATCGGCATGGACGAGATCAGCCCGCGCGGTTCCACCGCCGTGTGGGAAGTGCGGGACGGGATGATCGGCGAGTGGGTGCTGGAGCCCGCGAGTGTCGGGCTCGCGGTCGATGACCTCGGCGACCTGGCGGGGGGGGAGCCGGCGGAGAATGCGTGGCGAATCGAGCGGGTACTCGCCGGAAACGGCGGACCCGCGGCCCGCGCGGCGGTGCTGCTCAATGCGGGTGCGGCGCTCTATGTCGCGGGGCTGGGACTGTCGTATGCCGACGCGGTCAACATGGCGGAGGGCGCCCTGAACGACGGCCGGGGCGCGGCGGTGCTGGACTCGCTCCGCCGCGCCGCACCGCGGGTCAGTACTTCCGGATGACGCCAACGACGACGCCCTGGATCAGGACGTCGCGCTCCTGAAAACGCATCGGCTGCATGGTGGCGTTGGCCGGCTGGAGGCGGATCCACCCGCCCGACTCGCGGTAGAACCGTTTGACGGTGGCCTCGGACCCGTTGACCAGCGCGATGACCAGCTCACCGTTCTCCGCGCTTTGCTTCCCGTGGACGACGACGAAGTCGCCATCGAGAATATGGTCATCGATCATGGATGAGCCCGCCACCCGCAACGCGAAGTTGGGGCCGCGGCGGGGAAGCATCTGCTCGGGAACCGCGATGGTCTCCTGGTGCATGAGCGCCTCGATGGGCGTACCGGCCGCGACCTTGCCGAGCAGCGGGATCTCGGTGGCCAGCGCCGTACCCCGGGGCGGCAATACCTCGATGGCCCGGCTCTCGTTGTACGAGCGGCGGATGTAGCCCTTGCGCTCGAGGTTGGTGAGATGCTCGTGCACGGTGGCGAGGGACTGGAATCCGAACCGTTCCGCGATTTCCTCGAAGCTGGGCGCGAAGCCCTGCTCCTCGATGTGGGTCTGGAGGTAGGTGAGGATTTCGCTCTGGCGTCTGGTGAGCGGCATACCAGCGGCCTCCCGAGTACAGTGTGCGACCGAATAGAGCCCGAATAACATTACCCGAAGACCCGCCGAAGGACAAGATGCCCGCGTCGCTCGACCAGATCCTCGACTCCACCCGCCGCTCGCTCGACGCGCTGCGGCCACGCCGGCGCGAGCTCGAACGCCGCGCGTCGGCAGCGCCGGCGCCGCCGCCGTTCGGCGG
>JBOHSN010000173.1:0-3551 GCA_050733215.1 Gemmatimonadales bacterium
CCCCTGATAGGTACGACCCCACCGACGTCCGTCGACCGTGGAGCTTCGGCTGTTGTTGCATGAGTTCGGCGTAGACTGTTGCCGGATTCCGCGTTTGGGGCATGCCGAGCGCGATCCTTTCGAGACCACTTGCGGGAAATGACCGTGGGCACCGAGCCGTGAGGTACGAATGCCGCCGCCGGCTCAGGATGCCCCGCAAACATAGAATAATTCAGCCGCGAATCAACGCGAATCAACGCGAATGAACCGCAAAGCCGCGGATTGTCATCCGCGCCAATCTGCGGCCGGCTAAAGACCGTCGAGGACTTCGCCCACGCGGCGGAGATCGTCCGCGGTGTTGTACAGATGCGGACTCACCCGGATCGAGCCCTCCCTGAGGCCGGTCACGATCCCGGCGCGCCGGAGCGCGGCGTAGGCGCGGGGCGCATCGGGCAGCTCGAGACAGACGATTCCGCTCGCGTGGACCGGATCCACCGGCGAGCTCACCCGCACGCCGCGGCTCGCCGCCCAATCGAGCAGCGGCGCCCGGATCTCCGCCAGATGGTCCCGAACCGCCGGGACGCCGATGTCGAGCAGCATGCTCACCGACGCCACGAAGCCGGCGACGTCCTGATAGGGCAGCGTCACCAGCTCGTAGCGCCGCGCGTTCGATCGGAGCACGTCTCCGTAGTCGGTGAGCCTGTTCAGGTCATCGGTGCCGTCGTAGGCCATCCAGCCCACATCCGCGGGGGGCAGCAGGTCGAACATCGCCCGCCGGACGTAGACAAATCCGCTGCCCCAGGGAGAGAGCAGCCACTTCTGGCCGCCGCAGGCGAGCACGTCCACCGGGGTTTCCCGCACATCGACCGGCAGCTGCCCGATGCCCTGGATGGCATCCACCACGAGCCAGGTGCCCGTGTCCCGGCACGCGCGAGAGAGGCGCGCGAGGTCCACAGTATAGCCCGAGCCGAACTGCACCAATGACACCGCCAGCACGCGCACCCGCGGATCCCGTACGCGCTCGAGGAACAGCGACTCGTCGGGCCAGCCTTCGCGCGTCACCGGCGCGATCTCCACCTCGACCCCCCGGGCCCGCAGCGCCATCCACGGATACACGTTGGCGGGGAACTCCCGGTCCGACAGGAGCACGATGTCGCCCGCGGCGAGCGGCAGCGACCGCGCCGCGAGGTTGATGCCGTAGCTGGTGTTGGTCGCGAGCGCGACCTCATCGGGGTCGGCGCCGATCAGCCGCGCGGCCAATCCGCGAGCCTGCGCCAGCAGCGGGAAGAAATGGCGCTCCTGCATCCGGTAGGGCGCGGCGCGCAGCGCCGCGTACTCCTCGACCGCGCGCCGGGTGCGCGCGGGCAGCGGGCCGATGCTGGCGGCGTTGAGGTACACGGCTTCCGCCGTCCAGGGGAATTCCATCCCCCGGATCAGCGACAGATCGAACGTGAGCGGCTCCATCTCACCTCTCACTTCTCACCTCTCACCTCTCACTTCTCACTTCTCACTTCTCAACTTGGGATCGAACGCCTCCCGCAGCGCGTCGCCCACCAGATTGCCCGTCCGCCACCATCGCTCCCTAGCTCGGCGTGGTGGCAGCGAAGGCCGCACGGCCGCCGCGATCGCGATCAGCAGGAGCAGCGTGGGGAACGCCAGCGTGACGTCGGCCAGACGCATCACCGTCGCATCCACCCATCGCTGGCAGTAGCCCGCGACCAGGCCGAGCAGCACGCCGAGGGTGACCGCCACCGATTGTGATATAAGTCCCACGACCAGTAAGAGCCGGGCCCCATACAGCACCCGGTTGAGGGCGCGGCGGCCGCGGCGAACCCACCACGACCACGAGGCCGGCCCCGAAGCGAAAAAAGGGGTCGCGCCGCCAGCGCTCCCGCAGGACCAGCGCGGCGGCGCTCCGGAACCGGCCCGGGCCCTCCGGACGTTGAATCTCCTGAACCACTGCAGATTCTGGCATCACCGGGCTTGTCCTGGATCACTGCAGGTGCGGGCCCGAAACGGAATATTCACGGGGAAGCGGTGAGACCTATGGCACCCGGATTGCAAGGTAAAGCTATGGAACACCGTCGGAGCAGGCCGGTGAAGCAAGCCACCAAGTTTTCCCTGGTCTTGAGCGGCGGGGGCCTGAAAGGCCTCGCCCACATCGGTGTGTTCCGCGCCCTCGACGAGCGCGGGTTGGTGCCGGACCTGGTGGTGGGCTCCAGCATCGGGGCACTCATCGGGGCGGCGTGGGCGGCCGGCATGACCCCCGCCGAGATGGCTACCCGCGCGCTCAAGGTGGAACGCCGGCACGTGTTCCGGGTGGCTCACACCGACATGGCCCTCCGGCGTATGTTGTGCCCCGCCGTGTACCGCCGCGAGCCGTTGGATGAACTCATCACGAGCCTCATCGGGCGCGGGACGTTCGGAGACCTGAAGCGGCCGCTGCTCATCAACACGGTCGATCTGAACGCGGGCCTGCAGGTCATCTGGGGCGGCGCCGGTTCAGCCGACGTACGCATCGCGGACGTGGTGTTCGCCTCGTGTGCGCTGCCCGGCATCTTCCCGCCGCGCGAGATCCTCGGACGGCACTACGTGGACGGAGCAGTGGTGGAAAACCTCCCCGTACGGGTCGCGGCGGACGCCGCGCCCTGGCCGGTCCTGGGCGTGAACGTCTCCGCGGCCGGGCTGGACCGGGACGGCGTCGAGCGCCAGGGATTCGCCGCGACCTACATCCGCGGGCTCGAGATCGTGATGCAGACGCAGATCGAGGCGGTGCTGCGGCGTTGGGAAGGCCCCCCGCTCGCGCTCATCCACCCGCCGGTCATGCACATCTCGATGTTCGCGTTCGACCACACGGCGGAACTGATCGAAGCGGGATACCGCGCCACCATCGAGATGGTGGATCGGTTGGGGAGCCTCGAGCAGCTGGCCAGCGGGGTGTACGGGGCGTCGGTGAACGGCCTTACGGTCGTGCCGGGTCTGGTACCCGGCGAGCCGAAGACGGCGGCGTGACCGGCTCGCGCCCGACCTCGGCCGCGATGGCGGCGAGATCGGCAGCCACGCGGTCCCAGTTGTAGTACCGCTCGATCTGCCGCCGCCCCGCCTCACCCAACCGCTGGGCCAGCGGCCGATCGCGCAGCAGCCGCCGTACCGAGTCGGCCACTTCCTCGGGCGACTCCGGATCCACCAGCAGTCCCGTCTCCCCGTTCTTCACCGCCTCCGGAATGCCGCCGCTCCGGCCCGCCACCACGGGGCGCCCTGCGCTCGCGGCCTCGGCGAGGGCGATGCCGAAGCCTTCCACGCTGAGGGCCGTGCGGCGTGACGCACCGACGTACACATCGGCCAGGTTGTACAGCGCCGGGAGATCGGCGTCCGGCACGCCGCCCAGCAGGTGGACGCGGTCCGCCACCCGCAACTCCGCGGCAAGCGTCTCGAGCTCGCGCCGGCCCTCGCCGGCGCCGGCCACCGCATAGCGCACGTCGGACTCGCTCCCGGTCAACTGGGCGAGCGCGCGCAGCACGGTGTCGATGCCCTTGTGCGGCTCGAGCCGCGACACCGACAGCAGCCAGCGC
>JBOHSN010000174.1:0-3545 GCA_050733215.1 Gemmatimonadales bacterium
GGGGCCGAGCGCCGCGTCTTCACGCCGACCACGTTCCTCTGCCGGCGCCCTCACCGCTGATCGATCCCGGGCAGCACCGCCTGTTTCGCGGCTACGTGAGCAAGCTCGAGATCACGCCCGTTCACGAGACCCCGGGACGCGTGCGCCTTCACATGCCGTGCACCCCCGTGCACACGAACGAGCGCGGGCACCTGGACGCGGGTGCGCTCGCATCGATCGTGGACATCTCGGCGGTCGCCGCCTCGTGGTCGCTGGTGCCCCGCCGGGCGGGCGCGCGAGGCTCGACGATCGGCCTACAGGTGAGCTTTCCGAGCACGACCACGCACGCCGTCGTCGCCGACGCGCACGTCCAGCAGCGGGCCGAGTCGTTGCTCTTCAGCACCGTCCACGTGACGAGCGCGAGCTCGGGGCAGCTCGTCGCGCTGGCGCAGGTCAGCTATCGCCTCTTGGAGCGGTGGCCGGAGTCGTGCCCTCCGGGCTGAGCCCGCGTCACCGCAGCGGCGTCGAACCCGTAGAGCCAGCGCAGCGCTTCGGGCGAACGGTCACCGGCCTTGGTCCACTCGGCATCGCGCGCCACCTGCTCCGGGCCGTCAGGGAGATGGAAGCGCGTCTTGTTGGCGCGCGACATCTCTTGAAGTCGGGTGACGCGCGGCCGGCGCACCTCTTCGTAGCGCCGCAGCGTCTCGACCGGATCCTTGGCGCCGGCGTCGGCGAGGCAGGCAGCCAGGACAGCGCCATCGGAGGTTGTCAATGATTTTGAGACACCGATGTGGCGCATTTAGTGTGGCGCCTCGGTGAGCGCCGCTGGCGTCGGTGGATTGATCCACGCTGCCGTCGGCGGCGCGAGCGGCTCGGGCGGCTTTCGCACGAACCGCTCGGGGTGGGCGGCGTAGGCCGCCGCGAGAACGACACGCCGCTGCTCGAGAATCACGCCAACCTGGCCGTAGTGAACAGCCGCGGGCGTGAGCAGGCCGAGGGCGTCGTGACGATGCTCCCTGTTGTACCAAGGGAAGAAGCCCTGGCAGAACGACCGGGCATCCTGGACCGAGCCGAAGCGCTCGGGGAACGTCGGGTGATACTTCAGCGTCTTGAACTGGGCCTCGGAGTAGGGGTTGTCATCCGAGACGTGCGGGCGCGAGTGGGTGCGGGTCACGCCCAGGTCCGCCAGCAGCAGGGCTACCGACTTCGCGGTCATCGCCGTCCCCCGATCGGCGTGAATCGTGAGTTGGCCTGCCGCAATCGCCTGCTTTTCGCAGGTCGCCGTGATCAGCCGCTCGGCCAGCGTGGCGCTCTCGCGTTCCGCCACCATCCAGCCGACCACGTAGCGGCTGAAGATGTCGAGGATCACGTAGAGGTAGTAGTAGGTCCACTTCACCGGCCCCAGGAGCTTCGTGATGTCCCAGGACCAGACCTGGTTCGGGCCGGTCGCGAGCAGCTCCGGCTTGGTGTAGACCGGATGGCGCAGTTGATTGCGCCGTTCCCGGACTTCCGCGGCGCCGGCGAGCACCCGATACATCGTGCGCCACGAGCCCAGGTACCTCCCCTCGTCCAGCAGCGTAGCGTACACGGCCTTGGGGGCCACATCCACGAAGCGCTCACTGTGCAGGACGGCGAGCACGGCCTGCCGTTCCTCGTCCGTCAGCGCCCGCGGCGGGGCCGGGCGTGGCGCTGGGGGCCCGAACCGTTGCGGCTGGCGGGCCCGGTAGAGAGTGGCCCGTGGCACGTCGAACGCGTCGGCCGCGCGCTTCATTCCCACGGCGCCGGCGAGCTCCAGGGCGGCGGCCATCACGCACTCTCGCGCGCCGCCGTCGGCGGCGCGACCAGTCCCAAGATCTCGGACAGTTTTTTTTGGGCCGTGATGATCGCCTCCGCTTGCCGTAGCCGTTCCTGGAGGCGCTGCTTCTCGGCCTCGAGCGCCGCGATGTGCTGGCGCAGCTCGTGGGTCGGGTCCGGCTTTCGGCCGCGCCGACGTGCGCGCAGCGTCTCGAGCGCCCCGCGATCCCGCTCCCGCCGCCACACGGTCAGGTGGGTCGCGTACAGTCCCTCGCGGCGCAGCAGGGCGCCGATCGCCCCGAGTTCCCGCTGGCTCTCGGCCTCTCGGAGAATCCGCAGCTTGTACTCGGCGGTGAACCGACGCCGCGGCGGCTTTGCCGCCACCTCGGGATCGGGGATCGCCGGCAAGGCCTCGGTCCCGGTCGGGTGCCCGTCGCGCCGCGCGTTCAAGTTATCCACCGCCTCCTTGGTGCTTGCCTTTCCCTTTCGCTTGCTCATGCCTCCTCTTCTCCCCTCGCCCTCCTACACTAATTTCCGAGGAGTCGGTGTCTCAGAGATCATAGACAAAGAGGGCATCCTCGATCGCCTGCGCCGCGCCCTGTCCCATGAACGGGTACATCGGGTGGCAGGCATCGCCGAGGAGGGTCGTGCGGCCCACCGACCAGCGCGGCAACGGGTCGCGATCGAACAACGCCCAGACGAAGCAGGTCTCGGCGGCGCCAATGATCCGCCGGACCTGTGGGTGCCAGCCATCGAATGCGGCGAGCGCGCGGGCTATGGTGGCGCGATCGGTCCAGTCCTCGCGGTTCCACGTGTGGTGCTCGGTCCAGCCGACGAAATTCAGCAGGCGCCCGCGCGAAACGAAGTAGTGCACGAAATGCCCGCCGGGGCCGACCCACGACTGCGAGCCGAGCGCGAGCCCGAGGTCGGCGATGCGCTCGGACGGCACGAGGCCGCGATAGGCGACGCAGCCGGCGAAGCGCGGCGCCTCCTCGCCGAGCAGCGCGGCGCGTACGGTCGAATGGATACCGTCGGCGCCGACCAGCACCGCGGCCGTGACGTGCGCGCCGTTCTCGAACCAGGCCTCGGTGCGGTCACCCTTGTCGGCGACGCCGACGAGGCGGTGGCCGAGATGGATGCGCTCCGCCGGGAACCCCGAGGCGATAATCGAGAGCAAGTCGGCGCGATGAACGGTCAGATGCGGAGCGCCGTAGAGCTCTTCGCAGCGCGGGTTGAGCGGCGCCCGCTGCAGCGTGCGGCCATCCTGCCATCGTCGCTGGTGGGTGCCCACGGGCCGCACGGCCTCGCGGTCGAGCGCGTCGCCCAGGCCGAGCTGATAGAGAATACGCGCCGCGTTTGGCCCGAGATTGATGCCGCCGCCAACTTCGGTCTGCTCCGGCGCCTGCTCGTAGACATCGACGTCGAGGCCGGCCTGGCGCAGCGCGACGGCGGCGGTGAGGCCGCCGATCCCGGCGCCGATGACGGCGATCGCGAGCGGAGTGGTCATCAGTCTACGGCGTGGACACGCGGCGCGCCTTGGTGACGGTCCACCGGTCGACGGCGTGGAACTCAAGGCCCTCGGCATTCTGGTAGACGCGATGGCAGCGTCGTCGCGCGCCGTCCCACATGTTCCACGTCCGGCAGTACTCCCCGTCGTCGGTGACCTCCCACCGGCCGACATCGAAGACGCCCCACGACTCGCCCACGACGAAACCGCGCCGGTCGAACGTCGTCCGTTCGCTCGGGGACTCGAACGTGTGACCGGTCAGCGC
>JBOHSN010000175.1:0-3513 GCA_050733215.1 Gemmatimonadales bacterium
CCCCAGCCCACGCTGCCAGCCGTGCGGCGCGCGCTCCTGCTCGCCGCGAGCGCCCTGGTCCGGCGATGTCCGCGGTGCCATGCCCGACTTTGGCTCCTGCGGCGTGAATGAACGTGGCAGAGTAGTGTTAGGGAGTTTGCCGCAGCGTGCGGAATCGAGGGGTCCAACATGAAGGAGCGGCTGAGGGTCAATCGGCGGGAGCTGAACCCCGTTGATTTCCTTGAGCGATCGGGAACCGTGCACGCTGGTCGGGTCGCGGTTGTGGAAGGAGGCCGGTCCTACACTTGGAGTGATTTTCGAGCCCGGTCCCGTCGTCTGGCGTCCGCGTTGCGCAAGGCAGGGTTGCAGAACGGTGACCGGGTAGCGTTTCTGGCGCTGAACTCGGAACCGTTGCTCCTCGCTCATTTCGCAGTGCCGCAGGCGGGTGGAGTCCTGGTGGCGATCAACACTCGCCTGTCCGCCGAAGAGATCGGCTACATCGTTGAGCACGCCGGCGCTGGCATCGTCTTTTACACGCCCGAGCTGGAAGCCCAGTTGGCCAAGGTCCCACCACGCGTGCGGCGGCTGGATACGCGGGGTGATCTTGAGAAACTCCTGGCCATGGGAGGTGATGGGGAACTCGAGCCGTGGATTGTGGACGAGGACCACGCGATCACGATCAACTACACGTCGGGGACGACGGGTAGACCCAAGGGTGTGGTGTATCACTATCGTGGTGCCTATCTGAATGCCCTTGCGATGGCCCTCGATCATCGCCTCACGGCCGACAGCTGCTATCTCTGGACTCTGCCGATGTTTCACTGCAACGGCTGGACGTTTCCGTGGGCGCTGGCCGCGGTCGGGGCGCGGAGCGTCTGTGTGCCTCGGATCGATGGCGCGGCAGCATGGCGCCTGTTCGATGAGAGCGTTACCCACTTCTGTGCCGCCCCCACGGTTTTGACGATGTTTCTCAACGACCCGGCTGCGCACCGACTCACGCGGGCCGTCCGCGTCTTTACGGCCGGGGCGCCGCCGTCGCCTACGCTGATCGCTCGGATGGCCGAGTTGAACTTCGAACTCGATCACGTCTACGGGCTGACCGAGACGTACGGGCCGTTTACGATCAATGTCGCCCCGCCCCACAGGGCGGATGTCCCGCTTGAAGAGCAGGCACGACTCAAGGCACGGCAGGGTTTTCCGAACCTCTGTGCTGGCGAGGTGCGGGTGGTCGATGGGGAGATGCACGACGTCCCGGCGGATGGAGAAACGATGGGCGAAGTCGTGATGAGGGGGAATGTCGTGATGAGCAGCTACTTTGCGGACGAGTCCGCTACCGCGGAGGCTTTCGTTGGAGGCTGGTTCCACAGTGGGGACATGGCCGTTCGCCATGGCGATGCGTCCATCGAGCTACGCGACCGGAAAAAGGACATTATCATCTCGGGTGGGGAGAACATCAGCACGATTGAGGTGGAACAAGCCGTGGCCAGCCACCCGGCGGTGATGGAATGCGCTGTCATCGCCGTTCCCGATGACACGTGGGGCGAGGTTCCCAAGGCGTTCGTCACGCTGAAACCCGCTGCGACGGCGTCGGAGATGGAGATCATCGAGCACTGCCGCGCGAAACTCGCCCGCTTCAAGGCTCCCAAGGCCATCGAATTTGGCCCATTACCAAAGACTTCGACCGGTAAGGTCCAAAAGTACCTGCTGCGCGAACGAGAGTGGAAGGGTCAGGAGAAAAGGATCCATTAGCCAGTCCTGCTGCCCAACATGCGTTTGCAGCCGACGAAGGCACGGCGGCCGACCCAGAAAGAACGTAACCATGCAGTGGGATGCGCCGCGCCTTCGCGGCTGAAACGCGGGCCGTTAGACAGCACCGCCTGCGGGTACCACAAGGCGAAGGCCGCTTGAGATGCGCCGCATCGATCCGCATGGCGAGCCCCGGCTTACGAGCCAGGTCGCGCGTGTTCTAGCCCGCCTCGACGAGGGCCGCGAGTTTTTCAAGTGACGACCGCCAGCCGGCCTCGTTGTCGGCGGTCGGCAGGCCGCGCGGCAGCCCGTCGTGCACGGCGAGGACATCGGTGCCGCCGTCTGCATCGGCGAGCGAGATCGTGATCGTCATCTCGCCGCGCAGTGCGGGATCTGTCGTCTCGAACTCGACCACTTCGACAACCTGCTCGTTCGTCACGAGCTTCACGAAGCGGCCGTGGTACGTGTCGGTGTGTGCGGTCGTCTTGCCGGTCCCGGTCGGCGCGTCGTACGTGAGCGAGATCCGGAACAAGCCACCTTCGCGAGGGTCGAACACATGCACGTGGCTGGTCATGCCGGTCGGCACCATCCACGTCGCGACCGCGCGCGCATCGAGAAGAGCCCGATAGACGATCGCGCGGGGCGCGTTCACGCGGCGACTGATGCGGGTCGAGCTCACGCCCGGATATTAGCACGTGCAGCGAAACGAGCAACACGCCGACCGGGTGGTTGAATCGCCGAAGCGAAAGTGACGGGCGGTGTATCAGAGGGCGAGCCCACGGAGCCCACGATACACCTGGCGGTGCTGCGTAACGGATCGCGCATCAGCTGCGGGCGCCAAGCCAGCCGCTACGAACTCCATGGTCCACCCGCGCGGCCAAGCCCGCTAGTGCTAGGTGCGCCACGTGGGAGCGCCCGTCAGCTGCATGCGCTGGTTAGTCCGCAGGCTCGATCGTCCACAGGCGGTCACTTCCGCTCGGCCTGTGCCGCCAGGGCATCGAGGACGGCTTCAATGCTCCGCTCAAACTGCGCGCGCGTAGAGTCTCGCGCTCCGCAGCTTTGCTGATCCTGGACGAGGGTCTCGCCTGTGTTCCCTCGTACGGTCAGCTTCCATGGCGCGCCATCGTTGCAGATTGCCATCTCGCCTTGCGGCGTCCGCTGCACGCCCGGCTGGAGCGGTGGCGCCATGAGGCTGGCCGCATCCAGCTGCTGGAGCACGGCGGCCCAATCCGGTGCGCCGCGCGCGAAAGGGACGTCGCATTCCCATTGCCATGCCGCCGCGTCGGGCGTCATCCGGCAGCCCACCGCTGCTTCGATATGCAGCCGATTCTGGCTCCCGCTCCGGATGCGGAACCTGCCGCGCGTTCCGGTGGCTCCCTCCTTTAGGAGCAGCTGATGGCGTACGGCGCTCAAAGCGAAGGATCGGGTCAGCTCGACGACTCGGCCTGCTGGGGCGGTTGGTGTCGACGGCGCTGAGCCGCTACACGCAGCCACGTAAAGTGTCGCAGGGATCAGCGTGCGAAGGTGGTGGTGCGTAGAACCTCGCTTGTCGCGCTGACGCGGTGCGCCTGCGGCCTAACGGATAAGCGTTAAGCTGCGAGCGCGGCCGCTCGTCAGCTGGATGATGGCAGGAGCGTCGGCCGCGCTCGACAGCTTCAACGCATAGTTCCATGAGAGAGATTGGCAAGGGCGGGCTCCGCCGTCGCTGATTGCGGAGGGCTCTTGCCCCGGACAATCAGCCCAGACTGCTTGCGCGACGAGGCCTCGCGGTTGGTCGGGGGCCGCGGA
>JBOHSN010000176.1:0-3351 GCA_050733215.1 Gemmatimonadales bacterium
TTCACCCACGCAAGATGCCCGGCGCCGACCGGAATGGTCGGTGATTGACGGGCTTGGACGGCCGTGACCGGCCCCACCCCACTCACGGTCGGCCGTGCAACCCGCATGACCGACGTGTATTTTGCTGCACGATCCCGGTGAAAGTCGGGTTCCCCTCCCCGACTATGCAAGGACTATACGCAGCTCTCGGGGCGAACTTCAAGCGGATCCTTCAACCCGGCCCATGTCGTGATGCCACAGCCAGTCGTGCGCCCCCGGCGGCGGCGCCGGACCGACGCACTCCGGCGGCTCGTGCGGGAAACCGAGCTTGCCGTGGGGGATCTGATCGCGCCGCTCTTCGTGGTGCACGGCCGCGAAGTCGAGCGCGAGGTCGCCTCGATGCCGGGCGTGTACCAGCTCTCGGTGGACGACCGGCTCGACCGCGAGGCCGACCGCATCGTCGCCCTCGGCATCCCCGCGGTCATCCTGTTCGGCCTTCCCGCGACCAAGGACGAGGTTGGCAGCGAGAACTTCGCGCCCGACGGCATCGTGCAGCAGGCGCTCCGCCGGGTTCGTGCCCGGCACGCGGGACTGCTGCTCATCACGGACGTCTGTTGCTGCGAGTACACCAGCCACGGACACTGCGGGATCGTTCGTGACGGCCAGGTGGACAACGACGCGACGCTCGAAGTGCTCGGCCGGGTGGCCAAGAGCCACGCGGATGCGGGGGCGGACGTGCTCGCGCCCAGCGGCATGATGGATGGAATGGTGCGGGCGATTCGCACCGCGCTCGACGGGAGCGGGTTCGCCGAGCGCGCGATCCTGAGCTACGCGGTCAAGTACGCCAGTGCGTTCTACGGGCCGTTCCGCGACGCGGCCGACAGCGCCCCCGCATTCGGGGACCGGCGCCAATATCAGATGGACCCCGCGAACGTGCGCGAGGGGCTCTTCGAGGCGGCGCTCGACGAGGCCGAAGGCGCCGACCTCCTGATGGTGAAGCCGGCGCTCGCGTACCTCGACGTGGTGCGCGCCGTCCGCGAGGGAACCACGCTGCCGCTGGTCGCCTACAACGTCAGCGGCGAGTATGCGATGGTGAAGGCGGCGGCCCGCCAGGGCTGGATCGACGAGCGCGGGGTCGTGCTCGAGGCGCTGACGGGGATGCGGCGGGCGGGCGCGGACGCCATCATCACCTACCACGCCAAGGACGTGGCCGCGTGGCTATCCGAGTGACGTCGCGCTCCGAGACGCTCTTCGAGCGGGCCCAGGAGCTGATGCCGGGCGGAGTAAACAGCCCGGTCCGCGCATTCCGCAGCGTGGGCGGGACCCCCCGGTTCATCGCACGGGGCGAGCGGGCCTGGCTCGAGGACGCGGACGGCTTCCGCTACGTCGACATGATGCTCTCGTGGGGGCCGTTGATCCTCGGACATGCGCACCCGCACGTGATCGGTGCGATTCGGGAGGCCGCGGAGCGCGGCACGACGTACGGGGCGCCCACCGAGCTCGAGGTGCGGCTCGCGGAGCGGGTGATCGGCACCTTCCCGGCGATCGAGATGGTGCGGTTCGTGAGCTCGGGCACCGAGGCGGTCATGAGCGCGCTCCGGCTCGCGCGCGCCGCGACCGGCCGGAGCGCGGTGATCAAGTTCGACGGATGCTATCACGGGCACGCGGACGCACTGCTCGCCTCGGCCGGATCGGGGGTGGCCACCCTCGGGCTTCCCGACTCGCCTGGCGTGACGGCCGCCACGGTCGCGGACACGCTGATCGCGCCGTACAACGATCTCGCGGCGGTCGAGCGCATGTTCGCGGCCCGCTCGGATGGGATCGCGGCCGTGCTGGTGGAGCCGGTCGCAGGCAACATGGGCGTGGTGCCTCCCGACTCCGGGTTCCTCGAGGCGCTCCGCGCGATCACCGCCCGGCACGGCGCGCTGCTGCTGTTCGACGAGGTGATGACGGGCTGGCGGGTGCATCCGCAGGGCGCGCAGGTGCTGTACGGCGTGACGCCCGACCTCACCTGTCTCGGCAAAGTCCTGGGCGGCGGACTGCCCGCGGCCGCGTACGGTGGCCGGCGCGATCTGATGGAGCGGATCGCGCCGGCCGGGCCGGTGTATCAGGCCGGCACCCTGTCGGGCAACCCGCTCGCGATGGCCGCGGGGCTCGCCACGCTCGAGGTGCTCGACGATGCCCGGGTGTGGCAGCGCGCCGAACGCTGGGCGGCCGCCGCAGCCGAGGCGATGGAGGCAGCGGCTCGGCGGGCGGGGGCGCCGCTCACGGTGCAGCGGGTCGGGACGATGCTCACGCCGTTCTTCACCGACCGCCCGGTGCGCGACTACGCCGACGCCAAAGCGGCCGATCGCGCGGCGTACACCCGGTTCTTCCACGCCATGCTGGAGCACAGTGTGTACCTCCCACCGTCGGCATTCGAGGCGTCGTTCACCTCGGCCGCGCATGGGGAGGAGGAGATGGAGGTGCTCGAGGCCGCGCTTCGGACGGCGTTCGAGGGCTGAACCGTTGAACCACAAAGAGAGGAAGGACACGAAGGCCGCCGTGCGCCCTTGGATATCAGCGGTCGCGACGCCGCCTTCGTGCCCTTCCTGTCTTGGTGGTTCAGGCTTTCGCTGGTAGATGCCGACGGTGGGTGTGGTCGGTGCCGGAGTCGCCGGGCTCGCGGCCGCCTACCGGCTCATGCGCCTGGGCCACGATGTCACGGTCTACGAGGCTGCGGACCGCACGGGCGGGACGGTGCGCACGGAGCGCCGTGACGGCTTCCTCGCCGAGCACGGCCCGAACTCCATGCAGGCGCCCACCGGCACGGTCGCCCAGCTGCTCCGGGAGCTCGGGCTCGACGAGCGGCGGGTCGAGGCGAACCCGCTCGCGCGAAGGCGCTACATCGTGCGCGATGGCCGCCTGCAGGCCCTGCCAGTCTCGCCGCCGGCCCTCCTCACCTCACGCCTCTTCTCGACCCGCGCCAAGCTCGCGCTCGTGATGGAGCGGCTGACGCCCTCTACGCCCCCTGACGGCGACGAGTCGATCGCCGGGTTCGTGCGCCGGCGGTTCGGGCAGGAGCTCCTCG
This sequence comes from Gemmatimonadales bacterium, assembly GCA_050733215.1. Classification (GTDB taxonomy): domain Bacteria; phylum Gemmatimonadota; class Gemmatimonadetes; order Gemmatimonadales; family GWC2-71-9; genus DASQPE01. The sequence goes on from JBOHSN010000176.1 coordinate 3,050, forward strand.
ATTACGCGGCCGGGCCGTTCGTGAGCGGCATCTACGCCGGCGACCCCGAGGCGCTCTCGGTGCGCCACGCGCTGCCGCGGATCCACGCGTTGGAGCGGGAGTACGGGTCGGTGGTTCGGGGGGCCATGAAGGCGGGCAGGGGGGCGCCGGCGCTGATGTCCTTCCGGGACGGCATGGCCGAGCTCACGGACCGGCTGGCCGCCGCGCTCGGTGCGCGGGTTCGGATCGCGAATCCGGTGAGCCGCGTGCGACGGGGCGAGCACGGCTGGACGATCGACGCGGCGGCGGGCGCGGCGCCGCAC
>JBOHSN010000177.1:0-3254 GCA_050733215.1 Gemmatimonadales bacterium
GAACAGACTGGTGCCCGGCGGGTTGGGGGTCCCGCCCAGGCTGTTCGTATGAACCCGCTCGCCCGCGTCCCACCCGGTGAGCGTCGGATCCGTGCCGGTGAGCGTGAGCCTGACCTGCGGCGTGGCGAAGTCGAAATCGTTCACCGCATCCTGGAAGAAGCTCCCGTCGTCCACATTGAACAGGTTGACGTTCACCCGGATGGCGCCGCGGAACGGCGCTTGCCCGGTCGCAAAGAAGGTGATCTGGTAGTCGCCGGTCGCCTGGTCCCAGCGAAGCTGCATCTTCCGGACGTCTACCGGACCCGTGTTGTCGCCGAGCGGATCCTCGACCTCGAGCAGCGAGCGTCCCGGATATCCAGGCGCTTCGGCCGCGCGCTTCGCGGCTTCGAGATCGGCGGTCCCGCTCGGCTCGGTGGTGCCGCAGGCGGCGAGCACCACAGCGAGACCGCGCCAGGGGCGTGCGATCATGGTGTCCTCCGAACGGTGAGGGTCCCAGCGACGCCTGACGATGCAGCGGGAACATCAAGCGCTGATCAAGAACCCACGCCCGAGTGCGCCGGGAGCGATAGGATGAAGCGACGAAGATGAGAACCGACCCACCCGGTGGATCGGAGCCCGTCGTGCGCGTCACGTATCTCGTGCGGGCGGACGCCGAGGAGATCGAGGCGCGCGCGGAGGCGCTCCTGCTCGAGCAGACGGTGGAGCTCCCCCGCACCGCGCTGCGGGACCGCGCGGTGCGCGAGCGCGTGCTGGGCGAGGTGGAGCGGATCGAGCCGCACGAGCCCGGGGGCTACCGGGTCATCATCGCGCAGCCCCTCACGACTACCGCGCTCGACCCGGCGCAGCTCCTGAACGTGCTCTTCGGGAACTCGTCGCTCCGGCCCGATGTGGTGCTCGAAGACGTGGACCTGCCGGACCAGACGTTCGGCGCGTTCCCCGGACCCAACGTCGGCCTGGAGGGATGGCGTGTTCTCACCGGTGTCGTGGACCGGCCGCTCGTCGCCACCGCCCTCAAGCCTATGGGACTCGAGCCCGACGCGCTTGCAGCACTTTGCCGGACGTTCGCGGGGGCGGGGCTCGACGTCATCAAGGACGACCACGGCCTCGCCGATCACCTGTTTTGCCCCTTCGAGCAGCGGGTCGAGGCATGCGTGCGGGCCATCGAGGCATCGGCCAGCGAAACGGGCCGACCCGCCCTCTACGTCCCCAACCTCATCGGCACGCCCGCGCGGGTGTTTCGGCAGCTCCGGTTCGCCCGCGACGCCGGTGTCCGCGCGGTCATGGTCTCGCCCATGCTCGTCGGTCTGCCGCTCCTGCACCAGCTCGCGGCGGAAGCCGGCGGCATTGCGATCATGGCGCACCCCGCGTTCGGAGGCGCGCTCCGCATCGCGGAAGTGGTACTGCTCGGCAAGCTCTTCCGCTGGTACGGTGCCGACGCGGTGATCTTTCCCCACAGCGGCGGGCGGTTCACCTATTCACTCGAGACCTGCCGCGCGCTCGCGGTCGAGATGCGCGGTCCCCACCCACGCGTGCGTCCCACCTTGCCGGTGCCCGCCGGCGGCATCCGGGTCGATCGCGTGCCGGAGCTGGTGCGGTTCTATGGCCGGGACTGTATGCTCCTCATCGGGGGGAGCCTCTACGAGGCGGGTGAGAGAATCGGCGAGCGGGCGCGCGCTCTGGCGGACGCGGTCGCGGACGCGGCCGCGCGGGCAGCGCGAGAAGCACCGGAGGAGACGTGACCACGACGCACGTGCGACAGACCGAGCCGTTTCGCTGGGACGGGATCCCGGTGCTGGCCTACAAGCCCGATGGGACGCACTTTCGCGACGTCAGCCGTCAACTGCTCTTCGACGGCGAGGGGCTTGGCTGCGAGCTGCGGTACTTCGAGATCGAGCCTGGAGGCTGGTCGTCGCTCGAACGGCACCAGCACGTGCACGCGGTGCTGGTGCTGCGCGGCGAGGGTCAGGCGTTGGTGGGCCGTCAGGTGATCGACCTGGCACCGCACGATCTCGTGCGGGTGCCGCCCGGCACCTGGCACCAATTCCGCGCGACGCGCGGCATGCCGTTCGGGTTTCTGTGCCTGGTCGAGTGCGGCCGCGACCGGCCGGCTCGGCCCAACCAGGCGGCGCTGGCGGAGCTTCGCGCCGACCCGGTGATCGCAGGTTTCGTTCGACTCTGATCAGAGAGCTGCGACGGGAGCCGGGCTCTCCCGGGGGCCTGGCGGCGCGTCAGCCCGGCGCACTCCCACGCCCGTTTTGCGGTAGAGCTCGGCGAGCAGGAGCGAAAAGAACCTGCCGCCATAGCAAATAGACGGCCCACGGTGCGTACGCGAGTGTGCTGACGCCGAGCGTCGTCGCCATGTACACGGCCGACACGGTCCACGGCATGAGCGGCTCCGTGATGGTCACCGAGTCTTCCAGCGAACGGGACAGGTTCGCGCGAGCCTCGCCGCGCCCGCGGCCATGGTCGCACCGATCAGACCGAACACAACGAGGACCGGGGTTCAGGCAGCCTGGGCCCGTTCAACTCCCTCGAGCACCAGGCCCTCACCATTCCTTATTTACGCCCGGCCCTGGACTCCCTGCGCCTCATTCAAGGCAACCGTTGCATCTTCTTCCTGGAGAGCTGGCTCAGTGCATTGCTCCGAGGCCAGACCGGCGATCCCGCTCCGGGCCAAGAAGGATTTCACCTCCCCTGGTGTCTCATTAGTAGCGCGGCGCCCAGAGCAGAGACGGAGGAGCAGACGTCGAAGAGGATCGACCCTCGTCAGGCGCCCAGAGCCTTCGAGGAGGTGCTCACCGAGCACCTCGACGCCTTGTTCCGCACCGCCCTGCGGCTCTGCCAGGGGCATGAGGCCGACGCTGAGGATCTGCTCCAGGACACGGCCCTCCGAGCGTTCAGCAGCTATGGCCAGTTGCGGGAGCCATCCGCCGCGCGCTCCTGGCTCTTCACGATTCTCAGCCGTACGCACCTCAATCGAGCGCGGACCACCCGTCGTCGAGGAGAGACGGTCGGCACCGACCTCGACGACCCGGCGTTCGAGGCGGCATTGGCCGAGTGGGCACCGTTGCCCTCGCCGGTGGAGAACGTGGAGACCTGGGAGCTCGGAGAGCAGCTTACCCGGGCGCTGGACGGACTCTCGCCCGAGCTGAGCAGCGTGGTCTGGTTGGTGGATGTCGAGGGCTTCGCCCAGCGTGAGGTCGCCACTATGCAAGGCGTGCCGGAGGGCACCGTGGCGTCGCGGCTCTTCCGAG
>JBOHSN010000178.1:0-3016 GCA_050733215.1 Gemmatimonadales bacterium
CCGGTAGCTCACCGGCTCGAGCCCGCGCCGCCGCATGGTGTAGGGATTGACGAACCGGGCCTCGATCGGCCCGGGACGGATGAGCGCCACCTGCACCACGATGTCGTAGAGCAGCTCCGGCTTCGTCTTGACGATGGACGCGATCTGGGCCCGGCTCTCGATCTGGAAGGTGCCGATCGTCTCGCCACGCGAGATCATCTCGTAGGTGGGCTTGTCGTCGGTCGGCAGCGAGTACATCGCGGGCCGCGTGCCGGTCCGCCGCTCGATCACGTCGAACGCGCGCCGCACCAGCGACAACCCGCCGAGGCCGAGAAAGTCGAACTTGGGGACGCCGAGCGAGTCGAGATCGTCCTTGTCGAACTGGACGATGGTGCGGCCCATGGTGGTGTGCTCCACCGGCAGCCACTCGCCGAGCGGAGCCGACGAGAGCACGAAGCCACCCACATGGGTGGCGCGGAGGCGGGGCAGGGCGTCGCAGCCGCGCATGAGCTCGAGGATGGTGCGGCCGCGCGCGTCGGTCACGTCGAGCCCGAACTGCTGCGCAAGCGTGTCGCGCACGTAGTCGGCGCCGCTTCCGGCTTCCTCGTAGTGGAGCCGCTTGGAGAGCTTGAAGGCGAGTTCCGCCGGGTAGCCGAGCACGCGCATGGCGTCGAGCAGGGCGTTGGGAGCGCGGTAGTGCTGCACGATGCAGGCGATCGCCGCCGACGAGCGCTTCCACTTGCCGTAGACGTGGTCGAGCAGCTCCTCGCGGCGGTCGTGCTCGACGTCGAGGTCGATGTCAGGCGCCTCGGTCTGGCCGTCCACCCGCACCTCGGAGAGGAAGCGCTCGAAGAGGAGCCCGTGCTTTACCGGATCCACCGCCGTGATCGCAAGGCAGTAGGCGACGGCCGAATTCGCCGCGCTGCCACGTCCCTGGCAGAGAATCCTCTGGGACCTCGCCCAGCGCACCGCGTCCCACATCACCAGGAAGAACCCCGCAAAGCCGAGCCGCGAGATGACGCCGAGCTCGTGCTCGAGCTGCCGCTTCTGCTCGGGCGTGACCGTTCCCCACCGCTCCCGTGCGCCCGCGTAGACGCACTGCTTGAGGAACGAGTCGTCGGTCTGGCCGGGCGGCACGTCGAAGTGCGGGAGCGGCGGACGCATCCAGGCGAGCGAGAAGTCGCAGCGCTCGGCGATGCGGGTGCTCTCCGCGAGCCCCTCGGGACGGTCGGCCCACTGGCGCGCCATCTCGTCGGGCGGGAGGAGGCGCCAACGGCCGTTGGGGAGGAGCAGGCCGGCGTCGGCGGCGGCGGCGAGGGTGAGGTCGGCGCGGAGCGCCACGAGCATGTCGTGCACCAGCCGGCTCCGCCGGTCGAGATAGCGTGGCTCGTTGGCGACCACCCACGGCACGCCCTCGCGCCCGGCGAGCGCGATCAGCTCATCGGCGAGCGCCCGCTCCCATGGCCCCACCTCGTGCCGCTGCACCTCGACCGCGAGACGGTCGCCGAACGCCTCACGCCACTCGGCGATCAGCCGGGCGGCCTCGACGCGGCGGTTCTCGCGTACCAGCGTGGCGAGCCGGCCGGAAGGCGGCCCGGTGAGCGCGCTGAGCCCGGCGCTCCGCCCGGCGACGTCGGCCCAGCGAACGCCGGCCTGGCCGCGCGTGGTGTGCGGATGCTCGCGATTCCAGGTATCGAGATCGCCCACGCGGGCGAGTGTCACCAGTGCGGCGAGGTTCCGGTATCCCTGGGCATTCTCGACCAGGAACGCGGCCGGATGGCCGTCCACCACGAGCTCAGCGCCGACGATCGGCCGCACGCCGGCGCGACGCGCCTCGCAGATGAAGCGCACCACGCCGCCCAGGTCGGCGGTGTCGGTGAGGCCGATGGCGGGGTAGCCGAGCTCGGCGGCGCGCCGGACCAGCGCCTCGGGGGTGACGGCGCCATCGCCGAAGGAGAAGGCGGTGTGGGCGCGGAGTTCGATGTATTGGCTATCGGTCATCGGTCATCGGCTATCGGTCCGCTCGGCTGCCGCTCGGTGCCCTTGCGCGGCGCACCGAGTGACCGCGGAACTGGCGGATAGCGGATAGCGGATAGCGGATAGCGGATAGCGGATAGCGGATAGCCGATAGCGGATAGCGGATAGCGGATAGCGGATAGCGGATAGCGGATAGCGGATAGCGGATAGCGGATAGCGCTCATCTCGCGCCCTCCGCCAGGCGCTTCAGCCCGGTGAGCCCCGTGTCGAAGTCCTTCCCCACCATCCCCGGCAGGAACACGCCGAACCAGCGACCCATGGGGCCGCGGCCCACGTCGGCGTGCATGGACCAACTCACGCGGGTGCCGGTGCCGGCCGGCTCCAGCGTGATCTCACCGGTGGAGGGGTCGTCCCATCCCTCGAACCGGATCTCGTACGCCACCCGCCTCGGCTCCTCGGCCTCGGTGAACTTCATGGAGCCGGTGCCCTCGCTCCCGCTCTTCCACGACCACGATGCGCCGGTGCCGGCGGGCGGGCCGGCGTACTCGATCTGCATCTCCGGATCGCGCTGGTTCCACGCCGCCCACCGCTTCCACTCCGCCGGGGCGGCGACGAGCGGGTAGATGCGCTCCGGCGCCGCGGCGATCTCGGCGGTGCGGACGGTGGTGACGTGCCGGGGGAGGAAGAAGCCGACGAGGAGCAGGATGGCGACGAGGGCGACGATGCCGACCAGAATCTTCTTCAACATTTGGACGGGTCCGGAGTAGTGTGCCGAATAAATACCGAAGCTTCATTCTACCGATGGGGTCGGAGAGGGCAAGCCGATACTTGACAGAATCAACTATATCGTTGATAATGGCAACAACCCATCGCCACCGTCCCATGACTGCATCCGCCATCGAGCAGCGCGTCGAGGCCGTCCGCCGATTCAACCGGCTCTATACCCGCCGCATCGGCGTGCTGCGCGGCCACTATCTCGAGAGCCCGTTTTCGCTCACCGAATCGCGCGTGATCTATGAGCTCGCCCATCGCGAGGGCGCCACCGCCGCCGAGCTGGGCC
>JBOHSN010000179.1:0-2949 GCA_050733215.1 Gemmatimonadales bacterium
CCCACGCGCCGCCGAGCACGAACGCTGCCGCCACGATGGCGACCAGCGCCGGCAGGATCCACCGCAGCGCGACCGGCGCGGCGGGAAACGAGAGGCGCACCGCGGTGCCGGCAGCGCCCGATCCGGTCCACCGGCGATAGGTGCGCCCCTCGATCACCTGGGTGTCCGCGAACGCGATGCCAGGGCCGCTGATCTCCACTCCGGGCTCGGCCACCAGGATGTTGAGCAGGGGGGTGGGCTGATCGAGTACGAGACGGGTGTGCCGGGAACCGGCCGGCAGCCGATACTCGACGACCACTTGCTTCTCACCCGGCGGGATCGGCGCGAAGAACAGCAGCCGCTCACCCCGGCGGGTCACGGCACTGGAGGAGAACTCACCCTGACCCACTTCCAGCCCCACCGTGCCGACTGGCAACGGGCCGCGCCAAGAGGGGCGCACGGTGTCGGGCGCCACCCGGGTGCGATCACCGCCGTTCCGGAGCACCACGAGGTCGACGATGTTGCGGCTGCCGTCGGCCCCGGGCGGCGCCAGGACCAGGTGCCGTGCCACCAGCTCGATCGGCACCGTGCTGGACGTATCGGCCACCACGATGCGGAGGCCGGTGTCGGGGCGTGCCGGGTTGAGATGAACGGGGGTGGAGAAGTACTCGATGCCGCCCCAGCGGGCGCTGACGAGGTAGATCGAGCTGGTATCGGCGGCGAAACGGAAGCGGAAGCGACCCCGTCGGTCGGTGGCCGCGGAATCGAGCGGGCCCTGGATCTCGCGCCCGATCCGGTGGAGCACGACCCGCGCCCGGGGAACCGGTATCGAATCGCCGCCCACTACCTTCACCACGCTGCCGGCGGCGGCGGCCTGCGCCGCCAGCGCCGGCGGGAGACTCAGCGCCAGCAAAACAGCAGCCGCGAATGAACGCGAATGAACGCGAACGAACGCGAAGCCACGATTGCGAGAAGAGCCGCGGATGGACGCGGAACAACCCCTATTCGCGTTCATTCGCGTGATTCGCGGCCAGTTGTTGCAGCTATCGAATCTACGGATTGAAGCGCCCGAAGTCCTGCGGGTCCATCTTCTCGAGGTATTGCTTGAGCTTGTCGGCTTCGAGGCTCGGATCCGGGCCGGGCTCGTCGGTCTCGACGCCCGCCTGGTCGAGCAGCTGGTCGCTGGTGAAGATGGGAGCCCGCAGCCGGAGCGCGAGCGCGATGCTGTCGGAGGGCCGCGCGTCCACCTGGAACACGTGCTCGTCGCGGCGGATGAGCAGCTCGGCGAAGTAGGTGTTCTCCTTCACGGCGCTGATCACCACGCGGCGGAGATCGCCGCCGAGCCCGATGATCACCTGCTTCAGGAGATCGTGCGTGAGGGGACGCTGGGCCTTCATGCCCTGGAGCTCCATGGCGATGGCGCTCGCTTCCGCCGGACCGATCCAGATCGGCAGAACCCGGGCGCCCTCCTTCTCGCGGAGGATCACCACCGGGGTATTGGTGGAGCGGTCCAGCCCCAGGTGCGCGACGGTCACCTCGATCATGCGGTTCGCTGGCGGTCCTCAGCGGGCGGCCGACAGCAACTCCTTCACGCGGTCGGCGCGTTCCCAGGTAAACAGCTCCACCGTCTTGTCGCCGTACTTTCCCGTCTGCGGCTTCCGGCCGAAGTGTCCATACGACGCCGTGGAGCTGAAAATTGGACGCTTCAAGTTGAGGGTGTCAATGATGCCGCGGGGCGTGAGGTCGAAGACGTTCCGCACCATCTGCTCCAGCCGGCGGTCGGGCAAGGCGCCGGTCCCGAACGTGTCCACCATGATGGAGACCGGTTCGGCCACGCCGATCGCGTAGGCGAGCTGGACCTCGCAGCGCCGCGCCAGGCGCGCCTCGACGACGTTCTTGGCCACCCAGCGGGCCGCGTACGCGGCGGAGCGGTCTACCTTGGACGGATCCTTGCCGCTGAACGCCCCGCCGCCGTGCCGGGCCATGCCGCCGTAGGTGTCCACGATGATCTTGCGCCCGGTGAGCCCGGCGTCGCCGTGCGGCCCGCCGATCACGAAACGCCCGGTGGGGTTGATGAGGAATTTGACCCGGCCCTGCTCCAGTCCCGCCTGCTCGAGTACGGGGCGGATCACTTCCTCGATCACGGCCTCGCGAATCATCGTGTTGGAGACCAGGCGGCCCGCATGGCGTTCGGCGTGCTGGGTGGAGACCACGACCGTGCGCACGGCGATTGGCCGGTCGCCTTCGTATTCGACGGACACCTGCGACTTGCCGTCGGGCCGGAGCCACTTGATGTGGGTGCCGTCGAGCCCCTTGCGCACCCGGGCGAGCCGCTCGGTGATCCGGTGGGCCAGCAGAATCGGGAGCGGCATGCGCTCGCGGGTTTCGGACGTGGCGTAGCCGAACATCATGCCCTGATCGCCGGCGCCCTGCAGCTTGTCCCGGCCCTCGTCCACGCCCCTCGCGATGTCCGCCGACTGCCGGTCGATCGACGCCAGCACCGCGCAGGTGCGGCAGTCGAAGCCGAACGAGGCATCGGTGTACCCGATCGCCTCCACGGTTCTGCGTACGATGTCCGGAATGTGCACGTAGGTGGACGTGCTGATCTCGCCCGCCACCACCGCCATGCCCGTCGTCACCAGCGTCTCGCACGCCACCCGCGCGTTGCGGTCTTTGGCCAGAATGGCGTCGAGGACCGCATCGGAGATCTGGTCGGCCACCTTGTCGGGGTGCCCCTCGGTCACCGATTCGGACGTGAAGACGTGCCGCTTGGAAAGAGCCATGGGGCGTGGGAGTCTCTGGTTGCTGGTGAGCGCGGTGCGCTGCCGCGGGTCAAACCGGCGGAAGCTAGCGGCCCGTCACTTGCCCGGCAACGGTCCGCGGGGGTCCAGCAGTCGCAAATCGACGTGATCGCGTACCCCGTCGTGCAGCGCCCGCTGCGCCGCCGCGGACGTCGGCGCGCGCAGGACC
>JBOHSN010000180.1:0-2918 GCA_050733215.1 Gemmatimonadales bacterium
CGGCCGGCGTTGCCGCCACCGGCGTCTCGGCGGGCACCGGAGCGGTCGGCGCACGCCGTGGCGTGCACCCGTCCAGCACGAGCGCACCGAGCACTGCCGACAGAGCACGAAGCCGCAGGTGATTTGCCGCCATCCGTTCCGCTCCCGAGAAGTCCGGCGCGGAGTATCGGGAATGGAAGGCAAGCGGCTCAAGTAGCGGGAAGCTGACGGCGTACGAAAGCGTGACGGTTGCCGACGTCGCCCGCCCGTCCGCGGTCCTGCAAGTCACTGCACCGCAGCGCGCGCAGCGCCGGCTGCACTTCGCTGCACTCGCTGCCACGGTCTTTGTAACAGGGGTCAGCAGGCAGTGACCGCCCCCATCCGAACGACCTCGAAGTCACGGCCGCGCACGCGGACCCCTGGTTGGCCAGGATCAGACCGGAGGCCTTGAGCACCGTGCGCGACGCCGCCCGCGACTGCGTGCGCGCTAGCCGCCGCCGAGGTGAATGTCGTCGCGCGAGTCCATGCCAGGATGTGCATCGAGCCACTCGCGGAGCCGCCGCGCGGCCTCCGCCGGGGTCTCGCCGCGCCGGGCGTCGAGCGCCGTGATGGCGGTGCCGCCGAGCGTGACGATCCAGCGCGGGCCGGCGGTGTCGCTGTGCTCGAGCGCGACCAGATAGGGCTTGTCGCGGTGCTGCACGGTGAAGCGCTGGCTCATCGCCCCACGGTCGCACGCTCCGCCACCGGCTGCGGTGACGGTGACCACGTGGTGTTCCCGCCGCAGACCAGGACGCCCACCCGCTCACCGGCGGCCGGCTGGTACCGGCCCGAGCGCAGCGCGGCGAGCGCCGCGGCGCCGCCGGGCTCGCTGGCCACGCGAGCCGAGGTCCAGAGCGCGCTCTGCGCGTCGCGGATGGAATCGTCGCTCACCAGTACGACCCGCTCCACATACCGCTGGGCGAGCGGAAACATCAGGCTTCCGACCCGCCGCGGCGCGAGCGAGTCGGCCGCGATGCCGCCGGCTTCCGCGTCCACCGGCCGGCCGGCGGCCAGCGCGCGCGTGAGCGTCGGCGCCGCGTCCGGCTCGACGCCGACGAGTCGGACCCGCCCCGCGTACCACGCCGCGATCCCGCCGATCAATCCGCCGCCGCCCACCGCGACGAGGAGCGTGTCGATCGCGGGCGCCTGGCGCTCGAGCTCGAGCCCGACGGTGCCCTGGCCCAGCAAGGTCTCCAGCTGCTCGTACGCGTGGATCGGGAGCGCGCCGGACTGCGCCGCCCAGGCCTCGCTCTCCGCGAGCGCGTCGGCATAGCGGTCGCCGCCGATGACGAGGTCCGCGCCATAGGCGCGGATCTGGGCGACCTTCGCGGAAGAGGCAACCGTGGGCACGTAGATGCGCGCGGGGACGCCGAGTCGGCGCGCGGCGAACGCGACGGCCGCGCCGTGGTTCCCGCCTGACGCCGCCACCACGCCCGCCGGCGGAATCTCCCGGGCCAACAGGTTCAGAAAGGCGCCCCGCGCCTTGAACGAGCCGCTGTGCTGGAACAGCTCCAGCTTGAGCGTGAGCGGCGTATCCGCCGGCGCGAGGTCGCGGCCGTTGACCACGAGCACTGGCGTCTCGCGGACGTGCGGGCGGATCAGCAGATGCGCGGCGCCGATGCCCGCACGGTCGAGAGTGCTCATTGCGTCCCGCTGCGGAGGCTGCGCGTGGCGAGATAGGTCTCCCGCAGGAAGGTCACCAGCGCCCCGGTCAGCGCGAGCATGGCGGCCGTGAAGGCGAGCGCGATCACCCTGCCGAGGTGGGCGTCGGCGAACGCGCTCACGAACAGCGCCACGATCACCAGGCAGACCAGCAGCGCGCCGAAGGTACACATCCCGATCGCGCGGTTCACCAGTCGGGCGCGTTCGGAGAGCAAGCCGAGATCGGCTTTGAGATGGGCCAGCGCCTCCGGACTCGCGTGCAGGCGGTCCTCCAGCACTCGCGAACGATCCACGATGCGCGCCAGCCGGTTGGTCAGCACGCCGAGGATCGCGCCTACGCCGGTGAGCAGAAACACCGGCGCGATCGAAAGCTGGATGGCGCTGGCGATGGACGAGATTCCTGCGTCGGTTGGCATTCGGACTCCTGAGGCGGTCGGCGGAAACGTGCGCGGCGCCGGGCCCGGATTCAATGACGTAACGCGAGCGCGATCGCTCCCAGGACCGCGTCCACGGGGTCGCCCGCGGGTCGGAGCGACGGCTGGTCCGCCAGCTTGGCCAGCACCGCGCGCCGGAGCGTGGGGATCGTCTCGAGCAATCCACCGGTGAGCGCGACGCTCATGGGAGCGTCATCGTGCATCCGTTCGGCGAGCAGCAACGCCAGCAGGGAGAGCTCCCGGGCGGCGTAGTCCGCGATGCCCCGGGCCACGAGGTCTCCGGCCGCGGCCACCTCGAGCACGTGCGGCGCAAGCGACGCGACCTCTCCCGGGGTCGCCGCCGCCGCCCACCGGACCAGTGCGTCGAAGTCACTGCATCGCGCCGCCTCGAGCATCCGGCTCTCCAGCGCCGTGGCTGGACTGCGCCCGTCGCGCGCACGGCTCGCCGCGCCCAGGGCCGCGCGGCCGATCGCGTAGCCGCTTCCCTCGTCCCCCATCTGCCAGCCGTAGCCGCCCAGGCGGTGGAGCGTACCCGCCCGGTCCCGTGCCACCGCGATGCTGCCGGTGCCGGCGCTGACCACGATGCCCGGGCCATCGCCGAACGCCGCCAGGAGCGCGATCTCCACATCGGTGGTCACCACGATGGTTCGGGCGAGACCCTCGCTGCGAAGCGCCGCGTGCAGCTCGTCGCGCTCCGGCTCCCGCCCGGCACCGGCCGCGCCCACCACCAGCACGTCCGTGGTGAGCCGCCCGGCGTCGGCGAGCGCGCGACGCACGAGCTCGGCGATCGTGGCTGAGGAGGCG
>JBOHSN010000181.1:0-2907 GCA_050733215.1 Gemmatimonadales bacterium
GCGCCGCCTAACAAGCGCATGCAGCTGACGGGCGCTGCCGAGCCGGCGCCTTGCGGGGATCGACCTTTGGTCGCGCGAACAAAGGACCATCGAATTCGTAACGGCGGAGCCTACCGCCCGCAGCTGATGCGCGGTTTCGTTGGGCGTCGAACAGGCTGGTGCGCTGTCTGATGCGCGGTTCGTTGGGCGTCGAACAGGCTGGTGCGCTGTCTTGAGGACTCTGACATGCCGAAGGAAGTGGATCTCTACGACGGACATTATGGCCACCTCGCCGCCGATCCCCAGGTGGCGGTGCGCCGCCAGACCTACGACGAAGATCTCGGTCAGGCCAGTTGGATCACGTTAGCCGAAGCACGTGACTTCTTTCGCGCTCTCGAGCTCGGGGCCGGACGGACCGCGTTGGAGGTAGCGTGCGGGTCGGGCGGGGTCACCTGTCGCATGGCCCTCGAAACCGGCGCGCTGTGCGTCGGGGTCGACATCAATGCGCAGGGGATCGAAGCGGCAGGGAGGAGGGCCCAGGAGCAGGGCCTGTCGTCCCGGGTTTCATTCCGGGTGGCAGATGCCGGGCACCGGTTGCCGTTTCCGGACGAGTCGTTCGACGCAGTCTTTTGCAACGACTCGATCAACCACCTTCCCGGGCGGCTGGAGGTTCTACGTGATTGGCATCGCGTGCTTCGCCCGGGCGGTCACCTCCTCTTTACTGATCCGATCGTTGTGACCGGGCAGCTGACGAACGAGGAGATCCGCGCTCGGAGTTCGATCGGCTTCTTTCTGTTCACGCCGGTCGGGTGCAATGAGCGCCTCCTGGCCCAGAGCGGTTTCCTCGTTCGTGACGTGCGGGACGTCACCGAAGCCGTAGCCTCGGTGTCGAGAAAGTGGCGGGGCGCTCGAGAAGAGAGGCGCGCTGCGCTGGTGAAGCTGGAAGGTGAAGAGGCCTTTGAGGGTCTACAGCGGTTTCTCGACGCCGTCTACACGCTCGCGAGCGACCGGCGCTTGTCGCGATACATGTACTTGGCGTCGAGACCTTCCGCGCTCGACGCCTAGTGGATCGGCTCCTTGATGCTAGCTTGACCGGCCTGGGCGAGCGTGCAGTCCCACGCTCCGAGGCTGCCAGCATGCCGCGCCAGCTGCTCCTAATGGGTGTCCTCCTCGCAGCCCCCCTTTCCGTGTCTGCGCAGGCGGGCCTGCCCGCCGCCGGGGTAAGCCCCGGAGCTCGGCTGCGCGTCACGACCGACTCGGGGCACCCGAAGCAAGTCGTCGGGGTCTTAGTCGCCTATTCCGCGGACTCGCTCTGGCTCCAGGGTGGGGGGAAGTCATACGTCGACGCAGTTCCCCGCTCCCGCGTCATTCAGCTCGAGGTCAGTCGCAGTCGCCCATCGCGGTGGCGCCTCGGGGCCTTTGTGGGCACGCTCGTCGGCATCGGTGTGGGCGCCCTGCTCGTCAGCGGGAACCCGTACGAGTTTGGTGATGACAGTCCCGCGCTGCAGGTGTTGGGCAGCATGGCAGCGGGCGGCCTGGTGGGTGGCCTGGTGGGTGGCGCGGCGGGGTCCGCCGTGCACCGCGACCGCTGGCAAGTCAGCCCCTGGCCGGCGCCTGAGGCGGGAGCTCGATAGCTGAAGTAGCCGCCGCCTAACCAGCGCATGCAGCTGATACGCGATCCGTTAGGCAGCGCCAGTCGACATCGCGCAGGGAGGGCAGATGGTCCCGCAGTCCCCTGATGGGCTCAGCCGAGGGCTCCTGTTTGCCCCGCTCGTGTTCGTGGCTCATTTTCTCGAAGAGAGCCCGGGCTTCGTACCCTGGTTTAATGCCCATGTGACGCGGGGCATCACCGCGGACCTTTTCTGGACCGTAAACGCCACCGCCCTGCTGATCACCGGGCTCGTCAGTCTTGGTTTCTGGACCACGAAATCCACGGCTGCGGCGGTCCTCGTCGTCGCGTGGCTCAGCTTCCTGATGCTGACCAACGCCGTCTTTCACATCACGGGGGCCATCGTCGACCGCGGCTATGTACCCGGGCTGGCGACCGCGATCCTCCTCTATCTCCCGTACTGCGGCTGGGTGGCCGGGCTAGTCGTGCGCAATCGCCGCGTCGCCCCGGGACTGCTGGCCGCGGCCGCCGTGTTGGGAGCGATCCCGATGGCGGTACACGGGTACCGGATCCTGTTCCTGGGCACTCGCCTGTTCTAGGCGCTGCCTGACCAGCGCATGCAGCGTGGACGCACTCGTGAGGTCGCGTTGGCATCCTCCTCGTCGTCAAAGAACAACACAGAGCGGGCCGGGGTACAGGTGCGTGCCTACCTCGCGTCCTTACCGCCCGATGCGCGGAGCCACCTTCAGAAGCTCCGCGAGGCCATTCGCTCCGCGGCGCCCGGCGCCGTAGAAGGCTTCAGTTATGGGATTCCCGCCTTCAGGCTCGAAGGACGGCCGCTCGTGTGGTACGCCGCCTGGAAACGCCACAGCAGCCTTTACCCGATGAGCGCGGCGGTCAGGCGTGCCCACGCGGCCGACCTCAAGGGATACGAGACCTCGAAGGGTACCATCCGATTTCCACTCACGAAGCCCCCGCCATCGGCGCTCGTGAGGCGACTCGTGAAAGCACGTATCGCCGAGTTACCCAAGAAGGGGAGGACGTGAGCTGCACGCCGCCTGATCAGCGCATGCAGCTGCCAGGCGCGAAGCGAGTCGGCCTGCGGCCGACGGCAGCGCTCCGCTGGAGCGCTGCGGAACGTAAGTTGACTCAGCACGGGTGTTGCGCCTGCAGCTGGTGCGCAGGTCGCTAGCACTACTCTGCCACGTTCATTCACGCCGCAGGAGCCAAAGTCGGGCATGGCACCGCGGACATCGCCGGACCAGGGCGCTCGCGGCGAGCAGGAGCGCGCGCCGCACGGCTGGCAGCGTGGGCTGGGG
>JBOHSN010000182.1:0-2878 GCA_050733215.1 Gemmatimonadales bacterium
CTCCCGCCCTCTCCCGCCCCCTTCTCCCACGGAGACCATGACCGACTCCAGACCGATGTCTTACAGCCGGGGGGAGATCTCTACCTTCGTGATGCCTCATATGCAGAACGTGCTCGGCGATCTGTTCGGCGGGCATCTGATGGCGCTGGTGGACCAGGCGGCGGCCGTGGCGGCGATCCGGCATGCGGGCGGCCCCGCGGTCACGGCGAGCATCGACCGGGTGGACTTCCGGGAACGGATCCCGGTAGGTGCGCTGGTGACCTGCGTGGGCACGGTGGACTACGTCGGCAACTCGTCGATGGACATCACGGTCGAGGTGTACTCGGAGCGCGTGAGCACCGGCGAGCGGCGCCACACGCACACGGCGCACGCGGTGTTCGTCGCCATCGACGGGCAGGGGAAGCCCCAACGCGTGCCTCGGCTGATTCCGGACACCGACGAAGCGAAGGCGCGGTACGAGCGCGCGCGGGCGCATCGCGAGCAGATGAAGCCCGGATGACGCCGCCTCGCGGCGTGGTCCTGCTCCTCAGCGGCGGAGGTGCGAAGGCCGCGGCACACACCGGTGCGCTGCGGGCGCTCGCCGAGGCGGGCATCGCGCCGGCGCGGATCATCGGGACGTCCATGGGCGCGGTGATCGGCGCGTGCATCGGCGCGGGGCTCACGCCGGAGGACACCGTGCGGCGGCTGCTGCACGTTGGCTCCAAAGGAATCGTGCGGTCGCTGCTCGCGCCGTGGGGCGGGCTCTGGCTCGATGGATTGCTCAGAAGCGACGCACTCCACGCGGCGCTCACGGAGCTGGTGCCGGCGCGCACGTTCGCGGAGCTTCGCGTGCCGCTCACCGTCGCTGCCACCGATCTCGACACCGGCGCGCTGGTGCCGCTGGGCGAGGGCGGCGAGCCGGTGCCGCTGGTGGATGCGTTGCACGCCTCGTGCGCCCTCCCGGTGTTCTATCCGCCCGTTCCGCTGGCGGGCCGCCGCCTGGGTGACGGCGGGCTTCGCGGCGTGGTGCCGTTCGAGGCGGCAACGGGCGTCGAGGCCGAACTGGTGGTGGCGATCGACATCGGCCCCGGCTTCGACACGCCGCTCGACCGACCGCAGGCCCGCTACCCCGCCCTCGTCGCGCGGCACAACGATGCCACGGGAATTCTGATGGCGGCCAACACCGCCGCCTGGCTGGCGCTCTGGCGGGCCGAGCCGTTCCGACCGCCGCTCCTCTACGTCCGCCCCCGCACCGAGCGTGACGCCACGTTCCGGGTGGATCGGGTCGAGGCGTACGCCGAGGAAGGCTACCGGGCCACCCGCGCGGCGCTGGCGGCCCACGCGCGCTCTTGACCCCGTTCCTCCCCGTGCCAAATTGCGACCCTTACCCTCTCCCCCGGAGCGGCCGCCGTGCGAGCGCGTGAAGTCATGGTCCCCGATCCCCACGTGGCCGTTGCCGGCGCCATGGCCAGCGAGGTGGCGATCATGTTCAGGACCCGCAACATCTCGGTGGTGCCGGTGGTGGACGACCATCGCACCCGCCGCTATCTCGGTCTCCTGAGCGACCGCGATCTCGTCACCCGCTGCCTGGCCGAGGGCAAGCATCCGTGGCACACGCGGGCGGACGCGCTCATGCGGACGAACTCGCCGGTCGCGCGGCCCGACCAGGAGCTGGACGGCTACGAGCTCCGGATGGATCTGGATCCGAACGAATCGCACCTGCGGCCCACGATCACCGTGGTGAACGAGGCGGGCAACGTGGTCGGGTTCATCAGCCATCCGGAGCAGGTGCCGGGTGTACACATCATCTGGAAGTGACGCGACGAGTGCCAGCGAGTGCGAGTGCGAGTGGGCATGGTCCTCACCTCACACTCACACTCACACTCACACTCACACTAGTACACTCACACTCACACTAAGTGATGCCCAAGCTCTTCACGCTGCCCGAGGCTGAGCGCACCCTGCCGCTGGTGCGGCGGATCGTGGCCGACCTCATGGCCGAGTATCCGCGCTGGCGTGCGGCGGTGAGCCGGTACGAGCTGCTCACCGGCGGCGCGCGCGCGGACTGGGGTGAGACGGGCGAGCTCGTGGCCGCGCGCGACGAGGTGACCATCGCCGCGTCGCGCATCAACGACTACCTCAGGGAGCTGGAGGCAGTCGGCTGCGTGTTCAAGGGATTCGACGCGGGGCTGGTGGACTTCTATTCGCTCCGCGACGACCGGCCGGTGTTCCTCTGCTGGAAGATGGGGGAGGAGCGGATCGAGTACTGGCACGAGCTCGACGCCGGATTCGGCGGCCGCCAGCCGATCGACGGCGGGATCCTCACCGAGGTGCGCTGATGGTCCGCCTCTGGCTGTTCCTCCACCTGCTCGGCTTCACGATGTGGCTCGGCGGCGGGATCGGCGCGATGTTCGCCGGGATCGCGGCGAAGAACGAGGCCCGCCAGGCGCTGGCCGGCGTGGTGCGGGGCCAGGCCGCGGTGCAGCGGCTGATCATCGGGCCGGGCGCGCTCATCACGGTGCTGTCCGGTCTGATGCTGACGCTCAACGTGAGCAGCCGCTTCGGCGAGACCGGGGGCGTCGGGCCATGGCTGATGGTGATGCAGGTGGCCGGGCTGATCGCCGGGCTGCTCACGCTCTTCGTCACGGTGCCGACCTCAGCGCGCCTCGCGCGGCTCGATCCGGAGACGCACGCTGCGGCCTTCGATCAGCTCCGGAAGCGCGTGCGGTTGGTCGCGACGATCTCGGGGTCGCTCGGGTTGATCGCATTGCTGGCCGGAGCGCTGCTCTAACGGGACGGAGACGAGGGCGGGAGTGGGCGGGAGAGGACGGGAGTGGGAAACGCGAGGCACGGGCTCCAAAGCGCGGGTTAGAGCTCCTTCTCACGCCATCTCCCGCCC
>JBOHSN010000183.1:0-2806 GCA_050733215.1 Gemmatimonadales bacterium
CCATCGTTACTGCCAGGAACAGCAGGAAGACAGGTCCGATCGATGACCGGGCGAACGCGTGAACCGACGAGACCACGCCGCTGCGTGTCAAGAATGTCCCGAAGATGGAGAGGCCGAAGGCGAGGATAATCAGCCCCAGGTTCCAGACTTTCAGCATGCCCCGCTTTTCCTGCACCATGACCGCATGCAGGTACGCGGTCATCACCAGCCAGGGCATGAAGGCGGAGTTCTCGACCGGATCCCAGCCCCAATATCCACCCCACCCCAGGACGTGGTACGCCCACCACCCTCCAATCACCAGCCCCATGCCCAGGAAATACCAGCTCGCGAGGGCCCAGCGCCGGGTGCTGGTAATCCACTCCTCATTCAACTTCCCGGTAAGGAGCGCCGCGATCGCGAACGCAAAGGGCACGGTCAGCCCCACGTACCCCAGGTACAGGGTGGGGGGATGGATGAACATGCCCGGGTCCTCAAGCAGGGGATTGAGGCCCCGGCCATCGGGGGGCGGAAATGCCAGGCGCGCGAAGGGATTTGCCGCCGTCGAGAGCAGCACCAGGAAGAAGGTCAGTACCCCCATGAGCACGGCGATTACGTAGGGCATCAACACTTCGTTTCGCCGGCGATTGACCAGCACTACAGCGGCGCTGTAGAGGCTGAGGATCCACGCCCACAAGAGGAGGGAGCCATTCATGTTGCCCCAGAACCCGGAGATGCGGTACATCAGGGGCGTCGAGAGACTGGTATTCTGAGCCACATACTCGATCGAGAAGTCGCGGGCGATGAAACTGCCGATCAGGATGGCGGACGCAAACGTCAAAAGCAGGGCCACCGCGATGACGCCGCGCCGCGCGAGGGTCACGAGCCCCGGCTGTTCCAGGCGGGCGCCCAGGACCGCCGCGACCGCGGCATGGAGCCCGATCACCAGGCTGGCTAGAACTGCGAAATAGCCGAGATCCGCCATTTACTCTTCAGGATCTGGGCGACGCGGCCGGGTCCAGCGCCGCAGGGTGTTGATGGCAAGTGTCGCCCCTAAAAGGAGGACCGCGAACGGACCGACCCACACGACGAGATTGAACCCACGCTTGGGCGGGGCCGCGAGGATCGACTCCCCGTACCGGCTGACAAAGTAGGCCAGGATTTCCTCGCGCCCTTCCCCCTGCTGCAGCTTCTCCTTGATCAGCACCCGCATCTGTTCAGCCAGCTCCGCTGACGATTCAGCAACGGTCTGCCCTTCGCACACCGGGCACATCAGGCTCCGGGCGATATCCCGCACGCGCTCATCCAGCGTCTGCGCCACGGCAACGGCATTCAGCAGAGACACCAGGACCGCCGCAAGGAGAAGCGCATCAATCGAGATCCACCTCTGAGAGCGCCGCGGTCGGAAGACGGCCGCTAATCGCCGCGCCTGTGATCCTGGTATCGGACATGCAGTGTTCAACCCGCTACCTCGATCGCGGTCGCATCGATCTCTCCGAGGCAGCGGGCGGAGTAGCCAAGCTCCCGCGTGCTCCATATGACCTCTACCCTAGCAGATGCTGCAGTCCGCGGAGGCGATGGGGAATGCGGCCCCGCCATGCGCGCACCTCCTTGAACGTACTCCAACGTACTCCTCGGCGTGTGCCTCCGAGTCGAAGTACTCCCCGAACCTGAAAGCGAACCCAAGGCGGCGCTGCACTTCTGCGAAATCTGCCAGCAGTGTCTCCCGGTCGTGGCTGGCCATGTTCACTACCGCATAGCGGTAGCTTGCGCCATCGCACTGGTCCTCCCTCTCTGACAGGAGCTGTCCCTCTTTGTAGTAGGCCTTCACAAGGGTGACCGGGAATGCGCGGCAGACTGCTTCGATGCGCTCTTTGCCGGGCACGCGCAGCACTTTCATATCCCTGAAAGCGCGGAGCGGGAAGCTGGCGGCCACCGTGAAAGGCCCCTTTCGCCGCTGGACACGCGGGCGCTCACCCACCGCCAGGGCGAGCAGGATTTCGTACGTGTTCGTCCCATTTACCATTTCCATCAGGTCGGCAAACTGGCCACACATGCGGGGGTTCACTTCGATGACGTGGATCCGGCCCGTCCGTTGGTCGTAGAACATCTCGACGTTGAACACGGCGTTGTCCAGGCCGATGGCGCCTGCGACCTGGCAGCGATGTCGGCCATGCTCGCCTGAACGTCCGCGTCAAGCGAAGACGGATAGTCAAAGCGCTGGAAGCTCATCGTTCCCGGGTACATCACCGAATCCACAATGCCGATCAGAACAAAGCGTCCCTGCCAGACTAAGCCCTCGACGGTCACCTGATCCCCGGCCAGGAGCCTCCTCTGCCAGCAGGTAACTCCCGTCGAAGGCAAAGTCGATGTTCCCGGCCACGAGTTCGTTGAAGGGTGCTACGAACTCCGATAAGTGTGTCTTCACCTCTGGCAGCGCGGCGAACGCCGCGAGGTCGTCAAACGTGTCTACACGCCGCGCGAGCACGGAGAACCAGGACTTCACCGGTTTCACGAAAAGCGGAAACCCGACTTTGAGTTGCCCGGCGTCCAGGCGTTGGGGGTCTAAGAGGCTGAAGCGCGGTGTGGCCTCGGGAACGGCCGGGCGTTCCGTCAGGCGGGCGTAGTACTTGTGCGAAGAGAGCAAGACCTTCTCTATCGCCGGGCCGGGTAGCCTCAGTTCCTCTGTGATGGCGGCGGCGACGAGACAGCCGGGGTAATCGCTCGAGCTGGTCACCCCGTCGACAGGCCGCGATCGGAGTTGCTCCACGGCGTCGGCGATGAACGACGCGGCATGGAACGTGGACGGCGAATCCTCCGCGCCTTGCCC
>JBOHSN010000184.1:0-2775 GCA_050733215.1 Gemmatimonadales bacterium
GCGGAGCACGTCCACGACGAGCGGGCCACCCCGCCAGCCGAGCTCGCGGAGCCGGGCGTCCACCAGTGCGGCTCCGCGTGCGGCGTCGCCCTCCGGATCGGTGTACGGCGCGGCCCATGCGCAGGTTCGCAGGATGGCGCAGAGTGCCTCGCGACTCGTGCCCTCCGCGCACCAGGAGTCGTAGACAATCGCGGCCGTGCGGTCGAGCGGGCCGCTGGCGGGAAACTCGAGGCACTCGACCTCGGGATCCGCCCCGACCGTGCCGAGCACACGGCGCGTCGCCGAGTTGTAGAACGTCTCGGCGAGCTCGGCGTCGTCCCGGCCCTCCATCAGGCCGGCGAACGCCGATCGCGCGCGCATCCAGAGCGCGCGGTCGCCGGCCGACTCGCCCAGACAGTCGCGCAGCGCGGCTTCGCACTCGTCGAGGAAGCGGCGATAGAGCGCGAGCCGGTCGGCGGCGTCGGTCTGCGTGCCGCGCCAGTCGCGCGTCTCGAACCGCCGGCGGGCACGCCGGGTGACGCCGGCGAACGCGTCGGCGTACGCCTGATAGACGCCGACGATCACGGCGGCCGCCCGCTCGGGCCGGCCGTTGCCGATCATCGGCCGGTCGCTAAGTTAGAGCGACCCGACCGCATGCTCCGCCTCACAGGCTCCGCCTTCTCATGACGACCGCATCGATGCCCGCGTACAAGAATCTCGCCGCTCCCACCGAGGGCGCGTCGATCGCGCTACGCGACCGGCGGCTAGCCGTGCCCGACGTCCCGATCATCCCGTTCATCGAGGGCGACGGCACCGGGCCGGACATCTGGCGCGCGTCGCGGCTGGTGTTCGACGCCGCCGTGCACCGCGCCTATGGCGACCGGCGCCGCATCGTCTGGTTCGAAGTGTATGCCGGCGAAAAAGCCAAGCACCGGATGAACAGCTGGCTGCCGGAGGATACGCTCGCGGCCATCGGGCACCACCTCGTCGCGATCAAGGGGCCGCTCACGACGCCCGTGGGCGGCGGCTTCCGGTCGTTGAACGTGGCGCTCCGCCAGCAGCTCGATCTCTACGCCTGCGTCCGGCCGGTGCGCTATTTCGACGGCGTGCCCTCGCCGGTCAAACGACCGGAAGACGTCAACATGGTCATCTTCCGGGAGAACACGGAAGACATCTACGCCGGCATCGAGTACAAGGCCCGTTCCACCGAAGCCCGCGCGCTGATCGATTTTCTCCGGCGCGAGCTCGGGGCCCAGGGCATTCGCTTTCCGGAGTCGAGCGCCGTTGGCGTGAAGCCCATCTCCGAGGAGGGGAGCAAGCGGCTCATCCGCGCGGCCATCACCCACGCGGGCCGGCACGGATTCGAGAGCGTGACGCTGGTGCACAAGGGCAACATCATGAAGTACACCGAGGGTGGCTTCCGCGACTGGGGCTACGAGGTGGCCCGCGACGAGTTCGGCGCCACGGACCTCGACGGCGGGCCCTGGATGAAGACGCCCGGCGGTGTCGTGATCAAGGATGTCATCGCCGACGCGTTTCTCCAGCAGATCCTCACCCGGCCCCGCGAATACGGGGTCATCGCCACCATGAACCTGAACGGAGACTACATCTCCGATGCGCTGGCCGCGCAGGTGGGCGGCATCGGCATCGCGCCGGGCGCGAACATCAACTACGAAACCGGGCACGCGGTCTTCGAGGCGACGCACGGGACCGCGCCGAAATATGCCGGGCAGGACAAAGTGAACCCCGGGTCGGTGATCCTGTCGGGCGAGATGATGTTTCGCTACCTCGGCTGGGACGAGGCGGCGGACCTGATCATCCGGTCGCTCGGGCGGACCATCGGACAGAAACGCGTGACCTACGACTTCGAGCGGTTGATGAGCGGCGCCACCCTCCTGTCGACCAGCGGGTTCGCCGCGGCGATGGTCGAGAACATGGGCTAGGGTTACCGCTCGGTTTCCCATTTGTCGATCATTCGCCGGTCCTTCTTGGTTGGCCGCCCCTTCTCCTCATAGACGAAGAGAGGCTGCGCGATCCGCAGCCGCTCCTGGAGCCGCTCCCGTTCGGCGCGGCTCGCCGCTGTTTCCTCATATAGTGCCTGTGCCATGCTCGCGGGCCCGCGCCGCTCGGCGAGTGCGCGTACGGCCAGCTGCCACCGGAAGGGCGGCTGCCGCACGATCACCTCATCGCCGATCCGCACGCCGCGGGCCGGCTTCGCCCGCTCGCCGTTCACCGCCACCTTGCCACCCGCCACCGCCTCGGTCGCGAGCGAGCGGGTCTTGTAGAAGCGTGCCGCCCACAGCCACTTGTCGATCCGGACTCGCTCGTCGGGCATGGGGGAATTCTACAGCAGCCGTCGCCGTTCTGATTGCCGGGACCCTGCCCAAGTGGCGACATTACGGCTGTGATCTCATCGCTCCTGATCCTCTGGCTCGGTGCCGCGCCCGCGACGCTGCCCGCGCAGGCGGTTGCCGTTGCGGCGGAATCGGTTGCCCCGCCCCCGCCGATGCCGGACACCGCGCTGACGGCCGCGACCGTGGCGCTCGAGCGCGGCCTGCCCTGGCGCGCCAGCGCGATCCTGGCTCCGCTCGTCGCGGATTCCGCCCGTCGCTCGCCCGATGCCGTGCTCCTCGCCGCCACCGCGGCGAGCCGCTGGCGAGGCTGGCGCGAGGTGCGCGACCTGCTGCTCAACGCGCCGTGGCTCGACAGCGTGGCCGGCGGTGAAGGGCGGCGGCTCCTCGCGCGTGCCGCCCTCGAGCTGGGCGACGATTCGGCAGCGGTCCGCCACGCCGTGGC
>JBOHSN010000185.1:0-2720 GCA_050733215.1 Gemmatimonadales bacterium
CGCCAGATTCTTCAACGTCATCAGACTTCTCAATCGCGCGGTCCCGATGATCGCCCTTCAGCTAAACGCCTTCACACTCGACAACGCGATCGTCCTTCATTTCACGAAAGTCCTAGACGTCTACGAGGAGGCCGAGCCCGAGGATGAGCCAGGAGGCCAAGTCGATCGTCGGTACTGGGAAAAACGGGCAAGCGGCGCCTCCCTTGCAGTTGTAGACAAGCTCGTCGGGCTCGTCCAGGGCAAGATCGGTACGCCGAGGGTTACCTATAACAAGAACCACATTGCGTTAGGTACCTCAGGCAACAACTTCTGCTGGTTCCACCCGCCAAAGGAAGCCTCGCACTGCCACCTTCGTGTAAAGCCACACGTCGACGAGAGAGACCGCCTTGTGCGGCGTTTCGACGACACTGGCCTCTACGTGCGGCCGTTCCAACGGGAGCTCATTACCATCAAGCTCTCCCTGAAAGACATCGACACGCACAGCCCTCTGATTGAGGAGGTATTTCGCGCTTGCGAGTCCGCCTCGCATCGGTCGGACTGAGGACGCGGTCTAACACGCAAATGCAGCTGGCCGGCGCGTTCGTTTTTCAAGGAAGCCGTTGCTTTGTCCGCCGGCAGACATCGGTGTACGTTCAACATCACGCCGCCCGCGACCGAGTCGCCGGCAGCTGATTTGCAGACCGTTAGGCGGCGACCTTTACCAGAGTCAAATGCTCCCACTTCGCTCACTGCTCCTCGCGGTCCTGGCCAGCCTCACGACGAGTGCCGACGCCACCGGCCAGAACCTCATGGTTCGGTGGACCGTCGTTCATGGGGCGCTGAACGAGAAGGGTCAAGTCCTACGACTCGGCGATTCGGTGGAAGTTGTGCAGTTGAAAGGAAGCTGGTCGTGCGCCGTGGGTGCGCCATCAAAACACCTCCCACGGTACGAGGCGCGAACGACGACCTGCTCGAAGGGCTCAGATTCCTTCGAGTTCTCGGTGCAATGCGAGCCCCAGCGGCCCAAGGACCACGGCCAAATCAGGCTTCGCGGTACGACCAGGCAGTCTGCCGACTTTATCGAAGTTGCCTGTGAGCTACTTGGCGCGACACCCTAGGCCGCCGACGTCTCCTGAGGTGGCGAGCAAGAGAGGGCCAACATGACCATGAAGCAGACGGCCTGTCCTGTGTGTGGTGCAGCATCAGACGGCGGTCCGTCACCCGGCGACTCCACCCTGTTCGCTTGCCCTCAGTGTGGAGGCTTCCGTTTGTCCGGCACAGCGATTGCGCAGCTGCAGAACGGCACCTTGCAGAAACCAGATCCGGACCGGTTCCGGGAACTCGTACAACACAAACGCGGAAACTCGACCGACTTCCCCACGATCACATCCGGCGATCTCGGTGGGTGAGAGGCGTTCGCCTTGCGGGTCGCCGCCTGATATCAACTTTGAAGTGCAACGTTGGCCCCGGTAGCGGGTGGGGCGTCTCTCTCTATAGTCCATAGCATTCCTCCGGGGTGAGGAAGCTGAAGCGCTTCCGCGGGCGGGTGTTGAGCGTGTGGGCGAGCCGGTCGCAGTCCGGCTGAGTGAGCGGCGCCATGCTGCGGCCCTTGGGGAGATACTGCCGGAGCAGGCCATTGGTGTTCTCGCAGGTGCCGCGCTCCCAGGCGTGATGCGGCGTGGCGAAGTAGAACTGGGCGCCGGTCGCGGCTTCGATCGCCCGGTAGTCATGGAACTCGGTGCCGTTGTCGGCCGTCACGGTGCGCACGGGTCGCCGCTGGCGCGTGATGAGCTGAATGGCCCGCCGGGTCACCTCGGTCGTCGAGCGGGCGGCCAGCTTGCCGAGCACGAGGTAGCCGCTGCGCCGTTCCACCAGGCTCAGCACGCAGTGGCGGTCCCCCGCCCCCAGCACCGTGTCCACCTCCCAATGGCCCACCTCAGTGCGGGCGGCGACCTGCGCGGGGCGCTCGGCGATGGGCCGTTTGCCCGCGAGGCGCCCGCGGCTGTCGTAACGGCCGTAACGCTTACGGCGCTGTTTTCCGCGCGCCGCGGAGCTGGGTGTAGAGGGTCCCGCCCTGGCGCCGGTCCGCCCAGATGTGGCGATAGATCGTCTCGTGGCTGATCGCGAGCCGCTGGCGGCGCCGGAGATAGCCCGCCACCTGCTCTGGGCTCCATTGTTGCTCGAGGTAGCGCCGCACCAGGGCGTAGTCGGCCGCGGTGAAGCGCTGATTCCGCCGGGCGCGCGACCGCCGAGTGCAAGCCCGCCCCTGCGCAAACGCCGGGCGGTAGGCGCCATCCGGCCGGCTATTACGCCGGAGCTCGCGACCGATCGTGCTCCGGTGCCGACCCAGCACGTAAGCGATGACGGCCGGGCGGTAGCCCAGCTGGCGGAGGATGCCCAACGTGTATCTTTCGTCCAAGGTGATCTGGGAGTACATGGGAGCCCGCATTCTCTTGGCGGAGAACGGAAGGCTACCACCCTCGCAGGTCACCTTTCTCGTGGCCCCCTGTGTTGCACTTAGTTTATGAATCCGCGCTGCCTAACAAGCGCATGCAGCTGACGGGCGCTCCTGAGTCAAGCGCCTACCGGCGACCGACTATCCAGCGCGGGTAGTCCATAGAATTCGGATCGGCAGGCATGGCGCCCGCAGCTGATGCGCGCTCCGTTAGGCCGCGGGAGCGCGCTTCGGTTCATCGCCGTTGACGCCATGCCGCACGTTGAGCAGGCGGAGATCGGCCCAG
>JBOHSN010000186.1:0-2602 GCA_050733215.1 Gemmatimonadales bacterium
GCGCGGCGGGGCGCGTCGAGCCCGACCGCCGCGCCGAGCGCGAGGCGATCGACACGCTGCTCCGGCGGCTGGTCGCGAGCGGCGCGTCAGACCTGCACCTCCGCACCGGAGAGCCGCCGATGCTCCGCCTTCACGGCGAGCTGGTGCGCCAGCCGGGCGACCCGATCCCCCCCGAGCGGCTCGAGGCCATGTTGACGAGCATCATGGCTGGCAAGGAGCTCGGGGAGTTCCGGGAGGCCGGCGACACCGATTGGGCCTACGAGATCGAGGGGGTCGCGCGCTTCCGGGCCAACGCCGCGCGCGACCGCCGCGGGCCGCTCGGCGTGTTCCGGGTCATCCCGAGCCAGGTGATGACCGTCGACGAGATGGGGCTCTCCCGCGAGGTGCAGAACCTCTGCTACCTGTCGAAGGGCCTGGTGCTGGTCACCGGCCCCACCGGCTCGGGCAAGTCGACCACGCTCGCGGGGCTGGTCGACCTGATCAACCGCAGCCGCGCGGACCACATCATCACCATCGAGGACCCGATCGAGTTTGTGCACCAGAGCAAGAAGTGCCTGGTGACGCAGCGGCAGGTGGGGCTCCACACGCGGGGCTTCAAGGCGGCGCTCCGCGCGGCGCTCCGCGAGGATCCGGACATCGTGCTGGTGGGCGAGATGCGCGACCTGGAGACGGTGTCGATCGCGATCGAGACCGCCGAGACCGGGCATCTGGTGTTCGGCACGCTGCACACCAGCACGGCGGCCTCCACCATCGACCGCATCATCGACCAGTTCCCCGCCGACAGGCAGTCGCAGATTCGGGTGATGCTCTCCGAGTCACTCCGCGGCGTTATCTCGCAGACCCTCTGCCGGAAGATCGGCGGCGGCCGGGCCGCGGCGCGTGAGGTGCTTATCTCTATTCCCGCCATCTCGAACCTGATCCGTGAGGGCAAGACGTTTCAGATTCCGTCGATCATGCAGACCAACCGGAAGGCGGGAATGGTAACGTTGAACGACGCGCTGATGGAGCTGGTGGATGCGAAGGTGGTGGAGCCGAAGGAGGCGTACATCAAGGCGGTGGAGAAGGCGGGCTTTGCCGCGGCGCTCAAGGCGAAGCGGCATGACACGAGTTTCCTGGGCGACGCTTGATGGACAGATGGTCCGATGGTCAGACGCCCATCCTCGTCCTGGTCGCGCCGCAGGACCTCGTCAACGTCGCCAGCATCGTCCGGCTGGCCAAGAATTTCGGGCTGGGCGGACTCCGGCTGGTGAAGCCCGAGATGACCCTCGACCGCTACCGGATCGAGGGGATCGCGCACAACACCTCGGACGTCGTCGACCGTATCGAGATCATGGACGCGCTGCCGGCGGCGCTCGCCGATTGCGTGTTCAGCGTGGTGCTCACCGGGCGCGAGCGGGCCGCCAAGCGTACCGTGCTCCGCCCCCGCGAGGCCGCCCGGGAGCTGGCCCTGCACGCGGCCGAAGGCCCGGTCGCCATCGTCGCGGGCCGCGAAGACAGCGGCCTGACCAACGACGAGCTCGACGCCTGCCACGCGCTGGTCACGATCTCCACCGATCCAGCGCACTCCTCGCTCAACCTGGCTCAGGCCGTGGGGATCATGGCCTACGAGACCTGGCTCGCGCGGGGGGGCGACGCCGTGCCGCTCAAGCCGCCGCGGCGGAGGGCCGGTCCGGCCACCCACGAGCAGCTCGAACAGCTCTTCGCCGATTGGGAGCGGGCGCTGGCCACCATCGACTTCTTCAAGACCCGCCAGTCGGACCACGTCATGCGTTCGCTCCGGGAGATCGTGTTCCGCGCCGAGCCGGATGGCCGCGAAGCCTCCCTGATCCGGGCGATGGGCATCGAGGTGGTTCGGTATCTGGAGCGGGAACGGGCGGCCGCGGCGGGATCGCTCGGTGGGGGAGCGGGGTAACCGCCGCGATGGCGCGTTCTTCCGCCTACTGGGCGGCGAACCCGTACCGGAATCCCGACCAGGCGCCGGAGGGCTCCGCTCCCTGCGCTGATTTGCCGGCCCAGCAGGCCGAACGGTTCCGACGCGTGCGCACCGTGCTTGGTGCGCTGCCCGGCGTCGCCGAGCAGGTGCGTTTCATGGGCATTCCGTGGGGATGGGCCTGGGAGTACGCGGTCGGGCCCCGCAAGGTGTGTTGGGTGCACCCGATCCCGCCCGTCGCCAGCGCCACGTTCACGCTCACCGACGACGAAGAGAGCAAGGCGCTCGCCATCCCGAGACTCGCCGAACCGATCCGGCACGCACTCCGGGACGCGCAGCGCACCGGCCCGCTCAAATGGTGCTGGATCGCACTGCCCGACCGGCGCCACGTGGACGCGTTCCTCGGTCTCGCGCGGCGGAAGGCGGAGTGGGTCGGGTTGCGGACGCCCACCCGTCGCAGCGCGGCGTCGTAGTGCATCGCGCGGACGTGTGGTCGCGCGTGGTTGTGGGATCACACGGGGAAACGCTATACTTCGCGCCCGACGGCGCGGTCAATTGCCGTCACTCCGGCATCGGTTCCTGCCGTTCCGGTCGCCAGCTCGGCGAGCGGGCTCCCACGTTGCGATGGTGAGGTCAATGCGGACGCTGGCACTCATCGGGGCAGGCGTGGCC
>JBOHSN010000187.1:0-2568 GCA_050733215.1 Gemmatimonadales bacterium
CCCTCCCTCTCCCGCCCTCTCCCGCCTTTGACTCCGCCTACGCCTGCAGAGGTTGCCTTGTTTCACCCTGCGGCGTGGCGGCCGAGCCAGTAAGACTCGACCTCGGTGAGCACGGTCCGGAGCGCTTCGAAGCGGACCGGCTTCACCACCACGCTGTTGGCGCCAAGACGCAGCACCCGCGACACCTCCGAGGGCGACTCATCCGAGGAGAGCACCACGACCGGAATGGTGCGGAACCGCGGATCGGCGCGGAGGCGCTCGACCAGGTCCATGCCATCGCTGCCGGGCAGGCGGGGATTGAGCAGCACCACCCGCGGCGCGAGCGTCTCGATGGAGCGGAGCGCCTCGCGGGCGTCGCGCGCCACGGCTACCCGTGATTGCAGACAGCGGGCGGCCAGCTCGGCTTCAGCCGGGTCCGCCTCGACCAGCAGCAGGTCGGCGAGTGATGCCGAGGGCGGGGAGGTCACCGCGAGCCGACGGCGCCCAGGGTGAGGTAGAACGTGGCGCCGGCCCCCGGCTCGCCCTCGGCCCAGACCCGGCCCCCGTGCTTCTCCACCACGCGCCGGACCAGCGCCAGCCCGAGGCCGCTGCCCTCGAACTCGTCGGGGCGATGCAGCCGCTGGAAGAGGCCGAACAACCGGCCGCCGTGCGCGGGATCGAAGCCGGCGCCGTTGTCGCGCACGGCGAGCCCCGCCTCGCCATCGCCGACGACGGGCAGGATCTCGATCCGGGCGTTCGGCGTCCCGTTGGTGAACTTCACCGCGTTCGAGAGCAGATGGCCGAGGGCAAGCTTGAGCAGGGAGGGATCGGCGTGCACCGTGGGCAGGTCGCCCACGCGCCATTCGATCGTGCGTCCCTGCAGCCGACTCTCGAGCTGGGCCACCACCTCGCCGGCGAACTCGGTGAGCGGCACCGGCGTCCGCATGAGGTCGTGCCGCCCGACCCGGGCCACCTGGATCAGCGCGTCCACGATGGCGGCCAGGCGTACGACGGCTTCGCGCACGCGCCCGGCGGCGTGCCGGTTGCCGGGCTCGACCGCGCTGCCGCCGCTCTCGAGGAGCAGGGCGGCGTAGCCGTCCAGCTGGCGGAGCGGTGCCCGCGCCTCGTGAGCGAGGCCCCCGATCAACGCATCGAGATCGCCGCCGAGCTCCCGGACCGCGGCGCCGCCCTCGGCGAGGCGGCGTTCGTGCTCGGCGGCGCGGTGGGTGATCTCATCCCGGAGCCGGGTTTGCTGCACTGCGACCGACAGCGGCGCCGCGATCTCCTGCACGATCTCGCGCTCCTCGGCGCCGAACGCGCCGCCGGTCTGGGAGGTGAGGCAGAGCTCACCCACGGCCTGCCCGTCGATGAGGAGCGGCGCCGACAGGAAGCTGCGCGTGCCGCGATCCAGCAGCCGGCGAAGCCGCGAAGGCAGCGTGTCCGGTGTCGCGAGATCGGGGATGCATTGCACCACGCCGCGCCGCCGCTCATCGGGCGCGCCGTAGGTGTCGAGCGGCACGCGGGCAACCGGCAGCGGCTCGCCCCCGTCCACCGCGGCGAGGCGCACGGCTTCGTCGCGGTCGGGTTCGAACAGGACGACCTCCGCACGGCGATACGGCACCACCCGCCGGAGCCGCGCGAGCACGACGCCGGCGATGTCGGCGGGGGCGCGTCCGGCCAGCACCGCATGGTCGACGTCGTGGAGCATGGCCAGCCGCTCGGCGGAGCGGCGGAGCCGCTCCTCGGTGCGCCGGCGCTCGGTCACGTCGGTGATCATGGCGACCGTGCCGACCCGCGCGCCGTCCCGCCGCACCAGCGGGCTCGCGGATACGATGGCCCAGAGATCCTCGCCGTCGCCCCGGCGGAACCGGAGGTCGGTGCGGGCGCTCGCGCCGTTGTCCCGGCGGCCGAGCACTTCGCGTGCGGCGGCGCGTGCGGGCTGATCGATGAAGTCGTACAGGGGCCGCCCGAGGATCTCGCCCTTGGGACAGGCCAGGAGATCGGCCAGGCGCTGGTTGATGTAGGTGGTGTGGTCGCGCTCGTCCAGCACGCAGATGCCCTCCTGCGCGTGGTCCACCAACTGCTTGAACCGCTGCTCGCTTTCCTGCAGGGCCTGGGTGCGCTCCTCGAGGCGGGCCTGGCGCGACTCGAGGAAAGCCGCGTGATCGAGCGCGGCTCCCATGAGCCCGGCCATCAGGCGGAGCGCGCGCACATCGCGATCGCCGAACGCATGGGAGCGGGCCGCGACCACCTTGAGCACGCCCAGGGTCCGCCCCTCGGCCTTGAGCGGCACCGCCACGAGGGAACCGACCCCGAGGTGCCGGGTGACCTCGGGATCCACGCGGCGATCGTTGCCGGTGTCGTCGCACCGTTGCACCTCGCCGGTGCGGAGGCACAGCCCGGAGAGGCTCGTCTCGGTCCGGGGGGCGGAGGGACTGGCGGTGTCGATCCGGGGGACGAGCGCGTCGCCCTCACGCAGCTCGATCAGCGCCGCATCGGCGTGGGTGAGCGCGTGCGCCCGGTCGGCAATCGCGTGCATGACGGTGCGCGACTCGAGCCCGGCCGCGACGATCGCCCGCTGCATCTCGC
>JBOHSN010000188.1:0-2368 GCA_050733215.1 Gemmatimonadales bacterium
TCCGCACCGCCGGCCGCCGCGTCCGCCGGCTCCGCCTCCCATCCATGCGCCCGCAGCGTATCGCGCAGCGCCCGGACGGAATGCGTCGCCAGCGGTACGACATTCACGCGCCGGCGGGTTCGGCCGTCGGCGCGCCGAGCATGGGCGTCCGCGCCGCCGCGGGCTGCACCGCCGGCTTGGCCGGGGGTGGCGCGCTCGGCGGGTCCATCGGCGTGAGGCTCCTCGGCGGCAGGGGCAATCCCTTGACCAGCCGGTCGAGGTCGTCGCGGTCGATGGTCTCCCGCTCCAGGAGCGCGACCGCGATCGTGTCGAGCAGCGGACGGTTGGCGGCGAGGATCTCGGTGGCCCGGGCGTAGGCCTCATCCACCAGCCGCTTCACCTCATCGTCCACGAGCTCCGCCGTACGCTCCGAGATCTCCCGCCGCTGCGCGAACTCCCGGCCCAGGAAGATCTCCTGTTCCTTATCTCCCACGGCGAGCGGGCCCACCTTCTCGCTCATGCCAAACTGGGTGACCATCCGGCGCGCGAGTCCGGTGGCGCGCTCGATGTCATTGCCCGCGCCGGTGGTGATCTTCTCGGCGCCGAAGACGAGCTCTTCCGCCACCCGGCCGCCGAAGAACATCGCGAGGCTTCCGATCAGCCAGTCCTTGCTGTAGTTGTGGCGATCGACCTCGGGCAGCGACGCCGTGAGACCGAGCGCCCGCCCGCGGGGGATGATCGTGACCTTATGGATCGGATCGCTGCCCGGGATCTTGATGGCGACGATCGCGTGGCCGGCCTCGTGATACGCGGTGAGCTTCCGCTCGTCCTCGGTGAGGACCAGGCTCCGCCGCTCCACGCCGAGCATCACCTTGTCCTTGGCTTCCTCGAAGTCCTGCATCTCCACGAGGGTCTTGTTCTTCCGCGCGGCCAGCACCGCGGCCTCGTTGACCAGATTCGCCAGGTCGGCGCCGGCCATCCCCGGCGTGCCCTTGGCGACCACGTCAAGTCGCACGTCGGATGAGAGCGGGATCTTGCGCGTGTGCACGCGCAGAATGCCTTCCCGGCCGCGCACGTCCGGCGCGTCCACCACGATCTGGCGGTCGAAGCGCCCGGGCCGGAGCAACGCCGGGTCGAGTACGTCGGGCCGGTTGGTTGCGGCGACGAGAATCACGCCGTCGTTCGACTCGAAACCGTCCATCTCGACGAGGAGCTGATTCAGCGTCTGCTCCCGCTCGTCGTGTCCGCCGCCGAGGCCCGCGCCGCGGTGACGGCCCACGGCGTCGATCTCGTCGATGAAGATGATGCACGGCGCGTGCGCCTTCCCCTGCTCGAACAGGTCGCGCACCCGGCTCGCGCCCACGCCCACGAACATCTCGACGAAGTCGGAGCCGCTCATGGAGAAGAACGGCCGGCCCGCCTCCCCCGCCACCGCCTTGGCGAGGAGCGTCTTGCCGGTGCCCGGCGGGCCCACGAGCAGCGCGCCCTTGGGCAGGCGTCCACCCAGCCGGGTGAACTTCTGCGGGTCCTTCAGGAACTCGATGATCTCCTGAAGCTCGACCTTGGCTTCGTCCGCGCCGGCGACGTCGGCGAAGGTGATCTTCGGCGTGTCGCCGGCCACGAGCTTCGCCTTGCTCTTGCCGAAGGCGAACGCGCGGCTCCCCCCGGCCTGGAGCTGCCGCAGCAGGAAGAACCAGAGGCCCAGGATGACGATCCAGGGGAGCGCCGCGATGATGATCGCGGTGATGCCACCTTTGGGCTCGCGGGCCACGATCGGCACGCCGGCCTCGTCCAGCCGCTTGACGAACGCCTCGCTGTTGGCGATGGGCAGCAGCACGGTGAAGCTCTTGGCCGACCGGCCGTCCTGCGCGACGGGCGACTTGAAGTCGCCCTCGAGGCGCTTGCCGTCGAAGATCTCCACGCGCGCCACGTTGTCCTGCTCGAGCTGCCGGGCGAACTCGGTGTACGAGAACTCCTGCGTCGGGCTCCGCTGGCGGCTCATCATCTGGAAGAGCGCCAGCGCGAGCAGGCCCACGAGCAGCCAGAGCGCCAGGTTCTTGCTCAGGTTGCCCCAGCTCGGGCGGGGGGGTCGGGTCGGAAGTCGGTCTGCCATCTATGAATCCAAGTCCGCGATGAACGGTAGGTGACGAAAGTTCTCGGCGTGATCGAGGCCGTATCCGACCAGGAACGCCGGCGGCGCCCGGAATCCCACGAAGCGGAGCTCGGCAGGAGGCTCGGGCGGGGGCGCAAGTTGCTTGTCCAGGAGCGCGCAGATCGCGAGGCTCCGCGGCTGGCGCTCGCCCAGCAGGGCCGTCAGGCGCCGCAGGGTCTTCCCACTATCAATAATATCCTCGACGAGCAGGATGTGTTTCCCCGCCACGTCGGTCTC
>JBOHSN010000189.1:0-2061 GCA_050733215.1 Gemmatimonadales bacterium
TCCACACCCTGCTGATCGAGCGCGAGGCCCCGGGTGGCCAGGCCGGCACCAGCTCCAACATCGAGAACTACCTCGGCTTCCCCGTGGGGCTTACCGGAGCCGACCTCGCGCGCCGAGCGGTGGCGCAGGCGCGGAAGTTCGGCGTGGAGATCCTCACGCCCCAGGAGGTCACGGGCGTCCGCGCCGAGGGGCCGTACCGCGTGCTCACGCTGAGCGACGCCACCGAGGTATCGTGCCGCGTGCTGCTCGTCACCACTGGTGTGACGTACCGGCGGCTCGATGTGCCGGGCGCCGATGCGCTCACTGGCGCCGGCATCTACTACGGGGCAGCCATCACCGAGGCGATCTCCTGCCGCGACGAGGAAGTCCATCTCATCGGCGGAGGAAACTCGGCGGGCCAGGCGGCGATGCATTTCGCGCGCTACGCCCGGCACGTCACCATCCTCTGCCGGGCCAAGTCGCTCGAGGACTCGATGTCCCGCTATCTGATCGATCAGATCGGCGAGATGTCCAACGTCAGCGTGCTCACCCACACCCGGGTCAGCGGCGTGGTGGGCGCAAAGCGGCTGGAGGCGATCACCCTCGCCTGCGACACGGAGGAGCGCACCGTCCCGGCCACCGCGCTCTTCGTCTTCATCGGCGCCGAGCCGCGCACCGAGTGGCTGGGCGGGGCCGTGGCGCGGGACGAGTTCGGGTTCCTGCTCACGGGGCCGGACCTGCCTCGCCGTGACGGGAGGCCCAAAGGCTGGCCGCTCGACCGTGAGCCGTATCTCCTCGAAACCAGCATGCCCGGCGTCTTCGCCGCCGGGGATGTGCGGCACCAGTCGGTCAAGCGCGTGGCCTCGGCGGTGGGCGAGGGATCGATTGCGGTGCAGTTCACCCACCGCTTCCTGGCGGAGGGCTGATGGAGCGCGCGGAGCTCAAGGGCACCGAGCTGCTCCGCACCTGCTCCGACGGGGAGCTCGACGAGCTGCTCGCCGGCTCGTTCGAGGTGCGGCTCTCGCGCGGCGAGCTGCTCTTCGCCGAAGCCGACCGGGCGGAGGCGGTCTGGCTTCTCCTGGAGGGCGAGCTGGTCATCACCAAGACCCTCGCCGGCGAAGAAGTGGTCGCGGATCAACTCGGTCCGGGCGCGTTCCTCGGCGAGATCTCGCTGCTCACCGGCGCGCCAGCCGGGCACCGCGCCCACGCGCACGGCGACGCGCGGCTGCTCCGGATGCAAGGCGAGGCCTTCCTCCAGTTGATTCGAGGCTGCCCGACGGTCATGGAGACCGTGCTGCGCACGCTGGCCGGGCGGGTCCAGCGCGTGGCGCAGTTCCTCCAGGAGCGTGAGCGGATGGCCGGACTCGGCATGCTGGCGGCGGGGCTCGCCCACGAGCTCAAGAACCCCGCCGCGGCCGCGAGCCGCGCCCTCGCCTTACTGAGCGAGCAGCTCGCGCAAGTCAGCCCGGTGGGCCGCCGGCTCGCGATGCATCCGTGGACGGCGGAAGACGCCGAGTTGCTGGAACGCCTCGATGCCGCCACCTGCTGCATTCGGGAGGGCGCGAAGGAGCTGGACGCGCTGGACCGGAGCGAGCGGGAGGAGGCGGTGGCCGGATGGCTGGAGCGGTTCGGCATCGAGCGGCCGTGGGAGTTTGCGCCGCTCCTGGTGGACCGGGGGCTCGGGTCGGACGAGCTGGAGCGACTGGCGAAGGGGCGCGACGTCGGCGTGGTGGCGGACGCGCTGGCCTGGACCGAGCGGATCGTGCTGGTGCGCCAGCTGCTCGACGAGGCGTCGCAGAGCACGGCGCGCATCGCGGAGCTGGTGCACGCGGTGAAGGCGTATTCGCACACCGACACCGCGACCCTCCGCGAGATCGACCTGCACGAGAGCATCGAGACCAGCCTCACCATCCTCGGGCACAAGCTCAAGCAGTCGCGCGCGCGGGTCCAGCGCGACTTCGACCGCTCGCTCCCCCGCATCCGGAGCTACGGCAGCGAGCTGAGTCAGGTGTGGACCAACCTGCTCGACAACGCGGCCGACGCGGTGGCGGCGGACGGCGGAACGGTGGTCGTCCGGACCAC
>JBOHSN010000190.1:0-2041 GCA_050733215.1 Gemmatimonadales bacterium
CGCTGGCTCTGCACCGGCTGCGCCACCGTCTGCGAGGGCGGCACCAGCGAGCCCGTGGGTGTGGACGAGGTGGTCCGCTGCGCCACTTGCGAGCGCAACGTCTGCCGCATCCACCAGACCGCGTGCGCGGTGGACAGCCTGATCCACTGCTCCCGGCACCTTCGGCGCTCCGATGCGAGCGGGCGGATCCTCTGCGAGGCGCACCGCGACACCTGCGCGGAGGAGCCGGGCGCGGTGCTCGCGACCGATGAGGTGTTCCCCTGCGCCACCTGCGGATCGCACGTCTGCCACCGGCACAGCGCCACCTGCAACGAGGAAGTGGCGGACATCCGCCACTGCTCCCGGCACATGGCGCCGCTGGCCGACCGCGCGGGCGCGCCCGTGTGCGAGAAGCATCGTACCACCTGCCACGTGGACGGGTTGGCGTTCTCGCTCACCGGCACCAAGCCGTGCGCCGTGTGCGGGAAGACGGCGTGCGAGAAGCACCGGGCGAGCTGCCGGTGGTGTGGGCGGTTCGCGTGCAGCAAGGACGTGCACGAGGGGAAGTGCCGGACCTGCGCCAAGCTCGCCGCGACCGCCGACCCGGCCGACGACCTCATCCAGGCCGCGCTCGCCGCGAACGGCGGCTCGCCGCCCAGGGCGAAGGCGTGGAAGACCTCGCGCGACGTGTCGGGCACGGTGGTGGAGCTCGAGCTCGGGTGGACCCGGCGGCTCGTCTTCGGCGTGCCGCACGGCGAGACCGCGCCCGCGACGGTGGTGCAGCACAGCGCGCTCGGCACGAAGCGCGTGCGCTAGGCTGTGTCTTCGGCGCTCCCGGCGAGGCGGGGGCTCCGCCGGGGCGCTGACGAACGCGTTGGTCGGAGCCCGGGGCAAGCGGCGCCCCGGTCTCCTCCCCGCGTTCTGACGCGCCCCTCTAGAGCCCCCACCTCGCCGGCTCGCGCCATACCGGCTACGCGAGCGGCACGAACCGCTTCAGCTTCCCGCTCGCGGGCCGAGCGATGCGCGGGACCTCTCGCACCGCGACCGCCGGGCTCGGCACGCCGGCCTTGCCCAGCTTCGCCTCGATCGCACGCGTGAGCGCGTCCCGGTATCAAAACGCAAGCGCCTGCGAGACCAGCTCCGGCGTGATCGTGTGGCCGCCGGCAAAGCCGAACGGCCGGACCCGGTAGCCGGCCGTTCGCAACCGGCCCACCGTGCGCGCCAGATCATCGGGCGACAGGAACGGATCGGCGTCGCCGGCGGCGAGCACCAGCTCGGTCGCGGCGAGCCGGGTCCGGACCGCATCAGCCCACATCTCCGCCGGCAGACTGCCGGCCCAGAGCACCAGCGCCCGCGGCGGATCGGTCGCGCCCAGCACCGCCCACCGCACCGCGGTCGCGACGCCCTGCGAGAAGCCGAGCACCCCGGTCTCGAGCGGGCCGCCGCCGCACTGCCGCCGGATCTCGGCGTGCAAGCGGTCGAGATACGCGACGTAGTCCGCGATCTCGGTCTCGCGCGCATCGCGCGTCATCCACGACGCCCCGACCCGCGCGTTCGCGTGGTTCGCCGGCGGTTCGAGCTTCAGGTAGAAGCGGGAAAGCCCTTCGGGCGCCACAACCAGCGTGTCGGGCGCCGCCAGCGACGAACAGCGGCGGAGCAGCGACTCGGCGAGCTGCCCGTAGCCATGGAGCACGTACCAGCAGCGGCGCACGTCCGGGCGTGGATCGCCCAGTACATGGTAGCGCGCCGTGCGCTCGATGCGGATCTGGTGCTCCCGGATGGGCGGGCCGTCGGGCGGCATCGCTGCAAAGCTATCTGACAAGCTGTGGCGCGCGAGGCGGCGGGGTGGGGGCTCCAGAGGGGCGCGTTGGATTGGAGCGCGCGTCTGGAAACCGGGGCGGCGTTCGAAGCGCTCCCCCCGGAATGGGATCCCCACGCCGCCCCAGGTTCCAGCGATCGCGCTCCGCAGCGCCACGGCGGAGCTCCCACCCCGCTGCGAGCGCGATCCCGGCGCGGTCTAGCGCGATGCTCAGCCCCGCCGTCACATAGATCAGGTCGTCGT
>JBOHSN010000191.1:0-2024 GCA_050733215.1 Gemmatimonadales bacterium
CGTACTTCCCCGTGATCGCGTGCAGGTCCACGATGCAGTAGAGGCAGTCGTACGACGCCTGGAGCCTGACCCAGTTCTGCACGGCGCCCAGATAGTTCCCGATGTGCAGTTCGCCAGACGGCTGGATACCGGAAAAGATGCGGGGCATCACCAAACGTATCGCGTTGGGGCGAGAGCCGCAAGATGCTGTCCTCATTAGACTTACTGCACCTGGCCCGCACCGCCGCTGCCCGGGCCGCGAGCTTTGTCCGTTCGGTCGAGCGTCCCGCCGACCCGGCGGGGTGGCACACCAAGACCAGCCGCGATTTCGTGACGGAGGTTGATCGCACCGCCGAGCGGATGATCGCCGAGGTGCTGCTGGCCGGCGACCCCCGCGCCGCGATCGTGGGCGAGGAACTGAGCCCCGCCGTAACGACCGGCGGACTGGTGTGGATCGTCGATCCGCTCGATGGCACGACGAACTTCCTGCACGCCTATCCCGCGTACGCCGTCTCGGTCGCGGCCGCGATCGACGGTGAGCTGCAGGTGGGCGTCGTGCATCACATCCCCCACGACGAGGTGTATTGGGCCACCCGCGGCGGAGGCGCCTGGTGCGGGGATCGCCGGCTTCACGTCTCGCCGATCGTCACACCGGACCACGCGTTGATCGGCACGGGCTTCCCGTTCAAGGACCTCGCGCAGCTCGCGGAGTATCAACTCCAGTTCGCACGAGTGGCCGCGCGGACCACCGGAATTCGTCGCGCCGGCGCGGCGGCGCTCGACCTCGCCGACGTTGCCGCGGGGCGGTTCGAAGGCTTCTGGGAACAGCGCCTCTCCGCGTGGGACATCGCGGCCGGCACGCTCCTCATCCGCGAAGCCGGCGGGCGGGTCACCGACCCTGATGGCCGCGACGTCGGAGTGGAGCACTGCGCGGTGGTCGCCGGCAATCCCCCGATTCACGCCTGGCTCCTCGAGACGCTCGGTGTCTGGACCTGACCCCTCGACGTCGCTCCGCGAATGGTCGGACGCTCTGGCGGCGCGGAGCGCGACCCCGGCCGGCGGCTCGGCCGCGGCGATCGCCGCCGGGCTCGCCGCGTCGCTGGTGGCGATGGTCGCCGGCCTGACCGCGACCCGCTCGAGCTACGCCGAAGCTCGGCCCGAGAGTGAGGCGGCGGTCGAGCGCGCCGAGTTCCTGCGCGGGCGGCTGTTCGCGCTGGCCCAGGAAGACGCCGAGACGTTCCGCGACGTGCTGGACGCGCTCGCCCTGCCCCGCTCGTCCGAGCAGGAGATCGCGCGCCGGAACGCGGCGCGTGATGAGGGGCTCAAGGCGGCGGCGGCGGTGCAGTACGAGTTGCTGCTGCTGGCGGGCGAGACGGTGGACCTGGCGGAGTCGCTGGTGCTGCGCGGGCTCCGGAGCGCCGTGGGTGACGCGGCCGCCGCCGTGTTTCTGGCCGGGGCTTGTTGCCGCGCCGCCTACTGGGCGATTCGGAGCAACCTCCGACGGCAGCGCGACGACCCCGAAGCCGAGCGGTTGGCCGATGCCGCGCTAGAGCGATTGGAACTGGTCGAGGCACTGGAGACGCGGGTGCGGCTGCGGCTGGCGGAACAGCTCTAGAGCGTCGTGAGGATCCTCGGCCCGTTGGGCGTCACGGCCACCGTGTGCTCGAAGTGCGCGGAGAGACTCCCGTCGGCCGTGACGACGGTCCACTTGTCGGAGAGGGTGCGGGTGGCGGGCGGGCCCAGCGTGATCATCGGCTCGATGGCGAGCGTCATGCCCTCGAGCAGCCGCGGCCCGCGTTTGGGCGACCCGTAGTTCGGGATCTGCGGCTCCTCGTGGAACCGCGTGCCGATGCCGTGCCCCACCAGCTCCCGCACGACACCGAACCCCGCCCCCTCAGCCACCGTCTGCACCGCATGACCGATGTCGCCGATGTGATTGCCCACCCGCGCCTGGGCCACGCCCGCGGCGAGACACTCCTGGGTCACGTCGAGGAGGCGCTGCGCCTGCGGCGTGATCACGTCCACCGGCAACGTCGTGGCCGAGT
>JBOHSN010000192.1:0-1900 GCA_050733215.1 Gemmatimonadales bacterium
GGCGTTCCCTCCCCCCGCTCACCGCTCACCGCTCACCTCCTACCGGTACCGTCGAGTGTCGCCTTCCATCGAACCGGGCGCTCATTCTCCTCGATCACGTGCCCCGCCTTGCAATGCGTGCAGCGGTCAGCGGCACGGACGATGCCGAGCGGAACGAGCTTGCGATTGGTCGTGCCGCAGCGGGTGCAATTCCATTCAGCCGTCACGGCAGGCACCATCATCTCCCGATCCTCTCACTCGCACTCGCACTCGCACTCGCACTCGCACTCGCACTCGCACTCTCACTCACCCTCGCCTCGCCAGCACCTGGAGCGCGCGCCGCACCACCCCCGAAGTCTCTGGGTCGCCGCCGTTCGCGAGCGCGCTCCGCACCGCATCCTCGGCCGCGGCGGGCGCATAACCCAAGGCGGTGAGGGCGCGGACCGCCTGCTCGGAGCCGGGGGGAGCCGGGATGGCCGGCGGGGGCAGCTCGGAGAGATCGTCGAAGCGGTCCTGCAGCTCGAGAATCAGCCGCTCGGCCTTCTTCCGTCCGATGCCGCTCACGGTGCTCAGGACGGCGATGTCGCGTTCACGGATGCCGCGCACCGTACGCTCGGGCCCGAGCCCGGAGAGCAGTGCGAGCGCGAGCCGCGGCCCGAAGCCGCTGGCGCCCAGCAGCCGCTGAAAAACGGCACGATCCACCGGGCGGTCGAACCCGTAGAGCGCCCAGCCGTCCTCCCGTACTACCAGCTCGGTATGGAGCCGCACCCGCGATCCGATCGCCGGGAGTCGCTCGAACACCGGCAGCGGCACGGCGATCGCGTAGCCCACGCCCCCGTCCGTCTCCACGATGATGCTCTCCCGGTCCCCCCCGGCGAGCACGCCGGAGATCGTGGCGATCACCGGCCGAAGGCGCCGAACGCGGGGCGGCGGGTGCGCAGCAGATGCGTGAGCGCGAGCGCGACGCCATCGGCCGCGTCGTGCGGCGTCGGTGGTGTGCGCAGCCGGAGCAGCTGCGCCACCATGTAGCCGACCTGTGGCTTGAGCGCGGCGCCGCGACCGACCACGGTCTTCTTCACCATGGCCGGGGTATACTCGGCGAGCGGGAGCCCCGCTTCCTCTCCCGCGAGCAGAATGACGCCGCGGGCGTGGCTCATCACCATCGTGGTGCGGGCGTTCCGGGCATAGAACACGCTCTCCACGGCCAGGGCATCGGGCCGGTGGCGGGCGATGAGATCCGCGACGCCGTCGTGGATGAGCCGGAGACGCGCGGGAAGGGGGTCGCGCGCCCTGGTGGAAACAACCCCGCACTCGACGAGTCGGGCGCCGCCGGGCCCCGTGTCCACGACCCCGAAGCCGAGGACCGCGGTGCCCGGATCGATGCCCAGCACCTTCATGCCGCGGGTCCGGTCAGGCTTCCGCCTCCGCCAGCTGCGCTGCGTCGATGTCGAAGTTCGAGAACACCTTCGAGACGTCGTCCAGCTCCTCGAGCGCCTCGATCAGCTTGAGCATTCGCTCGGCGTCCGCGCCTTCGACCTTCACCGAATTCTTCGGCACCATCGCGAGCTCGGCCGAGTCCACGGTGACCTTGCTCGCGCGAAGCGCGTCCTGCACCGAGTGGAAAGCGGGCGGGGCGGTGGAGATCACGTATTGATCGCCGTCCCGGGTGAAATCCTCGGCGCCGGCTTCGAGCGCGGCTTCGAGCGTCGCGTCCTCGGCGTGGCGGCCGGCGTCGACGTAGATCTGGCCCTTGCGATCGAACATCCACCCGACCGAGTTGGTCGCCCCGAGATTGCCGCCGTTCCGGCTGAACGCGTGCCGGATCTCCGCCACGGTGCGATTGGCATTATCCGTTGTGGCCTCGATGAAGATCGCGGCCCCGCCCGGTCCGTATCCTTCGTAGGTGAGCTCCTCGAAGCTC
>JBOHSN010000193.1:0-1796 GCA_050733215.1 Gemmatimonadales bacterium
AGTGTACATTAACATCCCCACGATGACCAGGGCTGCGCCAAGCCACCGCGCCACTGTAATGAAGAGACTCAGACCCAAAGAGAGGCCTCCGAAGGGCAGCTGCATCGGGGCGGCGTGCGCCACGACCGCCGGCCCGCCCGGGAGTACCGTGGGGGCACTGGACGATACTACCACCGCCGGACGAGGCGCCAGCGGCGGGCGAGGCGCTTGTGCAGCAGGGGGCACCGGCGCGGCCCCGGGCCCGAGTACTGGCTGGGCTGGCTGAGTGATCGGCGCGGGTGCCGGCGGGGGAACCGTGACTGGTGCAGGCGCGGGCTGCGACTCTGGCAGAGGGACAGGCTGCGGTTCTGCCGTGACAGGTGGTGGCGCCGGCGGAAGTGCGGGTCCCGGTGCAGGCTGAGGTGGTGAAACTTCCGGAGGTCCGGGCGGCCCCTCCAGGATGGGCTCAGGCTGAGGTCCCGGACCTTCCGGAGGTCGGTCCGGAGCCGGCGCAGGGTGGGGTTCTGGAGCGGGCGACGGATGTGAAGGTGGTGATGGCGGCACCGGGTGCGCCAGGGCAACGGCGACTGCCACCGAGAGCGCAAGCACATTGAGGATCGCCATCAGTCCGAGCACTCTCGTACCGATATTGCGCATTTGCTGTGCACCTCCAGTGAGGATAGCCTGACTCGCTCGTGCTGCCGGTTCTATCCGGCTCGCCGAGCTCTTTCCATGCAGTCCTTCACGCTTCAATTCCGCATATACGACAAGCCGCTCGCTGGCACTGAATGGAGGGTTACAGGCGAGAAGCGCGAGCGTTCTGCTTCCTGTGCGGGAGCGAATGGCGTCTACGGCACGGGGCCCTACTGTCGTTGAGCCAACGACCGTCCAGTGCTGTTCGACGCCGCCCTTACGGATGACGATGACGTCACCCACCCGCAAGCGATCGAGGTATCGGAACGGAGCACCCGACGTGGTCCGATGCCCCGTGATGGCTGCCGTTCCTTCTCCGCCCGGTGAGACGTTGCGCAGGCGCACCGTGTAAGGCACCTGGCCCAGACCGTATCGCTTCAGCGCAGGAGTATTCAGCCCGGAGAAGACCTCCGGCTCGAGCTCGCGAACGACCGCGCGCAGTCTCATCCTGGGAATCTCCAGCAGATAGCCGTCCGTGCCCGGGACGACAACCGTCTTCTGCGCTCGGCTGAGGGCGACCGATCCACTGAACTGGCGGTCGTAGTCCCGGAGCCGCGCGTCCGCGTCGAGCCCGCGCGCCCGTGCGATCTGGCTGTCGATGAAATGCACGATAGGGACGGTCGCGAAGACGAGAATGCTCCCGCCCAGCATGAGGACAATCGGCAGAGCACGCGGGCAACGTCGCTCTGACATTGCGGGTCTTCCTCCGGCAATCACGTTCTTGAAGAACACGTATTACTTAGATTTTTCCACACCGCCCGGCCAGTTCAAACCTCGGCTGGCCAATTCCTTTCGTCCCGTCCGCCAACGCAGGGAGGGTTTCGCCTTTGCGCGAAGATCGGTCTACCGGGAGGGAAGTCTATGCGATTGTGTTACCTGGGCAGCGAGGAGCGCCGCCGCTATCTCCAGAACGCCGCCAGCCCAGGCGTGACCGTCGAACGCCTCGACGA
Source organism: Gemmatimonadales bacterium (assembly GCA_050733215.1). Lineage (GTDB taxonomy): Bacteria > Gemmatimonadota > Gemmatimonadetes > Gemmatimonadales > GWC2-71-9 > DASQPE01. Next base: position 1,623 of record JBOHSN010000193.1, read on the forward strand.
CTTCACCCCGACGGTCGGCCGTCCTGAAGTGATCGAGTCGCTCTACGACGAGGCCCTGCTCGCGCCGTGGAACGTCGAGATGTCTATCGAGGCCGAGCGCAGGCGGTTCGATGCGGTCATCACGGGCTGCGTCGGCGATCCGGGCGTGGAAGCCGCGCGCGAGATGGTCCGCAT
>JBOHSN010000194.1:0-1791 GCA_050733215.1 Gemmatimonadales bacterium
ACTTGAGTTTGAGAATGTGAGGCAAGCGCCGGCGCGAATCGCCAGTAAAATCGCGGGTCCGGGCGCTCGGACGGCCCCAAGACATAGCTACACGCGATCGCAGATATCACTTGATAAATAGCGGGTGACACGCGCAGGATGCAGGCATGTACCTGCGCGTCACCCGCCGCCGCAACCGCGACGGTTCGGTCGCCGAGTACTATCAGTTCGCCGAAACCCGCTGGGATGCCGCCAAGCGCCACCCCACCGCGCACATCATTCACAACTTCGGCCGCGCCGACGCCGAGCGCCGCGAGGCGCTGCTTCGCTTGGCGCGCAGCATCACGCGCGTCTGCCACGACGGCATAGAGGCGCCGGCGGAGCTCGCCGCTCCGGGCGAGAAGATCGAGCTGGAATGGGCCCGCCCGCTGGGGACCGTCCACGTCGTGCGGGCGCTGTGGGAAGAACTCGGGATCGGCGAGATCCTCCGCGGCCATCAGCGGCGGCGCGGGCGGCGGGCCCCCCACGAGCGGGCGCTGTTCGCGATGGTCGCCAACCGCCTCCTGGAGCCGCTGTCCAAACTCGCCTGTCACGAGCACTGGCTGGCCACACGCGTCTACCTGCCGGACGCGGAAGCGCTCACGCTCGAGCAGCTCTACTTCGCCCTGGACTTCCTCGACACGCAGAGCGAGGCCATCGAGCGCGAGGTCTTCTTCCGGACGGCGGACCTGTTCAACGCGGACGTCGACCTCATCTTCTGGGATACGACGAGCGTGTACTTCGAGATCGATGACGAGGATGAGCACGACCAGACGCGCCGTGGGAAGACGCTGCCGCCCTTGCGCAAGCGCGGGCACAGCAAGGATCGTCGCGACGGCGACCCGCAAGTCGTCGTCGGCCTGGCCCTCACCCGCGACGGGTTGCCCGTCCGCTCGTGGGTGTTCCCCGGCAACACCGTTGACGCCACCACTGTGGCGCAGGTCAAAGCCGATCTCCGGGGCTGGACGCTCGGGCGCGCCATCTTCGTGGGCGACGCGGGGATGGATTCGGAGGCCAATCGGCGGGAGCTGGCCAAGGGCCTCGGCCACTACATCCTGGCGATGCCGATCGGCAAACTCAAAGAGGTCCAGGAGGACGTGTTGGCCCGGCCCGGCCGGTTCCGCGTGATCCACGACACGCTCGAGGTCAAGGAGGTGGTGGTCGGCACCGGCGAGCGCCGCCGACGTTACCTCGTCTGCCGTAATCAAGAGGAGGCGAAACGGCAGCGTCATCATCGCGAGGAGATCCGGACCGCGTTGAAGGCGGAATTGGCGCGCTTGGACCCGAACGCCGCCGAGCACTCCAAGCGGGCCTGCGAACTGGTGGCGTCGGCGCGCTACGGCCGCTATCTCACCCGCGGCCCCGGGGGCCGGCTCGCGATCGATGCCGACGCCGTCCGCGCCGCCGAGCGCCTGGATGGCAAGTATGTCCTGCTCACGAACGACGACACGCTCACGCCGGAAGATGTCGGACTCGGCTACAAGTCGATGATGATCATCGAGGCGTGCTTCCGGCGCATGAAGACCACCGGGCTGCGCATTCGCCCCGTGTACCACTGGACCGCGCACCGCATCGTCAGTCACGTCAAGCTCTGCGTCCTCGCCCTGCTCATTGAACGCGCCGCGGAGCTCCGCACCGGCGACACCTGGCGCAACCTCCGCCTCGCCCTCGACGAGCTCAAGGCCGTGCGCTACCAGGTGCAGGGCACGACCATTGTTCAGAGCACCCGGCCGACGCCGCAGGCGGCCGCGATCCTGAAAAAGCTCAAGATTT
>JBOHSN010000195.1:0-1719 GCA_050733215.1 Gemmatimonadales bacterium
CCATAGAATTCGGATCGGCAGGCATGGCGCCCGCAGCTGATGCGCGCTCCGTTAGGCCGCGGGAGCGCGCTTCGGTTCATCGCCGTTGACGCCATGCCGCACGTTGAGCAGGCGGAGATCGGCCCAGTAGCGTCGCGGCATGAGCGCCCGCTGGGCCAACGAACCGAGGCGGGCGGCGCGCAGCAACCGATAGACCTCGATGGGGCTCGCCAGCCGCGGACTCGGCAGCTGAAGCACTCGCCTCAGGGTTGCCGGGACTAGCACCGCCTGGACGCGTCGCAGCAGCGCGTAGCGCCACGAGCCGAGCTGACGCCGATACGCCGCGTAGAGCGCCGCTGTCTGGTCGGTCCACGCGAGATCGTCCGCGACCTGTCGTGCCCGATCGGCACTCCACGCGTCATAGCTGGCGGGGAGCGCGGAGATGGCGAGACCTTCCCCGATGCGCCGGAAATCGGCGTAGAGGTGCTGCTGCTCAGCTTCCGTGAGCGGGCGGTGCACCAGCGTGTGAGCGCGCTCGGAATAGTACATGAGCATATAGAGCACCGCCCGATACGCCCACGCCGGGATCGTCTCGCCACGAGCGGCCTCAACCGTCGCGTGAGCGCGGCGGATCTGCTCGAGCGCCCGCTCAGCATCTGCGGCCCCGCCGAAGGCAAGGAGTTGGGCGTGGCGCACCGTGCGAAACACTCGGCCGATCGGATCCCGCGGCAGCCCACCGGTGACGAACAGCCAGTCCGCGGCCCGGTTCAGGGCGAACTCGGCCGCCGCGCCGGCGAAGACGAGCAGCACAGCATCGCTGTGGGCCCAAATGCGGCGGGTGACGCTGTGCTGGACCGGTCCCGCTGACATGTGCACGAACCTAGCCGGGTGGGCGGCTAGGGGGTCGTGGGCCAGGCCACCCGCGGCCTAACCAGCGCATGCAGCTGGCGGGCGCTCGCCAGGCAAGCGCCCGGCCGCGTCGGAGCGCCGGCCCGCGGTAGACCATCGAATTCGTATGCGCGAAGGCTGCGCCCGTAGCTGATGCGCGGTTCGTTAGGCGGCCAGAGCCGGCCCACGATGTTGCAGCCCTTCCACGACGCCGGTGCGGGCGGTGCTCCCGCCAAGGAGGCACCTATGATGAGCGCAGCGGCACCCGCGTGCTGCCACCAAAAGGTCTGGAGCTTAGCCAGTGTCGGCATGCTGGCGACTGGTGCCTGTACCCCAGGGCCCGCCGAGCACACGCTCATCATCACCGGCACCGATTACGCGTTTCAGGCGCCGGGCACCATGCCACCCGGTCCGGCGGTCATCCGTTTCGTCAACCAGGGCAAAGTCCTCCACGAGATGGCCTTGGTCCGGCTCGAGGCCGGGGCCACGCTCGATCAGGTACTGGAGCGGATGCGCAGGGGCGGCACGCCCGAGGAGCTGCTCGACGACATGGCCGGGGTGCTGTTCGCCGCGCCCGGGGACTCGAGCTTCGGCCGACTCGTCGTGGAGCTGAGCTCCGGTCGCACCTATGGTATGATCTGCTTTTTGCAGGATGCCCCGGATCAGCCGCCGCACCTTGCCCTCGGCATGGTGGCGAGCTTTCAGGTGAAGTCGCCGTAGCCTGGCCGCCTAACGCATGTTGAGAGCGTGCCCCTGGCTGCTACCATGGAGTCGACCCAGACCCGTGGCCCCCAGCAAGGAGCGGCTCTCATGAAGCGGACGACCAAGTATGTCGCGCTGGATGTGCACCAA
>JBOHSN010000196.1:0-1619 GCA_050733215.1 Gemmatimonadales bacterium
GGCGAGGAGCGACTCCTCGAGCCGCTCGACCTGAGCGTCCTGGATCGGGTAGGCGTCGTGGTGCACCTGGCCGCGGTGGAGGCCGCCGTCCTCGCCGGCGCCGTAGAGGATGTAGCGCTCGACGAGGAAGAACTCCAGGCTACGGTACGCCGCCCGCCGCGGCGCGCCGTGCGGCGACCAGCGGATGCTGCACCCCGGCGGAGCCGGCTCGGTTGAGCGGCGCTCGGCGACGTACTCGAGCCGCCGCGGCTCGCCGGGCGCGGCGTCGAAGCGGATGCGGGCGTCGAAGTAGGGGAGGCGATAGACGGCGCGGGCGCCGGCGACCGCCAGCAGGCTGGTCGCATCCAGGCTGAAGAACCAGACCCCCGGGTCCTTGCCGCCGTGGTGGACGTAGGTGCGGACGTTGACCTCGTGGAAGTCCGAGAGGCCCGGCACCGCCGGCGTGAAGCTCGCCCGCGTGCCGCGGATCGTGAAGGGGACGAGCCCCACCCAGGCGCGCCCCTCGTGGAGGTCGAGCTCGAGCCCCTCCGGCACCAGCGGCCGCACCACCTCGGACGGCAGGTCCCAGTGCAGGAACAGCAGGTCGTGCCAGCTCTGCCGCAGCAGCGGCGTGCGCTCGGGCTCGGTGGTGGGGGTGACGCGGTCGATCTGGGCGGAGCGGTCCATGGGATCGAGCGCGGCGCAATCCGGATGCCAGGCCGGGCGGCGCCTTAGCGCCTAGATCATGATCCCGCACTGGTAGGGCGCCACCTCCTCGCGGCGCTCGTCCAGGAGCCAGCTCGGCGGGGCGAGGCGCACGGTACGGCGGAAGAACCCGCCCCACTTGGTGAAGGCGAGCGTCTCCACCTCGACGAAGTCGCCGGCCCGCCGCACCACCGGCGCGAGCGGCAGCTCGCGCAGGCGCTCGCGGTCGGCCGCCGGGATGGCGTTGTCGCCGAACGGGCTGTAGCGCTCGGAGATGCCGGCCAGGATCTCCTCGCGCCGCGCCTCGGTGCAGACGAGCTCGGTGTCGAAGTAGTGCGAGTGCCAGTTGAGGTAGAACTTCGGCGCCTCGAGGGCGAAGAGGACGAATTGGAAGGCCACCTCGGGCGTGCGCTCCGACACCAGACGCCCGAGGAAGGCCGCCGTGCCGGCGTTCGGAAAGCGCTCGCGGTAGGCGTCGAGCGAGTCGAGCGGCGGATCCGTGGCGCGGCGGGCGTAGAGCCACGGCTCGCCGCCGAGCCCATGGAAGTTGGCCTCCTCCGCAGAATCTGTGGGTAGAATGGGGGCCTTGGATCGCGTAATCCATTGAAGATAAGGTGCTTACTCCGCCGGATCGAGGCCAGGATTCCGGCTCCGGTTTCAAGGACCTCACAAGGGCCTCCTCCGCCCCTTCAGGCGGACCCGGGTTCTTCGTCCCGTTCTCCGGCCGCCGCCGTCGGGGCTGTGGGAGCTCGTGGGAAACGCGGGGGCCGGTCTGGGGGGCGTTTTCCAAGGACTGCGGGAAGATGGCGGGGAGGGGCGAGGAGGTCGCCAGCTTTCCGCAGGCCGGCAGCTTCCATAGCTCCGGCCCAGGCTCCACGGGCCTTCCGAAAGGTTTGTTTACCCACAGATTCTGCGGAAGAGCCTTGATCTTCAGG
>JBOHSN010000197.1:0-1608 GCA_050733215.1 Gemmatimonadales bacterium
GCGCGGCACGCGGCAGACCTGGCGCGCGCCCTCGGGCTCGACCCGATCGACGAGTCCGCGGCGCGGGTGGCGGCGCACCTGTGCGCGGCGGACCGGGGCACCGACGACTGTCCCTGGAGCGTGGCGGACATCGTCTGCCGCGCCCGCGCCCGGCCCGCCGGAAGCCTCGCGTTGGCTCCGGAGGAACCGCTGCTGGTTCAGATTCTCGGCCTGGCGGCGCTGTACGATGAGCTCACCGAATCGGATGACGCGGCGCACCGGCTCTCCCCCCATGCCGCAACCGAGCGGATCGGCGAACTGGGCGCCGGCGCCGTGAGCCCTCGCCTGATGGAGGCGTTCCGCCGTGCCGCTTCCCCATTCGTCGCCGGATGAGCTGATCGATATCTTCCGGCCATGACCTGGCCCACCCCGATCGACTGGACGCCCGCCGGGGGTGTCCGCATCCTGGATCAAACGCTGCTTCCCGACGAAGAGCGCTATCGCGAGCTCGACACCGTTGCTGCCGTGGCGGAGGCGATCCGGGCGCTGCGGGTGCGCGGCGCGCCGCTCCTCGGCGTCGCCGCGGCGATGGGCGTGGCACTGGCGGCGGGCAGGCGGGCAGGCGGGCAGGCGGACAGAGACAGCGTGCTGCGGGCGATCGACGCCGCATGCGAGACCCTCGGCGCCACCCGCCCGACCGCCGTGAACCTCCACTGGGCGCTCGACCGCGTGCGCCGGGTGGCGCACGCCACGCCAGGCGGCGCCGCCGCCGTGGCCGGCGCCGTCCGGACGGAAGCGCAGGCGATCTGGGACGAGGATCGCCGGATGTGCCGGAGCATCGGCGAGGCCGGGCTTCCGCTGGTGCCCGACGGCGCGACGGTGCTCACCCACTGCAACGCCGGCGCGCTCGCCACCGGCGGGATCGGCACGGCGCTCGCTCCGGTGTACGCCGCCCACGCCGCCGGTCGCCGCGTGGCCGTCATCGCCGGCGAGACCCGCCCGCTGCTCCAGGGCAGCCGGCTCACCGCTTGGGAGCTCGGCGCGGCGGGCGTGCCGTGCACCGTGATTGCCGACGGCATGGTGGCGAGCCGGCTCCGCCGTGGCGACATCGCCTGCGTGCTGGTCGGCGCCGACCGAATCGCGGCCAACGGCGACGTCGCCAACAAGATCGGGACCTATGCCGTGGCGCTCGCCGCCCGCGCCCACGCCGTGCCGTTCTACGTCGCGGCGCCCCGCTCGACCTTCGACTTCGATTGTCCCACCGGCGCCGCGATTCCGATCGAAGAGCGGTCCCCGGATGAAGTCCGGTGTGTCGGTGGCCGTGCGACCGTGCCGGTCGGCGCGGGCATCTGGAACCCCGCTTTCGACGTGACACCGGCGGAGCTGGTGACGGGGTATATCACGGACGCAGGCCTGCTGAACCGCGAGACGCTATCCGCTATCCGCTATCCGCTATCGGCTGGTGCCGGCTCGCATCGCGATGTCCGCGAGCTTCCGCGGATAGCGGATAGCGGATAGCGGATAGCGGATAGCGGATAGCGCATGTCCTCCATCCTCGCCCTCGACCAGGGCACCACCGGCTCCACCGCGCTCGTCGTGCACCAGGACGGTACCGTGCTCGGGCGGGGA
>JBOHSN010000198.1:0-1522 GCA_050733215.1 Gemmatimonadales bacterium
GCGGCGAGCAGGTCCAGCGCGACCGAGCGGTCGCCCGGATGGGCGACCACGCGGGCGAGTGCGGCGTCGCCCGCCGCCGAGAGCGCGGCGGCCACGTCGGTGCGCTCCGCACTCGCCGCGGCGTAGTGCAACACCCGGGCGCGGAGCGCCTCCGGAGCGGAGGCCGTGTGCCGGTCGAGCCACGCTCCCACCGTCGTGGGTGGCGGCCCGCCGGCAGTCATCCGCCGTTCCCGAGCCACGCCGCGACGAGCGCGGGCGTCGCCTGCCGCGCGTCGGAGAGCCGTGCGGGATCGCCCGCGCCGGCGGACGCGAAGTGCGGCCGCCCGCCCCCCTTCCCGCCGCTCACCGCCGCGATCCGGTTCACCAGGTCTCCCGCCTTCCGCCCCGCGGTCACCAGATCGTCGCTGAGCGTCACGTGAATAGCGCCGCGACCGGCGGTCCCGAAGAGGACGAGCACCGCGTTCCGCCTGCCCTCGCGAAACCGGTCGGCGATCTGGCCCAATTCCCCCCGGTCCTCCGTGGTCGTCTCGGCCATGGTGAGCTGCACGCTGTCCACCTGGACCACCTCGGCGGCAGCCGCCGGCGCGCCGCCTCCGGACCGGAGCGCCCCCTGAAGCCGCGCCTCGAGCTTCTGCCGCTCGTCCACGAGCTGCTCCGCCCGGCGTGCGAGGTGCTCCGGCTGCGCCTTCAGCACCTCGGCCACCCGCTGAAGGCGGCTCTCGAGCCCCTCCAGGGCGGCGTACGCCTCCGGCCCGGTAACCGCCTCGATCCGCCGTACGCCCGCTGCCACACCGCCCTGCCCCGTGACGCGAAACAGTCCGAGCTGGCCGGTGGTCCGCACGTGGGTGCCCCCGCAGAGCTCGATCGAGTCGCCCATCTGGACGACGCGCACGACATCGCCGTATTTCTCGGAGAAGAAGGCCATGGCGCCGAGCGCGAGCGCGTCGGAATACGGCATCTCGCGCGTGGCGACGGCGTGGTTGGCCCAGATCTGCTCGTTCACGTCCCGTTCGATGACCCGAAGGATGCCGGCGTCGATCGGGCCAAGGTGGGAAAAGTCGAAGCGGAGCCGCCCAGGCGTGACGAGCGACCCCTGCTGCCGCACGTGTCCGCCGAGGTGGCGGCGGAGGGCCGCGTGCACGAGGTGCGTGGCGCTGTGGTTACGCTCGGTGTTCCGGCGGCGCGGCGCGTCCACTTGCGCATGGACGATGGTCGGCTCGAAGCGCTCGAGCACGCCGCCGAGCACGGTGCCTTTCGCGTCTTTGCTGACCGCCTCGACCGGAAACGACCACCCTTCGCCGCTCAGGGTGCCGGCATCGCTCACCTGCCCGCCCGACTCGGCGTAAAATGGATTCTCCCGCAGCAGGAGCTCGAGCCGGTCGCCCTCCTGCCGGAAGGCGAGGATGTCGGAGTCGGCCTCGGTGCGCTCATAGCCGACGAACTTCTGCTTGCCGCGTTTGAGCGTACGCCAGGTGCCGGGCTTCGGCACGTGGACTGCCGGCGACCCCGGGCGGGCCGGCGG